>NZ_LMFL01000006.1:0-26633 GCF_001426805.1 Brevundimonas sp. Root1423
GCTCCGCGTGATCGCGGCTTCCGAGCGCTTCGGGGCGGGCATCGCATGGCCRGCCGGGGTTTGCCTGTTTTCGGCCCCCGACCTCTCGCCATTTAGGCCCTTTCGAAACGAAGCCCGGACGGGCGGGAGCGGCCAGGCTCCCGGGCTCCTCCGTTTCAAACCGGAGGACAGTCCCTTCGCACGCCGGAGGGGGGAGCAACCCGTCCTCCAGGATGGTCCGGTTCCGCCGCCCGCCGCCGAAAAGGCGACGCGCGACGTCCCGCAACGATCACACCCCGCCGCACGTGGTTGGCCCTGGCGCCAGACGCCCTCCCCCGCGACGGGATGCAGNAAAAGGCGACGCGCGACGTCCCGCAACGATCACACCCCGCCGCACGTGGTTGGCCCTGGCGCCAGACGCCCTCCCCCGCGACGGGATGGCAAAAGCATACGGCTGCCGGGACCCCGTGCTGACAATAGAGTTTGAGAAAAGCGGAAGGTGTTGAACAGGCGGGATATTTTCCCGCCAACCCGACTATATATCCGGCGAGCAGCGTCACGCGATCGCACGGTTGGAGGGGCGGTCCCCGCCTTCGCGGGGATGCACGGATAGGGGATTGTCTCCTCCCCATCGCCTTCGGCGACAAGGAGGAGACGGGAGTCACAGCACCGTCTTCAGCACCGGCCGCAGGTTGACCGCGCCGGCGCGGAAATCCTTCCAGGGGTCGGGCTTCTTCAGCAGGGCGCGGGCGTCGTGGAGGGTGAAGGCGCGGGGGTCGAGGCCGGTCTTCACCTGGGTCCATGACAGGGGGAAGGCGAGACCGGCGCCCGGGCGGGCGCGGGGGGACCAGGGGGCGACGGCGGTGGCCATGCGGCCGTTGCGCAGATAGTCGAGGAAGATCTTTCCGCCGCGCGCCTTCTTGGCCAGGGTGGTGGTGAAATGGTCGGGGTCGGCGACGCGGACGCGTTCGCTGACGGCCTTGGCGAACGCCTTGCACTGGTCCCATTCGATGCGGCTGCGGGCGTCGGCGAGGATGGGCACGACGACGTGCAGGCCCTTGCCGCCGGTGGTCTTGACGAAGGGGTTGAGGCCGAGGCTCTCAAGCTCCTTTTTCACCGTCTTCGCGGCGGCGATGACGTCGGCGAAATTCAGACCCTCGTCCGGGTCGAGGTCGAAGGTGATCTGGTCGGGCGTCTCGGGATCGTTCGGCTTGCAGCCCCAGGGGTGGAGTTCCAGCCCGCCCGACTGGCCGATGGCCACCAGACCGCCGACGTCGACGACGCCGATGTAGGGTTTGCGCTCCTTCACATCGATCAGCTTCAGCCGCGGATTGGAGCCGGGCATGGCGTGACGCTGGAAGAATCTCTCGCCGCCGATGCCCTCGGGCGCGCGGATGATGGAGACGGGGCGGTCGGCGACGTGGGGCAGGATGCGTTCGGCCGCCATTTCGTAATAGCGGACGAGGTCGGCCTTGGTCAGGGCCGGTTTGCCGTCGGCGGCGGGCCACAGGATCCTGTCGGGACTGGAGATGGTCACGCCGGCGACGACCAGCTTCGACTTGCCGCGCGGCTCGCCGGGAATGGACAGCTGGGGCGGGGCGGAGACCTTGCCGGTCTCCTTTGACGGCTTCGACGGGGCCTGCGGTTTCTCGGTCACTTCGGGCGCGGTCTTGTCCTCGCGCAGGCCCTTGAACGACGCCTGCCGCAGGGAGCCGGTGTCGGTGTAGCCGCCGTGTTCGATCTCGGCGACGAGGGTGGGCGTGACCCAGTGGATGGTCTGGCCGGCGGCCGATGAGCGGCGCGGGGCACCCTTGCCGACGAAGGGACTGTGGTCGGTCTTCGCCTTCTTCAGGGCGGGCAGCAGGGTCTTGAGCAATGGTTGAGCGTAGCCGGTGCCGACGCGGCCGAGGTGGCGCAGGCCCTTTCCGTCCTTCGCATCGACGTCTTGCACCCCGACGATCAGGGAGCGGAAGCGGTCGCCCTCCGAGGTCCAGCCGCCGATGACGACCTCGTCGCGGCCGCGGCATTTGGATTTCAGCCAGGTGGTCGAGCGGCCGGGGGTGTAGGGGGCGTCGAGCGACTTGGAGATGACGCCTTCCAGATCCATGCGGCAGGCGCTGTCCAGCACCGCCTGACCCGTGGTGGCGAAATGGTCGACGTAGCGGATGCGCTTTCGGGCCGTCTTGGGGATGCGGTCGATGTACGCCTGCAGCCGCGCCTTGCGGTGCGACAGGGGCAGGCCGCGCAGATCCTCGTCGCCCTCGAACAGAAGGTCGAAGGCGAAATAGATCAGGTCGCCGGTGTCGCCGTCCGAGATGGCGGCCTGAAGCGCCGAGAAGTCGGGCATGTGGTCTTCGGCCAGGGCGCAGAGCTCGCCGTCGACGACGCCGTCGGGCCAGTGCGCCGCGTCGTCGGCGTGGGCCTGGAATTTGGCCGACCAGTCGAGGCCCTTGCGGGTGCGCAGCGTCGCCTTGCCGCCGCCGACGCCGATCTGGATGCGGTAGCCGTCGAACTTGATTTCATGGGCCCAGCCGGCGCCGCGCGGGGGGTAGTCGGCGATCTTGCACAGCTGGATTGGGACGAAGGCGGGCGGTTTTTTCGATGTGCTCGCGGCCGCCTTCGTGGGTTGGGGTTTGGGCGGGGCCTTGCGGGTGGTCGCCTTCAAGGATTTCCATTCCTTCGAACCGCCCGCGATCTCGGCGAGGGTCCGGCCCGAGACGATGGAGGCGTCGATCTCCATATTGGCGTCGCCCTCGCCCTCGACGGTGTATTCGTCGCGCTCCTTGATCAGCAGCCAGTTGTTGCGTTTGGAGGGCTTGCCGCGATCGGCGCGCAGCCGGATCAGGGACCATTTTCCCTTCAGCCGTTCGCCGTGCAGGACCATCTTGATCTGACCCTTTTTGAACGCCGCATCGAGGTCGGGCTCCTGCGGCTCCCATGTGCCGCGGTCCCACATCTGCACCGTGCCGGCGCCGTAGTTGCCGGCGGGGATGGTCCCCTCGAACGAGCCGTAGTCNCGGTCCCACATCTGCACCGTGCCGGCGCCGTAGTTGCCGGCGGGGATGGTCCCCTCGAACGAGCCGTAGTCGAGCGGGTGGTCCTCGACCTCGACGGCCAGGCGTTTGACCAGGGTGTCGCGCGACGGAGCCTTGGTCACGGCCCAGGACTTGAGCACGCCGTCGACCTCGATGCGGAAGTCGTAGTGCAGGCGCGTCGCGGCGTGGCGCTGGATCAGATAGGTGAGGGCGGTGGTCTTCGCCTTGCCCTTGCGGCCGGACGGCTCGGGCGTGTCGGCGAAATTGCGTTTCGCCTTGTAGGTCCTGAGTTCGCCCTGGGCTGCCATGGGGGGTGAACGCGGGTCGGCGGGGAGCGTTGCGGGGGAGGCAGCAGGCAGCAGGCAGCACGAGGAACGCAGGCGGGGCCGGGACTCCGTCGACCCTGCTGCCTGCTGCCTGACCCCCGCTGCCTCGCCCTACGGGTGGATCGTCTCCCCGTGCTGCGTGTAGTCGAGGCCCTCGATCTCGGACTCCCTGTCGACGCGCAGGCCGGTGGTGAATTGGCAGATCATCAGGATGACGAAGGTGCCGATCCCGCTCCAGGCGATGACGGCGGCGAGGCCGATGGCCTGGTTGAGGAGGTTGGCGTTCTCGCCGGCGGGGTTGATGGCGGCGGTCGCGAGGACGCCGGTCAGCAGGGCGCCGACGACGCCGCCGACGCCGTGGACGCCGAAGGCGTCGAGGCTGTCGTCATATCGGAAGGCGCGCTTGAGCCAGACGGCGCCGGCGTAGCAGGCGGGGCCCGAGAGAATGCCGATGATGAAGGCGCCCTTCGGGTCGACGAGGCCGGCGGCGGGGGTGACGCCGACGAGGCCGGCGACAATGCCGGACAGCAGGCCCAGCAGGGTCGGGCGCCTGTGGTCGATCCACTCGACGGCGGTCCAGCCGATGGCGGCGGCGGCGGCGGCCAGGATGGTGTTGAAGGCGGCCACGGCGGCTATGCCGTCGGCGGCCCAGGCCGAGCCGGCGTTGAAGCCCAGCCAGCCGACCAGCAGCAGGCCCGTGCCCATGGCGGTGAAGGCGAGGTTGTGCGGGGCCATATTGTCCCGCCCGTGGCCGTGGCGCGGCCCCAGCACCAGGGCGCAGACGAGGCCCGCGACGCCCGCATTGACATGGACCACCGAGCCGCCGGCGAAGTCGAGCACGCCCAGCGACCCCATCCATCCGCCGCCCCAGACCTGATGGCAGATCGGGACGTAGACGATCAGGTGCCAGAGGAAGAAGAACAGGATCGCGGCCGGGAATTTGATCCGCTCGGCGAAGGCGCCGGCGATCAGGGCGGGGGTGATGATGGCGAAGGTCAGCTGGTAGGCGATCCACAGGAATTCGGGCAGGCCGGGGGCGAGGCTGTGGGCGGTGGCCGGGGTGACGCCGTCGAGGAAGGCGGCCTGGAAGCCGCCGATGAAGCCGTTGGCAGCCCCGCCGCTGGAGCCGAACGACAGGCTGTAGCCGACGGCGAACCACAGCACGGTGACGATGGCCAGGGCGGCGGTGGAATGGGCGATGGTGGCGATGACGTTCTTGCGCCGCACCATGCCGCCGTAGAACAGGGCCAGCCCCGGCAGGGTCATCAGCAGGACGAGGGCGGTCGAGGTCAGGATCCAGGCGGTCGAGGCCTCGTTCAGCACCAGCGACGTCTGATGCTCCAGCAGCGCGGGCCGGGGCGCGGCGGCGAGGGCCGGCGCGGCGCCGAGGGCCGCAAGCGCCGCGGGGATGAAGGCGGGAAGGCGAACGGTCATGCGCGGGTCCGGTCCGGAGGTCTGTATGGCTCGGCCCGAACCGCGTTCGACGCCGCGGAAACGGATTGGACGGCATTGCAGCGCACAAGGCAATTCATTTCGTGTGCGGTGCAATATTGCGCGGTGAAGCTGCGAGATTCAGACATGCACACTGCCGTACGGCACGAAGTCACCGCCGGGTCTCGCGTCCGCACATTCATTACAGCGTTGCAATGATTCACATATTGCGCGCGGGGGCTGTCCGGGTGTCACTTCGGCCAGGCCAACCGCCGCTGACGCAGTTCCAGGGGGAATTCCATGCATACCGCCCGTCGTCTCGCCTTGCTCGGAGGGGTCGCCACGACCCTGCTCATCGCCGCTTCCGCCCATGCCGAAAGCGTCGCCGCGCCCCGGCCGCCCGTCGCCGCCGCGGCCGCGGCCGCCCAGGAACGCCTGGCGCCCCTGCCGGCGGTGGACATCCCCTTCACCAAATTCGTCCTCAACAACGGCCTGACCCTGATCGTGCACGAGGACCGCAAGGCCCCGATCGTGGCGGTCAACATCTGGTACGGCGTCGGCTCCAAGAACGAGCCCGAGGGCCGGTCCGGCTTCGCCCATCTGTTCGAACACCTGATGTTCAACGGATCGGAGAACTACAACACCGACTTCTTCAAGGGCACCGAGCTGCTGGGCGCCACGGACCAGAACGGCACCACCAACACGGATCGCACCAACTATTTCCAGAACGTGCCGACCTCGGCGCTGGACGCCATGCTGTGGCTCGAGAGCGACCGCATGGGCCATCTGCTGGGCGCCATCGACCAGGCGCGCCTGGATGAGCAGCGCGGCGTGGTGCAGAACGAGAAGCGCCAGGGCGAGAACCAGCCCTATGGCCGGGTCTTCAACGCCATCACGGCCGCGACCTGGCCCGACGAACACCCTTATGGCCACACCGTCATCGGCTCGATGGACGACCTGAACGCCGCCGACCTGCCGACGGTGCAGCAGTGGTTCCGCGACTACTATGGCGCGGCCAACGCCGTCATCGTCCTGGCCGGCGACATCAGCCCCGAAGAGGCGCGCGAGAAGGTCGAGCGCTATTTCGGCGATATCCCCTCGGGCCCGCCGGTGACCCAGCCGCGCCGCATGGTCGCGCCGCTGGTCGGGGCGCAGCGGGAGGTCATGTATGACCGCGTCGGCCAGCCGCGCCTCTACAAGGTCTGGAACACCACGCCGCAGGGCGAGGCCGACACCGACTATCTGGCCATGGTGGGCCAGGTTCTGGCCTCGGGCCGGTCGTCGAGGCTGTACAAGCGGCTGGTGATCGACGAGCAGCTGGCGACGGCGGTCTCGGCCGGGGCCGGGGGGCGGCAGATCGCCGGCCAGTTCATCGTCACGGCCACGGCCAAGGCTGGCGGCGACCTGAACCGCATCGAGGCCATCGTCGACGAGGAAATGGCTCGGCTGTTGCGCGACGGGCCGACCTCCGAGGAGCTGGAACGCGTCCGCACGCAGACGGCGGCCGCCACCATTCGCGGACTGGAGCGGATCGGCGGGTTCGGCGGCAAGTCCGATCTGCTGGCCCAGTCCGAGGTCTTCTTCGGTGATCCGGCGGCATGGCGGACCAGCTATCAGCGGATCGTGGAGGCCCGACCCGACAACCTCACCGAAGCGGGCCGCCGCTGGCTGTCCGACGGCAGCTATTCGCTGGAGGTCCTGCCCTTCCCCGACTATTCGGTCTCGGCGGGCGTGGACCGTACGGCCGGCGTGCCGGCGGTCGGTCCGGCTCCGGAAGCGGTGTTCCCGACCATCGAACGCGCCCAGCTGTCCAACGGGATGAAGGTCATGTTCGTGCGGCGCGAGAGCGTGCCGACCGTCAGCATGAACCTGATCCTCGACGCAGGGGCCGTGGTCGATAGCGACGACAAGGCGGGCCTGGCCCAGCTGACGCCGCAGGTGATGACCAACGGCACTGACGACCTGACGGCGATCGAGATCAGCGACCGGCTGCAGCTGCTGGGCGCGACCCTGGGCGCGGGTTCGGGGACGAACTCGACCAATGTGACGATGACGGCCCTGTCGGCCCGGCTCGAGCCGTCACTGGATCTGTTCGCCGACGTGGTCCTGAATCCGGCCTTCCGGCAGGAGGATTTCCAGCGCACGCGCACGCTTCAGATCGCGGGCATCCAGCAATCGAACCGCAACCCCGGCGCCATCGCCTCGCGGGTTCTGAGCCGCGAGATGTACGGTCCGGAAAGCCCCTACGGCCGTCCCGGTTCGGGCACCGAGCAGACGGTGGCGAGCCTGACCCCGGCCGACGCCGAGGCCTGGCACCAGACCTGGTTCCGGCCCGACAACGCGACCCTGGTCGTGGTCGGCGACACCACCCTGGCCGAGCTGACGCCGAAGCTGGAGCGGGCCTTCGCCGRMTGGCGGGCGCCCTCGACGCCCATGCCGGCGCGACCGGGTCCGGCGGACGCGCCCGAGCCTTCGGGCCAGCCGCGCATCCTGATCGTGGACCGCGCCGGGCCGCAGTCGACCATCCTGGCCGGCCGCGTCGCCCCGGCCTTCGACCCCGCGACCGAGGCGTCCATCGAGACCATGAACACCGCCCTGGGCGGCGCCTTCACCAGCCGGATCAAYATGAACCTGCGCGAGGACAAGGGCTGGTCCTACGGCGCCGGCGGCGGCGTGCCGTWCGGCCGCGGCGACCGGATCTATTCGGTCAGCGCCGGGGTGCAGTCGGACAAGACGGCCGAGAGCCTGGCCGAACTGCGCCGCGAACTGACCGAGGTGGTCGGCACGCGTCCGCTGACCCAGGCCGAGATCGAGGCGGCCCGGGCGAACATGGTGCAGGGTTTGGCCGGCAATTACGGCCGCGGCGACCGGATCTATTCGGTCAGCGCCGGGGTGCAGTCGGACAAGACGGCCGAGAGCCTGGCCGAACTGCGCCGCGAACTGACCGAGGTCGTCGGATCGCGTCCGCTGACCGATGCGGAAATCCAGGCCGCTCGCGCCAATATGGTCCAGGGTCTGGCCGGCAACTGGGAGACCAATGCGGCCATCGCCGGCGAACTGCAGAACATGGTCGTCTGGGGCGTGCCGGAAAACTACTATGACACCTATGCCCAGAGGGTGGGGTCCATGACCGCGGCCCAGGCCGCCGTGGCGGCGCAGGCCGTGGTCGGCTCCGGGCCGACGACCTGGGTGGTGGTCGGCGACCGGGCCTCGATCGAGCCGAAGATCCGGGCGCTCGGTTTCGCCGACGTCCAGGTGGTCGATATCCACGGCCGTCCGGTCCAGTAGGGGCCGGGCGTCGGACGACGGGGAAGGCGGGACCGGCGACGGTCCCGCCTTTTCACGTCCCTGGGCCGCCTGGGGACATGGCCTATCGGGCGTATCGCGCCTCCACCGGCGCATAGCGATCCCAGACCGCCCGGTCGGCGAGGGAGCGCAGCAGCTTGATGTATTCGGCGTGGGTCCAGGCCAGGGGGGTGGCGGAGTTGGTGCCCTGGCCGGGCCGGTAGCCGTGCGGCGTGGCGTCGCCGACGCCGTCCCAGACCTGTTCCGGCAGCAGCAGACCGTCGTTGCCGAAGGACTCCATGCCGCGCACGTAAGTCTGGCGGATGAGGTTCAGCTGCGCCCGGTTCCAGTCCTGATCGGCGGACGGGTTGGCCAGCAGGGCGGCCAGTTCGTAGTGGCCGCGTTCGCCGGTGAAGATGGGCCAGACCCGGCCGCGCTGGCCCGGGGTCATGCCGCCGACGCCGTAGTTTCCGCCGGTGTCGGCGTTCTCGCCATAGCCGTCGTTGCCGTAGCGGCGGAAGCCCGGGACGCCGTTCAGGTCGTAGCGGACGCGGAAGCGGGCCTCGCGCGTCTGGTCGTCATATTCGGGCAGGCTGGCGACGATCGAGGGGGCGTCGGCGGCGCGCACGCCGTAGCGGACCAGCTCGAGGAAGCCGCCGTCGATGATGCGGTCCTCGGGCATGGCGGGCTGGCCGTTGTTCTCGCCCAGCGGCAGCTTGTCGTTGGGGTTTTCATTGCGGCTGAGGCGCAGGAAGTAGCGGCCGTCGCCGTATTCGCCGGCGGTGGTGAACATGCGCGCCTCGACCTTGGAGGCATAGTCGTCGGCGGCGGCCAGATAGCGGGCGGCCGAGGCGGGATCGCCCGAGGCGCGGGCGATGTCGGCGGCGACGGTCAGGCCGGTGATGACGGCGGCGGTGGTGGAAGGAGAATAGCCCTCCTGCTCCTCCCACCGTTCCTGCTGGGTCCAGGGCGGGGTGATCCGGCGGTCGTTCCACAGGATGCCGGCCGTGCCGCCGTCGACGAGGAAGTCGGCGGCCGGCTTGATCATCCGGGCGTAGATGGCGGCCAGTTCGGCGTCGCCGATGCGGCCCGCCTTCCACAGCTTCCAGCCCAGCATGATGGGCATGGCGGTCTGGTCGAGCTGGACCCCGACCCATTCGATCTCGCCGTCGACGTGGGTCTTCTGCAGGAACCAGCCGGTCGCGCCGGTATTGCCGGGCGTGTCGGCGCGAACCTGGACCCGGGGCAGGTAGCGGAAGGCGGCGACGGGCGTCTCGGCGTCCCCCAGGGCCATCAGGGCCATGGCGACCTGATAGAAGTCGCGCGGCCAGACGGCCTTGTAGCCGGTCGAGGATTCGGTGGCGTCGACGGTGTCGCCCCACGGGTTGGACAGCGACGCGATCAGGGCCCCGGCGTAGGTGCGGTCCTCCTGCACCTTCAGCATCAGGGCCGAGGCCCAGGCGAGTTTGCCGCCGTCGGTGGACTGTTCGGCGATGCGGGGGAGGTCGGTCAGGGAGGCGATGTAGTCCTCCCAGCCGACGCGGTCGCCCTCGCCGTTGAAGCGGGCGAGGACCTCGTCGAGGCCGGTCGCAACGGTCCGGTTCGCGGCGCTGCTGGCGGCCGTCCGGGTCGAGCCGAAGCCGATGACGAAGTCGCGGCTCAACGACTGATTCGGCCCGAGCCGCGGCAAGCCGCCCGTCAGCATGATGGCGCCCGGCTGGTTTCCGGTGGTCTCATGGACGTTGTCCAGGCGACCGTCGGCCAGATCGGTCAGGCCGTCCGACGCGCCGACGAAGCCGACGCTGGCGGTCTCGAATGGCAAGGTCGGCCGGAACGTCAGATGGACATCGCCTTCCGAGGCATGGAGCGCGCCGCGCTGGGCCTCGCCGGAATCACCGACGCCGGTATTGGCCATGTGGGGTTCGAGCAGGACATAGGGTGTGACCTGGCCCTTCAGGGCCCGGATCGTCGCGCGGACCACGAGCGCCTGATTGTCCGGATCGGTGAAGATCCGCTTCTCGATCTCGTACCGGCCCTGCTTGTCCGTGGTGATGACCCGGTAGGCCGGCGACAGCGGGCGGCCGTGATCGTCCGTGTGCAGATATTCGGTGCGGCTGGTGGTGTCGGTCCCCTCGACCGACAGGCCGGTGTCGGTGACGACGGCGAAGCGCAGCTGCTTGATCTGGGCTTGGTGGATCAGGCCGTACATGGTCTCGGTCAGGACGCCGTCGGCGAGGGAGAACCAGACGCGGCTGACGTCGCCGGTGCGGCCGCCGTCGCGGTACTGGCCGTCGACATAGGCTTCGTACGAGGCGCCCGCGCCGGTCTTGGCGGCGTTGGACCAGGTGGGGCGGTCACCCGGCGCGCCGGGGGCGACGGCGGAAATGACAGGCGCGGGCGCGTCCGCGACCGGGGCGGCGTCCAAGGTGGCGCAGCCGGCGAGGGCGGCAAGGGCGACGCCGGATGCGAGGCGGGAGATGATGCGCATGGGAGGACTCGTCAGGCAGGGGGAAGCAGGAAGGCGAGGGGCACGTCGAGGCGCTGGTTCCACGAGGCTTCGTTGTGTTCGGCCCCGGGGAAGACGAGGCTGCGGAAGCGGTCGGGGCCCCAGCCTTCGTCGCGGATGGTCTGGTCGATGCGCGACTGGAAGACGGCGTAGAAGGCGTCCAGGGTCTCGTCGCCGCGATCGAAATAGAGGCGGTGATTGCGCCGGTTCGGCAGGCCGTCGAGGACGACGCGGGTCCAGGCCGAGACCAGCCGTTCGCGCCAGGCCGCCAGCGCCGCCTCGTCCGTGATCTGTTCGATGCGGAGGGGCCAGTGGGTCGAGACGCAGCCGGCGGCGCCGAAGACGCCGGGGTATTTCATCAGGGCGTAGAGCGAGATCAGCCCGCCCATGCTGGAGCCCATGACCACGGTGTCGTCGCGGCCCGCGCGGGTCCGGTATGTGCGGTCGATGAAGGGTTTCAGCTCCTCGACCATGAAGCGCAGATAGCCGTCGGACAGGGGCTCGCCGCCGTAGATGGACTGGATGTCGGCGCGCATGTCGTCGGGCAGGGCGCGGATCAGGTCGGCGGGGATGTATTCGCGCAGCCGCAGCGGCGTGTTGCCGATGCCGACGACGATGGGCGTGCGGATCTGGCCGTTGGCGGACAGGCGGGCGACGTGCTCGTCGACGCCCCATTCCTTGCCGTAGGACGCCCGCGCGCCGTCGAACAGGTTCTGGCCGTCGTGCATGTAGAGGACGGGGTAGCGGGCTTCCGAGCCGTCGTAGCCCGGGGGCAGCCAGACGGTGACGTCGCGCGGCTGGACGTGGGCCGAGGCCATCTGCTGGTGTTCGAAGAGGCGGCCTTCGGTCGGGGCGTCGGCGCGGGCGCGGGACGCGTGCGCCGCCATGGGAAGGGCGGCGAGGCCGGTCAGAAGCGTGCGGCGCCCGATCACGCCGCGGTCTCCGTCTTCGGCTCGGTGACCTTGAGGCTGCAGGCGGCGGCGATGAAGAAGCTGACGCCGCCGAGGACGAGGGCCCAGATGGCCTGGCCGTCGAACAGGCCCTTGAGGATCAGGCCCAGGATGGTGGCGGCAAGCAGCTGGGGCACGACGATGAAAATGTTGAAGATGCCCATGTAGACGCCCATTTTCCGGCCCGGGACGGCGCCCGCGAGGATGGCGTAGGGCATGGACAGGATCGAGGCCCAGGCGACGCCGACGCCGATCATGGGCAGCCACAGCAGCTGGGGATCGCGGATCAGGAAGACGCCGACCAGGCCGAGGCCGCCGAGGGCGAGATTGATGGCGTGGGCGGCCTTGCGGCCCGTGCGGCGGGCGACGACCGGGATGGCGAAGGCGGTCAGGGCGGCGACGCCGTTGTAGACGCCGAACAGGACGCCGACCCAGTTGGCCCCCTCATTGTACGCCGTCGAGGTGGGGTCGCTGGTCCCGTAGTGGACGGCGGTGACGGCGGCGGTGGTGTAGATCCACATGGCGAACAGGGCGAACCAGCTGAAAAACTGGACTACGGCAAGGCCGCGCATCGTCTTCGGCATGCGGAAGACGTCGTCGATGATCTCGGTCAGGCTGTTCGAGCGGCGGGCGGCGTGCAGGGCGCCGACGGCCAGCTGGAGCAGGCCGAAGCCGACGAGGAAGCCGAACAGGACGTAGAGCTCCTTCTCGAGCCCGGCCCATGACACCACGCCGATGCCGACGGCGCCGATGAAGCCCCAGACGACGCCGCCGATGTAATATGCGCGGTGCGAGCGGGCGGGGGCCTGACGGTCGTCGGGACCCCGTGCGGTGCGGGCGGTCTCGAAGGCGTCGATCTGTTCGGGGCTGTATTCGCGCGTCGAGACGACGGTCCAGAGCACGGCCAGAAGCAGGCCGGCGGCGCCGATGTAGAAGGACAGTTTGACCGAGTCCGGCGTCACCCCCTCGGGCGCGGTCGAGACCACGTGGAAGACGTTGGTCAGGAGCCAGGGCAGGCAGGAGGCCAGCACGGCCCCGGCGCCGATGAAGAAGGTCTGCATGGCGTAGCCGCGGGTGCGCTGCTCGTCCGGCAGGTTGTCGCCGACGAAGGCGCGGAACGGCTCCATGGTGACATTGATGGCCGCGTCCATGACCCACAGGGTCGCCGCCGCCAGCCACAGGCTCGGGGCGTTGGGCATGTAGATCATGGCCGCCGAGGTCAGGATCGCCCCCACCAGGAAATAGGGCCGGCGGCGGCCGAGAGGGCCCCAGGTCCTGTCGCTGAAATGGCCGATGATCGGCTGGACCAGCAGGCCGGTCAGGGGCGCGGCGATCCACAGGATGGCGAGGTTGTCGACCTCGGCGCCCAGAGCAGGCCGGTCAGGGGCGCGGCGATCCACAGGATGGCGAGGTTGTCGACCTCGGCGCCCAGRGTCTGGAAGATGCGGCTGGCGTTGCCGTTCTGCAGGGCRAAKCCGATCTGGATGCCGAAGAAGCCGACGCACATRTTCCAGATGGCGAGSTGGCTSAGGCGCGGSCGCGTMCGCCAGACGTGGTCGGCGGCGGTCATGCGCGGCGTCCCCGGCCCAGCGGAACGAAGCGGATGGCCTGGCCGCCGCCGGGGGCGAGGCGCAGGCTGAGGGTGTCGGCGCCGGTGACCTCGCGCTGCTCGATGACGATGGCTTCGCGGTTGGTTCGCCAGTGGGCGTCGGGGGCGTCGCGGTAGATTTCGGCGCGGTAGCGGCGGCCCGGGTCGAGGAAGGACAGGGACGCGTCCAGCGCGCGCGGATGCTCGTCGGTSATGGCGCCGAGGAACCACTGGTCGGAGTTGCGGTCCTTGCGGGCGATGGTGACGAAGTCCCCGATCTCGCCGTTCAGCACGCGGGTGTCGGACCAGTCGACGGCGACGTCCTTGATGAACTGGAACGGGCCGGGGTTGGCCTCGTAGTTCGCCAGCAGGTCGGCGGCCATCTGGATCGGGCTGTAGATGGTCACATACAGGGCCAGCTGTTTGGCCCAGGTGGTGGCGATGCCGTCGGGCGCGCGGGTCTGCATGCCGAAGACGCCCGGGGTGTAGTCCATGGGCCCGGCCAGCAGGCGGGTGAAGACCAGGTTCACCTCGTGCTCGGGCGGATTGCCGGGCTGGCCCCAGGCGCTGAACTCCGTGCCGCGGGCGCCCTCGCGGGAGATCATGTTGGGATATGTCCGGCGCAGGCCCGTGTCCTTGAAGGGCTCGTGGGCGTTGACGGCGACCTGGTATTTGGCGGCGGTCTGGACGACGCGGAGATGGTGCTGCGCCATCGGCTGGCTTTCGTGCCAGGCCAGCCGGGGCTGGCCGTCGGGGCCGCGCACCCGGGCGCCGGCGGCGTCGGCGACATAGCCGGTCTTGACCGAGTGCCAGCCGAACCGCTGCATCTGGGCGAAGGCGGCGTCGAGCTGTTGCTCGTAGTGGAAGGCGTTGCCGCCGGTTTCGTGGTGGCCGATGATCTCGACGCCCCTGGCGCGGGCGTAGGCGGCGACGCGTTCGATGTCGAAATCGGGATAGCTCTGGGTGAAGCTGTAGTTCCAGCCCGTGCCGAACCATTCGCCGTCCCAGCCGACGTTCCAGCCCTCGATCAGGACGCCGCCGAAGCCGTGCTCGGCCGCGAAGTCGATATGCTTGATGGCGTTTTCGGTGGTGGCGCCGTGCTTCGGACCCGAGTTCCAGGTCTTCAGGTCGAGGTGCATTTCCCACCAGATGCCGACGTATTTCATCGGCTTGAACCAGCTGACGTCGCCGAGCCTGTTCGCCTCGTTCAGGTTCAGGATCAGGCTGGATTCGACCAGGTCGCCGGCGCGGTCGGCGATCTGCAGGGTGCGCCAGGGGGTGGTGAAGGGGGTGGTCAGCTCGACCGCCGCATTGGTCAGGCCCGGCGTCAGGGCCGCCTTGAACCGCCCGCCCTCGACCCGGCGCAGGTTCATGCCGGAATAGTCGATCAGGGCGGCCTCGTGGATGGAGACGTGCAGGCCGTCGTCGGTGCGGAGGGTGAGCGGGGTCTGGGCCACGCCGACCGAGTCGATGCGGGTGCGGTTGTAGAGATATTCCTCGCGGTTCCACTCGAAGGCGGGAATCCACCAGGCCGTGCCGGAATCGACGACGGCGAACTCGGTCAGCTCGTCGCCGATGCTGACGGTCTTCAGATTGGGCTGGTCGGGGAATTCGTAGCGGAAGCCGAGGCCGTCGTCATACAGGCGGAAGACCACGTCGATCCGCCGCTCCAGGCCCCCCTTCTCGGTCAGATGGACGCGCAGCTGGGTGTAGCGGTTGCGGATGAAACGGCGCTCGCCCCACGGCTGCTCCCAGGTGTCGTCGTGGGACGTCGGGGCGTCGGCCGTGACGGCGAAATTGCGCTCCAGCTTGGCCGCGTCGGTCAACAGGAAACCGAGGCGGGAGGGGGCGATGACGGGGCGGCCCAGGCGGCTGACGCTGTATTCCGGACGGCCCTCGCCGGTGACCGTCACCGACACGGACAGGACGCCCTCGGGCGATGCGGCCCCGACCGCCGTCGCAGGCTCCTGCGCCTTCGCGGCGGCGGGCAGGGTCGCCAGAAGGGCGGTGGTCGAGATCAGGAACCGGCGGGTCAGCATGCAGGGGCGCTCCAGGTGAGGGCACTTGCCAAGCGCGGCCGTAACGGCGCAGAACAAGCAAGGTTTGCAGCAAAATTTGCAGACATGATATCGACCGGAGTCCGCGCTTGAGCCGCCGCAACACCCGTCTGGAAGACCTGGCCAAGCTGGCGGGCGTGTCGATCTCCACGGCGTCGCGGGCGCTGAACGACAGCCCGGCGGTCAATGCGCGCACCAAACAGCTGATCTGGAAGCTGGCGCGCGAGCACGACTATCCGTTCCGCCGCTACATGCCCGCCGGGCCGATCGGCGCCGACGGCGTCATCGCCCTGGTGACGCCCCGGCCGCAGGGCCGCGAGGGCCGGCTGAGCGACCCCTTCTTCCTCGAGCTTCTGGCCGGCGTCGGCGAGGCGGCGCGGGAGCGCGGCTGCGACGTGATCATGAGCCATTTCTCGCCCACCAGTTACGACGACCTGTCGGCGGCGATGAACACCAGCCGGGCCGACGGCGTGATCTTCCTCGGCCAAAGCGCCCTGCACCAGAGCCTGAACCGGCTGGCCGAGACCGAGGGCCGTTTCGTGGTCTGGGGCGCCCAGATGCCGGACCAGGCCTATTGCTCGGTCGGGTCGGACAATCTCGCGGGCGGCCGGCGCGCGACCCTGCATCTGGCGCGGCTGGGGCGCAAACGCATCGTCTTCCTGGGCGATCTCGAGCCGCCCGAGGCCATGCAGCGCCACCGCGGCTATCTGGAAGCCCTGGCCAGGTCGGGGATCGAGGTCGATCCCGACCTGATCATGGAGGCCCATTTCGAGGTCGAGTCGGCCGAGGCCTCGGTCGACAGCCTGATCCGGCGCGGGGTGAAGTTCGACGGCGTCGTCTGCGCCTCGGACCAGATCGCCCTGGGCGCCGTGCGGGCCCTGCTGCACGCCAACCTGCGCGTGCCCGAGGACGTGTCCGTGATCGGCTTCGACAATGTGCCGTTCAGCCGCTACGCCCGCCCGGCCCTGTCGACCATCGCCCAGGACACGATGAAGGCGGGCCGGCTGCTGGTGTCCAAGCTGCTCGACAACCCCGGCGACTCCGTCGGCCGGTCGGAACGAATCCCCACCGACCTGATCGTGCGCGAGAGTTGCGGCGGCTGAGGTCATCCGGCCGCCAGAACCAGTCCCGCCATGGGGGGCAGGGTCCCCGTCGGCGGTGAATCCAGATTGACGGCCTCGATGATCCGATGGCCTGCCGGCAGGGTCCAGACCGCCGGCTGACGGCCGAGGTTGAAGACGCAGACCAGTCGCTCGCCGCCATGGACGCGTTCGAACGCCAGAAGGTCGTCGCCGGACTCCAGCAGGGTCATCTCGCCCAGCGTCAGGGCGGGATGCGCCTTGCGGAAGGCGACCAGCCGACGCGTGGCGTGCAGCATGGATGAGGGATCGCGTTCCTGGCGGTCGACGGACAGGGGCACATGGCGCGGATCGACCGGCAGCCACGGCTCGACGGTCGAGAAGCCGGCCTGCGGCTTGTCGGCGGTCCACGGAATGGGGGTGCGGGCGCCGTCCCGGCCGAGAGTCTGGGGCCAGTTGGCGATGGCCTCGGGATCGACCAGCCGGTCGAACGGGACCTCGGCCTGGGGCAGGGCCAGTTCCTCGCCCTGGTAGATGAAGACGTTGCCGCGCAGGGTCATCAGCAGCAGCATCGCCATCTCGGCGTAGGCCCGCAGATCGCGGTCCCCGGCCCAGCGGGAGATGGCGCGCGGGGCGTCGTGGTTGGAGAAGGTCCAGGACGGCCAGCCCTGACCGTCGCGGCCGTGCCAGGCCTCGGCCCCCTCGCGCACCAGCGCCGCTCCGAGCGTCGGGGCGTAGAGGTAGAGGAAGCCATAAGCGCTGTTCAGATGGTCGTCGCCCTGGGTGAAGGCCTGCATCTCGCGTTCGGCGTGATCGCCGCCGACCTCGGCCACGCTGAAGCGACCGCCGTAGCTGTCGGTCAGGGCGCGGATGCGGGCGAGGAAGTCGACGATGCCGGGCTGGGACTGGTTGTGGACCTTGTCCTGGAAGTCGAACGGCCGGGTGCGCTTGCCGCCGGGCGGCAGGGGCGGATTGTCGGTCAGCTTCGGGTCGTGCATCGAGAAGTTGATGGCGTCGAAGCGGAAGCCGTCGACGCCCCGGTCGAGCCAGAAGCGGGCGGCGTCCAGCAGGGCGTCCTGGACGTCGGGATTGTGCAGGTTCAGCTGCGGCTGCTCCGGCAGGAAATTGTGCATGTAGTACTGGCCGCGCCGCGCGTCCCAGGTCCAGGCCGGGCCGCCGAACACCGACTGCCAGTTGGACGGCGGCGAGCCGTCGGGTCTGGCGTCGGCCCAGACGAACCAGTCCGCCTTCGGATTGGTGCGCGACTGGCGGCTTTCCCCGAACCAGGCGTGCTGGTCCGAGGTGTGGGCGAAGACGAGGTCGGTGATGATCTTCAAGCCGAGGCGGTGCGCCTTCTCGATCAGGCGGTCGAAGTCGGCCAGGCTTCCGAAGATCGGATCGACATCGCAATAGTCGGCGACGTCATAGCCGAAATCCTTCATCGGCGAGGTGAAGAAGGGGCTGAGCCAGACCCCGTCCACGCCCAGGGAGGCGATGTGGTCGAGGTGTTCGGCGACACCGGCCAGATCGCCGACGCCGTCGCCGTTGGTGTCGGCGAAACTGCGCGGATAGACCTGATAGATGACAGCGCCGCGCCACCATTCGGCGGCGTCGGGCAGGGCGGTCGGATGTTCGAGAATCTGGGCGGTCACGCTGGTCTTTCGGATACGCAGACAAGATAGCCCAGGGCGGGCACGGAAACAGAGACGGCGCCCGGAGCGGCGCTGCGGGCGGGGCAGGAGCCGATCAGGGCGCGCCAGTCGGCGGACCCCGTCTCGACCGCGACATTGACCTCGCGCGCTTCCGTCGAGGTGTTGAACACCACCAGCGTCTCGCCGTCATCATCGAGACGGGAGAGGGCGAGAACGCCCGGGGTCTGGTCGGCGGTGCGGACCACGACGCGCCCGCGGCGCAGGCGGACGTCGGCGGCCCGGGCGCGGGTCATTTCGGCGATACGGCGGTACATGTCGGCGTCCGCGTCGAACGGGCCGACGGCCGCGCCGATGCGGCGGTCGTCGGCATAGGAGGGGACGCGGGTCTCGAACATGTCCTGACGCGACCGGCGGTCGTCGCCGTCGCCGGTGAAGCCCTGTTCGTCGCCGTAGTAGATGACCGGCACGCCGCGGCCCAGCAGCACCAGGGCATGGGCGAGGGCCGACCGGTCCAGCAGCTCGGCGTCGGAGATGTCGGGCTTCGCGGTCAGGATCAGATGGCCGATCCGGCCCATGTCATGGTTGCCGGTGAAGGTCGGCAGGCGCAGCGCCGTCTCCGCCCCGCCGGCGTAGATGGCGTCCTCCATCAGCAGATAGCCCATGGCGTCGGGGTGCTGGACGCCGGTGACCATGTTCTGGACGACGCGCTGATAGGCGAAGTCCAGCACCGTCGGCAGGCCGTCGACCACGGTGTGCATGGCCGCCGTGCCGGACTGGAAGTCGTAGGTCTCGCCGAAGATGTGGAAGTTCGGGATGCCCCTGGCGCGGGCGCGTTCGAGGATGGCGGGGACGAAGGCCCGCCAGAACTCGGGGTTCACATGACGGGCCGTGTCGATGCGGAAGCCGTCGACGCCGTAGTCGTCGATCCAGCCGCCGTAGACGTCGATGAAGCCCTCGACGACGCGCGGATGTTCCGTGAACAGATCGTCGAGGCCGGAGAAGTCGCCGTCCATGCGGGCTTCGCTGTACCAGGCGCTGTTGCCGCGGTTGTGATAGAGGCCGACGTCGTTGAGCCAGGCCGGGACCTTGACCGTCTCCTCGCCCGCGGGGACGTACGGGGTGTACGCATAGTCGGGCCGGGTCAGGCTCGAGAAGTCGCCGCCCGGGGCGCCCGTGAAGCCGGGGTTGATCGGTTCGCCCGTCAGGCCGCCGCGACGCTGGTACGGATAGTCGCCCTTCCAGCGGTAGCCGCAGTCGTTGGCCGGGCATTCCCGGTAGCGGATGACGTCGGCGGTGTGGTTGATGACGATGTCGAGATAGACCTTCATCCCCCGCGCATGGGCGGCGTCGACCAGGACGCGGAAGTCGGCGTTGGTCCCGAAATGCGGATCGATCCGGGTGAAGTCGGTGATCCAGTAGCCGTGGTAGGCGGCGCTTTCCTGGCCCGGGGGACCCTGGACCGGCTTGTTGACGAAGGGCGGCGCGATCCACAGGGCGGTGGCGCCCATGCCCTGGATATAGTCGAGCCGCGCGGTCAGGCCCTTGAGGTCGCCGCCGTGATAGAAGCCGGGATCGGCCGGATCATGGCCGGTGGCCAGGCGGTCGCCGCGGGCGCCGCCGCGGTCGTTGGCGGGATCGCCGTTCTCGAACCGGTCGGGCAGCAGGAAATAGACCACCTCGTCCTCGGCCGGGCGCTGGCGCAGCGCCTCGAGACTGTCGGGAGAGGGCTGGGCCCAGGCGGTCGAGGCGATGCCGGCCGCCAGGGCGGCGACGCAGGCGCGAGTCCACCGGCTGGCGTGTCCTGTCATGTCTGGCGTTCCTCAATGTCCGTGGACGTCGTGGCCCGGCGGATCGGTTTGCAAGATTTTGCAGCGTCGGAGCCGTCTGTCAATCCGTCCAGCCTTGGCGTCCGAAATGCGGCGCTGCAAGGGAAAGTCGCCTTGTGCAGTGCAATATGGCGTCGCCGCGCGTCACATTTCGGCCACGTCCATGCCTGTCCCGAAGATTACCGGCTTGCAACGTTCCCATAAGTTTGCATAACTTTGCGATGACAGACCGGACGCTTCGTCAGAAATGCGCCGGCGCCAGGGAGAGAATGACGATGAGAACCCCCATCACGCGACGCGCCCGTCTGCTTGCGGGCGCCGCGATCGGCGCCGTCGGCTTCATGGCCGTTGCGGGATCCGCCGCGGCGCAGGAGCCCGTCCAGGACCCCGATGCGACCGAGATCGACGAGGTCATCGTCACCGGCATCCGGGCCTCGATCCAGAATTCGATCGCGGCCAAGCGCAATGAGACCTCGATCGTCGAGGTCGTCACCGCCGAGGACATTGGCAAGCTGCCGGACGTGTCGATCGCCGAATCGCTGGGCCGCCTCCCGGGTCTGGCGCTGCAGCGCCTGGACGGCCGGGGCCAGAACATCTCGATCCGCGGCCTGGGTCCCGACTTCACCACGGCCCTGCTGAACGGGCGCGAGCAGGTGACGACCAGCGACAACCGCGGCGTCGAGTTCGACCAGTATCCGTCCGAACTGCTGGGCAGCGTCGTCGTCTACAAGACGCCTGACGCCGCCCTGATCGGCCAGGGCCTGGCCGGCACCGCCGATCTGCGCGTCATTCGCCCGCTGGAGTACGGCCGTCAGGCCATCGCGGCGAACCTGCGCTACGAGCTCAACGACATCGGCGCCCTGAACGCGGGGAGCGACGACAGCGGCTGGCGCTACAGCGTGTCCTACATCGACCAGTTCGCCGACGACACGATCGGCGTCGTGCTGGGCTATGCGCACATCGAAAGCCCCTATCAGTCCGAACGCTTCAACGCCTGGGGCTATCCCGAGGTCACCGGCGGCGGGCCGCGGGTGATCGGCGGCTCCAAACCCTATGTCATGTCCGCCAACCTGGAGCGGAACGGCTACATCGGCGTGCTGGAGCTGAAGCCGAACGATCGCGTCCACATGACGTTCGACGCCTTCTATTCCGAGTTCGACAACACCCAGATCCTGCGCGGCATCGAACTGCCGCTGTTCTGGTCGGCGGCCCAGCTGCAGCCGGGCTTCACCGTCGAGGACGGGCTGGTGGTCGCCGGCACCTACACCGGCGTCAAGGGCGTGGTCCGCAACGACGTCAACGAGCGTGAGAGCACCCTGACCTCGCTGGGCTGGAATGGCGAGTTCCGGCTCAATGACGTCTGGTCGCTGAACGCCGACGTCAACTACTCGTCGGTCGAGCGCACCGACCAGATCCTGGAAACCTATGCGGGCACCGGCCGGGGCCCCGTGGGCGCGACCGACACGATCGGCTTCCGGACCAGCGACGACATCACCCGTTTCTCGGCGGGCCTAGATTACGGCGATTTCAACCTGATCCGCCTGACCAGTCCGCAGGGCTGGGGCGGGGACGTGATCCCCGGCGGCCAGGACGGCTATCTGAATTCGCCGACCGTCAATGACGAACTGACCGGCGCCCGCTTCTCGCTGGAAGGCGATGTCGACTGGTCCTTCATCAGCGGCGTCGAGGTCGGCGTCTATGCGTCGAAGCGCGAGAAGGAATTCATCAACGACCAGTTCTACCTCGGCGTCCCCGGGGGCGCCTCGGCCGTCGTACCGACGGCCTTCCGCCTCGATCCGACGTCGCTGGCCTATCTCGGCATTCCCCGGATGATCAGCTACGACGCCCTCGGCCTGGTGCGGAGCGGCTTCTACAACATGATCCGCAACCCCAACGCCGATGTGCGCGCGGGCAACTGGTTCGTGGAGGAGCGGGTCACCACCCCGTTCGTCAAGTTCGACATCAACACGACGGTGGGGCCCTTCCCCCTGACCGGCAATTTCGGCATCCAGGGGCAGTATACCGAGCAGAGTTCCGACGGCTTCGCCGCGCGTCAGATCGGCACCGGCGTGTCTGAATCCATCGCGATTTCCGGCGGCGACGACTACTGGGAGATCCTGCCGAGCGCCAACCTGATCTTCGAACTGGCGGAGTCGCGCTTCCTGCGCCTGGCGGCCGCCCGGACCCTGTCGCGCGCCCGCATGGACCAGATGCGCGCCAGCCGGACCTTCAGCTACAACGCCAGCCGCGACGACCCCGCCGCGCCCGGCGCGAACCTCCCGGCCTACGATCCGCTGAACCCGCCCTTCACCGGCGGCGGCGGCAACCCGCAGCTTCGTCCCTGGATCGCCAACGTCTTCGACATCTCGTTCGAGCAGTATTTCGGCCGCTCGGCCTACTTCTCGGTCGCGGCCTACTACAAGGACCTCGAGACCTACGTCTACGACCGGACGACGCCCTTCGACTACACCGGCTTCCCGCCGGCGACCGGGGTCTACCGCCAGGGCACCTACACCCAGCCGGAGAACGGCGAGGGCGGCGAGATCTACGGCATCGAGCTTGCGGTCTCGACCCCGTTCGACTTCATCTCTCCCTGGCTGGAAGGGTTCGGGGGTCAGCTGTCGGTTTCGCAGACCGAAAGCAAGATCCAGCCGGACCTGGGGAATCCCGCCGAGCCGATCCCCGGTCTGTCGGAAACGGTCGCCAACCTGACGCTCTACTACGAGAAGGACGGCGTTCAGGCCCGCGTCTCGAACCGCTACCGGTCCGAGTTTGTGGGGGAGGTCGCCGGCTTCGGCAACGGCCGCACCTTCCGCCGGGTCGCCGCCGAGAACATCGTGGACGCCCAGATCGGCTACGAATTCCAGGCCGGACCGCTGGAAGGCCTGTCGGCCCTGTTCCAGGTCAACAATCTGACCGACGAACCATTCTACACCTACGAGGGCGGCGACGAGCGCCGGATCATCGACTACCAGTCCTACGGCCGGACCTTCCTGTTCGGACTGAACTACCGCTACTGACCGTCCCAACCCGGTCAGGAAGGGGCCGCCGCGGGAAACCGGGGCGGCCTTTTCGTTTCCGGCGGCGGCGTCCGGCCACTTTTGGTTACGATTTCCCTCAAAGCGCTGGACGCAACCGCCCACGGATGAAACCAAAGACGCCAACAGCCGCGCGTGGGGACGCCGCGGCGATCAGGGGAGTGAAATGACCGACACCCAAGTTCCGGCCACCCAGAAGACCGGCGTGGCCTTCGCCTATGTGACGACCCTGTTCTTCGCATGGGGCTTCGCCACCTCGCTGATCGACCCGCTGATCGCGGCGGTGCGGCGCGTCTTCGACCTCAGCTACACCGAGGCCTTCTTCACCACCTCGGCCTGGTTCATCGCCTATGGCGTGGCGTCGATCCCGGCCTCCTATGTGCTGGCGCGGCTGGGCTACAGCCGGGCGATCATCGCCGCCCTCGCGACCATGGTGCTGGGGTGCCTGATCGTGCCGGTGGCGACGATGATGGATCAGTACGCCGGCGTGCTGCTGGCCCTGTTCGTCATCGCCTCGGGCGTCACCCTGCTGCAGGTCGCGGCCAATCCGCTGGTGGCCGAACTGGGCGCCCGGAAGAGCTCGCATTTCCGGCTCAACTTCTCGCAGGCCTTCAATTCCCTGGGCACGACGATCGGGCCCTGGCTGGGGTCGCATGTGCTGCTGACCGGCGGCGTCTTCGCCGCCGGGGCGGTGGTCACCGTGGCGACGCGCAACGAGTCCCTGCGCAGCATCGACACCGGCTTCCTGGCCATGGGCGCCTTCTTCGCCCTGCTCGCCGCCTTCATCTTCACGGCGCGCAAGAAGATCAACGCCGCCGCCCCGGCCGCCGTGGCGGGCGCCTCGCCCCTGGCGGCCTTCGGTTCGCCCTGGGCCCTGTTCGGCGCCCTGGCGATCTTCATCTACGTCGGTTCCGAAGTGGCCATCGGCTCGATGCTGACCAACTTCCTGAACAGCGAGGGCATCCTGAACATCCCGCTGGAAGAGGCCGGAAAGATGGTCGCCTTCTACTGGGGCGGCGCCATGATCGGCCGGTTCGCGGGCAGCGCCCTGCTGACGCGGGTGCCCGCCGGGGTCCTGCTGGCGGTCTGCACGGTCTGCGCCGGCCTGCTCTGTGCGGTCGTGACCCAGACGGGTGGAACGACGGCGGCCTATGCGGCCCTGTCGATCGGGCTATTCAACTCGATCATGTTCCCGACCATCTTCACCCTGACGCTGGAGCGGTCCAGCGCACCGGCCGCGGCGACGTCGGGCCTGCTGGTGTTCGGCATCATCGGCGGCGCCATCCTGCCGCTGATCGCGGGGCAGATCGCCGACGCCGCAGGCGGGGTGCTGACCCCGGCCTTCTATGTGCCGATGCTGGGCTATGCCGCCCTGACGGTGTTCGCCATCGCGGCGGCGCGGACGCGGGTGCGCAACGGCGACGGCGCGGCGGCTCCCGCGCCGCACTGATCCACCGGACCAAACGGCAGGGCCGCCGACGGCATCGTCGGCGGCCCTTGCGCGTTTGGCTCCCTGTCGCCCAGGATAGGGCGGGGCGCGGAGAGTTGAATGATCGCCATGATGAGACGCGCCGGACTCCTGGGGCTGGCGCTGGCCCTGATCGCCGCCCCGGCCTGGGCCGCGGTGACCCTGACCTTCTACGCCCATCCCGGCGCGCGCATCCGCGGCGGCGATCTGCTGTTCCCCCACGCCTATGTCCATGCCTCGGGAACGCTGGACGACACCGGCGACGCGGTCGACTGGGCGGCGGGTTTCACGGCGAAATATCCCGGTCCGCACCTGCTTCTGGCCACGGGCCCCGGCGTCGTCGCCACGCCCGAGGCCCGCTATGTGGGGGAGGGCAAGCCCTATCTGCGGATGACGGTCAGCGACTCGGTCTATCGCGCGGTCCGGGCCCGCGCCGACTGGTGGCACGGGCCGGAGGGATCGCTGTACGATCTGCGGCGCCGCAACTGCATCAGCTTCATCGCCGACCTCGCGCGGGTCGCCGGGCTGCAGACGGCGAAGGAGCCGTCGATGAAGCCGGGGACCTTCCTGGAGGCGACGGCGGCCCTGAACCCCGCCGCGGCATGGCGCGAGACGCCGGTTGTCGTCGCGGCCGACAGTCCCGGCGCGATCGCCGATCCCGCGCCCTAGGCGTCCTCCGCCCACATGGCGTTGGCCCTCAGATAGGCCTCGTGTTCCGGCAGGCCGTCGACCGTCCGCGCCAGCACCTCGGAGATGTTGCGCAGGCCGGCGGCGGCCTTGTCGGCGTCCTGGTACGCATAGAGCGGGCTGGGCCCGCGCGGGGTGATCCCCTGGCCGTACATGACCGCCAGCCACGACCCCTGGCTGAAATACTCGTCGGCCCAGACCTGATACAGCAGGGCCCGGTCGCGAAAGGCCTCGACCCGTTCGGAAAGGCTGTCGGGGATCGGCATGACGGCTACCTGGCGCCAGAACGGAGAATCGTCCCTCCGGCTGGCGTGGTAGTGCAGGATGACGAAATCGCGGATCAGTTCGACCTCGCGGCCGAGGCGGCGGTTGTAGCCGTCGATGTTGACCGGGCTGAAGTCCATGTCCGGGAAATGCTGCAGCAGGCGGTAGATGCCCGCCTGGACCAGGTGGATGCTGGTCGATTCCAGAGGCTCGATGAAGCCGCTGGACAGGCCCAGGCTGACGACGTTGCGGTCCCAGTATTTCCTGCGCCGACCGGTGGCGAAGCGAAGCAGCCGCGGTTCGGCCAGCGGCTCGCCGTCGAGATTGGCCAGCAAGGTCTCGCGCGCCGCGTCGTCGGACAGATGGTCCGAGCAATAGACATAGCCGTTGCCGGTGCGGTGCTGCAGGGCGATGCGCCACTGCCATCCCGCCTCGCGCGCGGTCGACAGGGTGTAGGGCGTGAGGGGTTTCACGCCGGCGCAGGGCACGGCCACGGCGCGGTCGACCGGCAGCCAGTGGGACCAGTCCTCGTAGCCGGCCTTGAGCGCGCCCTCGATCAGCAGGGCGCGGAAACCGGTGCAGTCGATGAACAGGTCGGCCTTCAGGACCCGGCCGTCTTCCAGGGTGACGCCGTCGATGAAGCCGTCCTCGCCGCGCTGGACGACGTCGACGATCTTGCCTTCGATCCGCTCGACGCCGCGGCCCTCGCAGACCTTGCGCAGGTATCTGGCGTAGAGGCCGGCGTCGAAATGATAGGCGCTGAACAGGCTGTTCCTCGGCGAGCGCGGATCGGGATCGCGATCTCCGACCTTGCCGGCGTCGGCGGCGCGCCAGCACACGGAATAGTCGCCCAGGTCGCCGGCCAGGCCGCGGGCCTTGAGCGAGAAATACGTCTGCTGGAAATCGGCCAGGGTCGGCCCGCGGCCGAAGGTGCCGAACGGGTGAACGTAGCGATTTCCGATATGGCCCCAGTCCTTGAAGACGATGGCGACCTTCAGCGTGGCCCTGGTCTCGCGCATGAACTCGGCCTCGTCGAGGCCGATCAGGGCGTTGAAGTCGCGGATGGGCGGCACGGTGGCCTCGCCGACGCCGACGATGCCGATGTCGTCGGATTCGACCAGCGACACCTTCGCGTGCGGCCCCAGGGTGCGCTGCAGGGCGGCCGCCGCCATCCAGCCCGCCGTGCCGCCGCCGACGATCAGAATGGAGCGGATGGGTTCGGACATGATGGGCTCCCCGTCTGCTCCAGATGTGCCCCAGTCACGCCGGCGTTCCAAGAGCGGCCCGCGGGTTCGCGATTTGTTTACCGGGACCAAAGCCATTGTAGCCATTGCCTAAACGGCGACCCCGGTCCAGGGTCGCGGTGGGGCCTGGTCGGGTATTTCAATGCGCAACCGATTTGCAGTGGGACTGGTGTCCCGGGCCCTCTTCCTCGCCGCGGTTCTGACGCCGCTCGCCGCCT
>NZ_LMFL01000006.1:26644-68755 GCF_001426805.1 Brevundimonas sp. Root1423
CGCTCGCCGCCTGTGGCGGCGGGGGCGGCGGCGGCGGAGGGGGCGGAATCGTTACGCCGCCTCCTCCGCCCCCCCCGCCGCCTCCTCCCCCTCCGCCGCCGCCGCCCCCTCCGCCGCCGCCCGCGCCGGGACCGTCCGCGACTTCGGCGGAATATCTGCGGAACTATGGGGTCGCAAACATCAATGCGATCGCCGCCTGGGACACGGGCGCGACCGGTCTGGGCATAAATGTGGGGGTCATCGACTCGGGGATCGACTTTAATCAGGCCGATCTCGTGGGAAGGATATCGCCTCTGTCGACCGACGTTGTTCCCGGCCGCAACACCCCCACGGGGACGGTCGGAACCAACGGAGCACCTGCCCACGGCACGATGGTGTCCGGCGTGGTCGCCTCCAATTTCAACGGCTTCGGCACCATCGGCGTGGCCTATGAGGCCACCGTCATTTCCATCCGTTCGGACATCAGCGACTGCACCGATCCGGACGATACGGTCTGTTTCCGGTCTTCCGACCTGGCGCGCGCCATCGACTATGCGATCGCCAACAACGTCCGCATCATCAACATGTCGCTGGGCGGCGACACACCGCTCGGGGGCGTGTTCGAGGCGGCGATGCAGCGGGCGGTGAACGCCGGGCTGGTCTTCGCCATCGCGGCCGGCAACGAATCCGGCCCCAGCCCCGAATGGCCGGGCCGCTACGCCACCGATCCGCGGTTCCTCGGCAACATCATCGTCGTCGGCGCGCACGACAGCGCCAACCAGATCGCCGGGTTCTCGAACCGGGCCGGCGTCTCGGCCAACGAATTCATCAGCGCGCCGGGCGTGGACGTCATCACCAACTGCGACGGGACCGTCTGCTACCGGATCAACGGCACCTCCTTCTCCGCGCCCGCCGTCGCGGGGGCCCTGGCCCTGCTGCTGGACGCCTTCCCCAACCTGACGGGCCGTCAGGCGCTCCAGATTCTGCTGACCTCGGCGCGCGACACGGGCGACGCCGGCGTCGATCCGATCTACGGGCGCGGCCTGCTGGATCTGGCGCGCGCCTTCCAGCCGATCGGTTCGACCGCGGTGGCGATGAGGAGCGGCGAGACCGTCTCGGTCACCTCGCAACGCTACGCCTACACGGGCGGGGCCTTCGGCGACGCGATCCGCTCCGCTCCGGGCCTGCAGACCGTGGGCCACGACGACTTCGACCGCCTGTTCCGGGTCAATCTGGCGGCCAGCTACGGCCTCGCCCCGCGCGGCGTCGCCAACATGCTGCCCCAGGCGCCGCGCGAGCAGGCGCGTCTGACCACCGCCGGCCCGATGGGATCGACGCTGTCGCTGACGACCAGCGCCGCCGTCGAGGACAGCGCCTACGACCTCGTCACCTCGACCGGCGTCATCACCCCGTGGCTGGACGAACGCCGGCGCGAGGACGTGATGATGGAGTTCTCGGCCGGCCCCGGACTGGTCGCCGTCTGGCAGGGCCGCAACGGCGCGCGCTCGCCCTTCTCCCTCGGCGCGGCGGACAATTTCGCCTCCCTGGCCCAGGTCGACCGGGCCTGGCTGGGCGCGGTGCGGCTGGGCGCCGTGACGCTGACCGCGGACACCGGCGTCGGCGACCGGGCCATGCCGTTCCAGACCCGCGAGGAGGACGTCTCCCGCTATGCGCGGTTCGTGGCCGACTGGCAGGCCTCGCCGACCAGCCGCCTGCGCTTCGCCGTCGGCGGGCTGGACGAGAAGATGGGGCCGCTGGGCTCCTATGCGCCGCTGGACTCGGGTTTCGCCCTGCCCAGCAACACCACCTTCGGCTCGGTGTCGGGCCAGTTCGCCCTGCGCTCCAACCTGTTCCTGAACGCCGAGATGGGCTGGGCGCGCACCGATCTGGAGGGCCGGTTCCTGAGCCTGTCCGAGACGGCGCTGAGTTCGACCTGGGCGCTCGGCCTGACCACCTTCTGCCACCGGCTCGGCTTCGCCTGCGAAAGCCTTACCTGGTCCATCGCCCAGCCGCTGCGCACCGAAAGCGGGGTCTTCAGCGCCTATCTGGCCGATGCGCCGGCGAGCTATTTCGATACGCCGGCCTTCTCGGAACGGACCTTCTCGGCGACGCCGAGCGGACGCCAGATCGACATGTCGCTGGGCAGCGTGCATCGGCTCGGCGACGGGTCGGCCCTGAATCTGCGGGCGCTGGTCACCCGGGACGATCAGAACGTCCGGTCGTCGCCGACGACCTGGACGCTGATGGGAAGCTGGGGGAAGACGTTCTAGGGCGCGGGTCGGCGGGCCGGGGCGGGTTTGCCGTCGGCCAATCCCGCGTCTATGGCTCCTGAGAGGGGGCGAGCGTGGCGATATTTCCAGTCATCCTGTGCGGCGGAGCGGGCACGCGGCTGTGGCCCGCGTCGCGTCCGGCCCGGCCGAAGCAGTTCATCGACCTGGCCAGCGACCTGTCGCTGTTTCAGGAAACCGCCCGACGGACCGCGCCCCTGACGCAAGGGGGCGGGCGGCTGCTGGTCGTATCGGGCCAGGCCCACCGCGGTTTCGTCGATGATCAGTTGGCGGCGCTCGGGCTGGACGCCACCGTGCTGCTGGAGCCCGAGGGCCGGGAGTCGGCCCCGGCCATGGCCGCCGCGGCCGCCTGGATCGCGCGCGAGGCGCCGGACGGCGTGGCGCTGTTCGTGGCGTCGGATCATCACATTCCCGACGCCGAAGCCTTCCGGCGGGCGGTGCTTGAGGCGCTGCCGACGGCCGAGGCGGGGCGGATCGTCACCTTCGGCATCCGGCCGACCGGGCCGTCGTCGGCCTATGGCTATATCCGGCCGGAGCGGCCCGGCCTCTCGCCCGTGGCCGCCTTCGTCGAGAAGCCGGACCGGACGCTGGCGGAAAGCCATGTTCGCGACGGCTATCTGTGGAACAGCGGCAACTTCATGGTGCGCGCCGCGGACCTGCTCGACGAGCTGGACGCCTTCGCGCCCGAGGTCGCCCGTGTCGCCCGCGTGGCGGTTCCCCGGGACGCGGGCCGTGTCGTCCTGCTGTCGCCGGCCTTCCGGACCGCGCCGAAGATCTCCATCGACTATGCGGTCATGGAGCACAGCCGCCGGATCTCGGTTCTGCCGGTCGATTATCGCTGGTCTGACCTGGGGGCTTGGGACGCGGTCGCGCAGGCCGGCTCGGGCGGCCGCGGCGTCTGGATCGCGGCGGACGGCGACAGCGGCCTGGTGCGCGCGGCGGAAGGCATGGTCGTCGCCACCGTCGGCGCGACCAACCTGGCCATCATCGCCGAGCGCGACGCCGTCCTGGTCTGCAGCCTGGACCGGGCGCAGGAGGTGAAGGCGCTGGTCGAGCGGCTCCGCGAGGTGTCTCCGGCGCATGCGCACGGCCGGTGGGAGGCGGGCGGGACGCTGGCGGAGCGCGCACGCTATTTCGACAGCTGGATGCGGTTGAACGCCCTGCCGGTCTGGGCGGCCCTGGGCGTGGACGAGGACGGCGGCTTCCGGGAGGCGATCGACCTTTCCGGCCAGCCCGTCGGCGACTTCCGCAGGGCGCGGGTGCAGGGGCGCCAGGCCTATGTCTATGCGGTCGCGGGCGCGGCCGGCTGGGCGGGGCCATGGCGGACGCTGGTGACCCGGGGCCTCGAACGGTTCGAGGCGACCAACCGGCGCGCCGACGGTCTGTACCGGACCAGGGTGTCGGCGGACGGCGCGGTGCTGGACGACAGCGCCACCCTCTATGACCAGGCCTTCGCCCTGTTCGCCTTCGCCGCCGCGGCCAGGGCGGGCATCGCTGCCGACATGATGGCCGAGCGGGCCGAGGCCCTGCGCGACGCCCTCGCGGCCCTGCGGGCTCCCGCGGGTGGATGGCGTGAGACGGGCGATCATCCGTATCAGGCCAACGCCCACATGCACTTGCTCGAAGCCTGTCTGGCGTGGGAGGCGATCGAGCCCGAGGGCGGATGGGGGGAGATGGCCGACGAGATCGTCGCCCTGGCCCGGCGCGCCTTCATCGACGCGAAGGCCGGCTTCCTGCGCGAGTTCTTCGACGCCGAATGGCGGCCGGCGCCGGCCGACGACGGCCGGCTGATCGAGCCGGGGCATCAGTTCGAGTGGGCCTGGCTGCTGACGCGCTGGAGCCGGCTGCGCGGCGACACATGGGCTCGGGAGGCGGCGGTTCGACTTTACGACATCGGCGCGCGCGGCGTGGATCAGGGGCGCGGCGTGGCCATGGACGCCCTGAACGACGACCTTTCGGTGCGCTCGGATCAGGCTCGGCTGTGGCCACAGACCGAGCGGCTGAAGGCGGCGCTGATCCTGGCGGAGACGGCCGAAGGCGGTCGCCGGATTCTGCTGCTGGACGACGCGCGCAAGGCGATGGCGGGGCTGCAGCGCTATCTCGAGCCGTCGGGCCTGTGGCGCGACAAGATGCGGGCCGACGGCGGCTTCGTCGACGAGCCCGCACCGGCCAGTTCACTGTACCACATCATGGTCGCGTGGGAGCAGGCGAGGGCGTCGGCGGGGGTTCTGCCCGAATCCGGGCTGTCCATGCCGGCGTGAGTCTGTTCAGCGGTGCGGCAGAGTCAGGGCTGGAGTTCGCCGCCAGTCGCCCGCTTGAGTTCGATCTCGCGGTGAACGGCCTCCAGCGCCGATGCACGAGTTTCAGCCGTCGGATGATTCAGCTGTGGAAACCGGACACGCCAGTTCGCCCGCCCGAAGGCACGCCAGAAAGCCGCAGCGCCCGAAGTATCAAAGCCCGCGCGTGCCATCAGATACAGCCCCGCCCGGTCGGCGGCGCGTTCCGAGCCACCTTCGCTGGTGATGCTTGGGCGGCCGGTCTGACGTCCGTACTCCCCCGCTTCGTGCCACACGCGGTGCCCGAGCACGTGATGGGCAAGCTCGTGACCGAGCACCAGGGCCAGGTCCTCCCTGCTGGCCGCATAGGCTGCCATGGCGCTGGTTATGTACAATCGCCGACCGTCGGCGCGAGCGTTCAGTTCGTCCGATGGATTGACCTGAACGTCGTAGCCACATGCGGTCCGAGGCTCGAGCCTGACTATCCGGCTCTCGCCGTCCCTGCTGACGGAGAGCACCACGGGCCCCTCTGCCAAAGCCCGGTCGATTTGCTGTTGGTGATGATCGAGACCGGTGATGGAGGGCCCGCCGCCAATCACGCCCTGGCCGAGGCTACGGCCGTTTACGGCCATGATCAGATCGCCGACGCCGAGCCCCGCAGCCGCTGCGGGGGAACCATCGGGCACGGCGAGAATGCCCGGCAAGTCGCCGGTCAGGCCGAACGTGGCTTCGGCAAAAGGTCTAAGTTCCCGGCTGTACTGGTTGGCGGAATGCAGCATCCACCCCGCAGACTGGCGCGTCAGTGGGCACAAGGCCGCATTAGCCAGACTCAGTCGCCACGCAGCATCAGCAACCCTCTGGTCAAGCCCCGTCAACGCCATCAGCCGGGCCTGGGGACCATTGTCGCCAGGCCGGGAGTCCAGGGCTTCCCCCACGCGCGCAGGACTGCAGGCCGCCGCAACGGCCGCCATCGCGATCACAAGCATCCGCTTGGAGGACCGACGGTATTGCTCAGCAGAAGAGAGCGCGAAACCCATTTGCCCGTCATGGCCGACGTCTTGCAGACGTTCAAGACACAATGGACATGCGGGGCCCCGGCGTCTATCCGTGGCTGGCGGCGGACCACGTTACCGACACAAGAAGGCGATAAGAGCTGGTCCCATGACGTATGCTACCGGACACGCGCCGAGCGCGAGCTTTTGTGAAGCATGATCTCACGATTTCTGAAGCGTAAAGTCCCGTCAGGTTCCCCCACCAGGCCGGCGGTCCCGGCTGGCGAGACCATATGGGCAATCGGCGACGTCCATGGTCGGCTGGATCTCCTGGATGCTCTCGTGAGCGCGATCCGTGACGAGGCGCGCGCGGCGCGCGGTCGCAAAATGGTAATTTTCCTGGGCGACTATATCGACCGCGGGCCAGACTCCCGCGGCGTGATCCGGTTTCTGACCGAGCTGGACGGGGGGGAGGGGATCGAGTGGCGTTTTCTGATGGGGAACCATGAGAGGACGATGCTGGATTTTCTGCAGGACCCATCCGTCGGCGTCCAGTGGTGCGAGTTTGGCGGAGAAGCGACCCTGGCCTCCTATGGCCTGAAACTGCCTCACCTCAGACACAAGCCCGAGGCTTGGGCACGCGTCAGCGCCGACCTGGATCACATGCTTGCCGAGCCTGAACGCCATTTTCTCGAGAGCCTCGAACTCTCCATCACGGTGGGGGACTACTTCTTCGTTCACGCGGGCGCTCGGCCGGGACAGCCCCTGGACCGCCAAACCTCCCGGGACCTCATGTGGATCAGGAATTCATTTCTCGACAGCGAAACGGCCTTCGAGCGCGTCGTCGTTCACGGGCATACGCCAACGCGGTTCGTTCACTCGGACCACAGAAGAATAGGACTCGACACCAAGGCCTACGCTTCTGGCGTCCTGTCCGCAGTTCGTTTCTCCGGCGAAAGTCGTTGGCTGATCCAGGCCACGAAAGACCCGGAAGGAGACTCGGTCTCGGTAAACGGTTCGTGCCTCAGCGCCGTCTGACGCCGGCTGCAGACAAGACCGGCGGAGTCAGACCCGCCCCCGCTCGGTCCGGCGTGCAGCTCCGTCCCCGTCCGTTCGCCCGGCCAGCTCAAGAATCGCGCAACACACGGCGAAGATGGTGGCGATTGTCACGGTCCGCAGGGGATAATCGACCACGGAGTGAGCCAGCACCGCGACTATGGCGATGGTCGAAGCGCGCTGCAGGTCCCGATCGGTTCCGACTTCGCCCCGCCACGCACTGAAGGCCCGTCGTGCAAACCATGCAAGAAAACCGACCATCAACGCGAGTCCGAACCAGCCGGTTTCGAGCCATGTCTCCAAATAGTCGTTGTGCGCCTGGTTAAAGAAGGTCGGATCAAGTTGGGCGAGCGGCTCAACCGAGCGGAACACCGCGTCAAACGATCCGATGCCCGAGCCAAACGGCAGATGCGCCTCCGCAGCGGCGGTGACGATTGGCCAGTTCTCCAGCCGCCCTTCCGTTGCGCTCAAACGGTCAAAGCGGTCCAGGATCGGTCCCAGGGCGAGAACGCCAACGGCCGTGATTGCCGCGGCGGAAACGCCCGCTGCGCCCCATAGAAACGCGTGAGGCCGTCCACGGCCTGCGGCGGTCCATGCGGCGAGCAGGCTGGCGATGAGTACCGGGGCCAGCAACAGAATCCCCGTCCGCGACCGGATGACCCCGAGCGCAACAACGATCAGGCCCATCAGCAACAAGGATAGCCAGAGAGCCCAGGGGTTGGAGCCGCGGCCGCGCCGCATGACCCGCGCTCCGAGAACCGCCGCGAAGGGCAGTGCGATGAGACAGAGGGTGGCCAGATGATTGCGGTTCGCGAAGAAGCCCACGACGGCTCCCGCGTCGGTCGTGCGCCAGGGATAGAGTTGCTCCCCCCCGCTGGCGAGTTGCGCCGTACCGAGCATGATCGCCGCCGTCGTAGCCGCCAGTATCGCATAGACGAGCCGACGTCGGGACTCCGCCGTCACGACAAGGACGCCGAGGAACATGCTGACGGGCGGAAGGAGCGCCAGGAAGGACCGCCAAGTCTTGTCCGGGGTCAGAGACCAAGGAGACCATCCAGCAGGGAGGCCCGCGAGATCGAGCGCCAGGACCAATTGCTCGCGGTTCGGGAGCGAGGTCCACAGGCCCGGTGGCAAGGGCAGGATCTGGATCAGGGGAAGGGCCGCCAGACCACCCAGAAGAGCCAGGCTGAATCGATGGATGCGCCATCCATCCGATTGGGACATTTGGCCAAAAGCAAAAACGAGAAGCGGTAAGGAGGCCAGTTCAACAAGCGCCAGACGGAGCTCGTGAGCCCGGCTGGCTCCGCCAAACAGCACAGCAAAAACCAGCAAAACCATCGCCGCGATAGCGGCGAGACTTTGCTGGTCCTTTAACCTCAATCTGTAGCGCACGAAAAGTTACAGGCTTTTCTATGCGTCCAGAACAGTCTTAGTCGCTTTCGCTGTCGTCGTCGGTCGCGACCACGATCGTGGCGATCAGAACGGCAGTGCCGATCAGCAGAACCGGCAGCGGAATGCCGGCAAATTCACTTGCTTCTCCGGCCGAGGCGCCGACGCGATCGCCAACGCGAGCGCCAACATCGCTGGAACCAGCCGCGGCGGCCTGGCCGGCAACGAGCAACAGACCCGCCGTAACGGCAGCAATAGTCTTACGCATCTCAATCCCCTTCTGTGGTGAATTTGGCCCTGGAGCCAATCATTCGGCTGTATTCTATATGTTCAATCAATCGGAGCGGCAAGGCGGAAAAGTGCCCGTCCGCCACTAAAAGGTTGGTTCGGGCGGTTCTGTTCCCGGTCAGGCGGGATCAGGGCCGGCGACCGGCGCTGATCCGCAAACGATCAAACCACACAACGCTTTGTGTCCGGCGGTCACCCGGAACGGCCTCAAGGCGCAGCCATTGGGCTGAGCAATTCTCGCCCGGCACGGCGATAGGGATACTGAAGGCTCGCCAGGTTCCACCGACGGCCCGCGAGGCATCCACGCCGGCTTCTCCGATTACCACGCTGGATTCTGCACACAGCACTCGCCATTGCATGCGAACGTCCTGGGTCGCCGTCTCCACGCGAAGTTGTCCGGTCAGGACGTGCGGGCCGGCGTCCAGAACCAGGAGTTGCTCGGCGAAGACATCGTTGCGGCGCCCGTCATACTCCACGCGGAGAGCATTATCGTCCTGTCGCACGTCGTCCTCGGTAATCTGGACCGAAATCCCCGCCGCGGTTCCCAGGCGCCATCCGAATGGCAGAAAATCGGGAATTGCTTCCTGGCTAAAGTCGCCGTTCTGCAATGCCTGTCCCACCGCAGGACGGTTGAGTTGACCCCGCAGGAAACGAATGCCCGGATAACGGCCTTCCGAGGCCCACATTCGATAAAGATGGCCCAGCTCGGAATCGGTAAAGGGCCGGGCGGAGGGCTGAAGGGCGATCGCCAGCGACGCGAGGACCGGATCGCCGTCCTCTCGCGCATGAAGGGAGTTCAGGTACGCGGGACGCCAGGACGGGCCGGCCGCCAGAAGGCGGGTAAGGTGCGGCGTCGACCGGGGATCCGACAGGGCGGCCGTCGTGAACAGGTTAAACACCTGCGGTTGCAGGTCTTCCCTGCGCCTGACCAAGGTATCGGCGTGCGCGAAGGACGAACCATAGTCCCCCCGGCGCAGGCGGTTTTCCATCAACCAGGCGTGTGCGGGATCGTCGCGCAAGCTCCAGTTTCCCGCCAAGGTGAGGATATCATCGGCGCGCTGTTCACCAGCGTCTTGAGCTTCGACCAAACCCCTGACCCGCAAGGCGCGGGCGTTGAAGGGCGCTCGCGACAGGGATTCGTCCGCCAGCGCCTTGGCGTTTTCAAAGCGCTTCTGGGCGAACTCGCTCTCGGCCGCCTTGCGAAGAACTTCGGGGGAGGCGGGCGAAAGCCTCACCGCCAGAGCTGGCGCCGCACGGTCTGCAACCGGAACCTTGACGATCTCCCAGCCCAGCCACACGGCGGCAACCACGCAGCCATACCAAAGCAGCCTCTCGCCCGGGAACCTCCCCGGCCCCCGGCGGTTGGCGACCTCCTTAATCACCGCTTTTTGGCCTTACGGCTCTTGTCCTTCCCTTCGGAGCCAGGGCCGTAATTATAGTCGTAGGCGTACTCATAGCCGCCGTACTGGACCGTTTTGGTATTGAACTTGGTCAGAACGGCCCCGAGAATCCGACCGCCCCCGATCGACAGCCGGCGAAGGGCGCCGCGAGCCTGGGCCCGTCGGGTGCCTTTGGATTCCAGAACGAACAGCGTTCCTCTGACGGCCGAAGAGAGCAGCGGCGCATCTGCGAAACCCAGGACGGGCGGACCATCGATTACGATGTGGTCGTAGACGCCTTCGGCCTCCGCGAGCACCAGCTTCAAGCGATCCCCGCCCCACAGTTCCGCGGGGTTTGGCGGGAGCGGGCCGCAGGGGATGAAGTCCAGGTTCGGCTGGGAAGTGGGCTTGGCGAGCGTCTGCAGGTCGGCAGAGCCCGACAGCAGATTGCTCATCCCCACGTCGTTCTCGACGCCCATCACGCGGTGCATAGACGGGTTCCGGAGATCCCCGTCGGCAAGCAGCACGCGCCGGCCGAGACGAGCCAGATTGACCGCCATGGCGTAGGCGGTGGTGGACTTGCCTTCAGCGGGTTTGGAACTGGTGACCAGTATTGTCGAAGGCGCGCCGTTCGGCGTTGAGAACTGCAATGCAGTTCTCAACGAATAATAGGCCTCGGAGAAATTGGACCTTACGTCGTTCAGGGCCGTGGCCGGAGTCTCGCCTCGGTCCAGCAGCGGGATGACGCCGAGGGTGGGGAGGCCCAACTTGGATTCCACGTCGTCGGGCGACGCCAACGTCTCGTCCAGTGCTTCCAGAATGAAGGCGGCGGCGACGCCAAGCCCCATGCCGAACAGGGCCGCGAGGAGGAGGTTGAGCAACAGACGGGGCTCGGAAGGACTTCCCGGAATTTCTGCCTGATCGATGATCGAAATGTTGTTGGAAGCGATGCCGCCGGTCACGCCGACTTCCTTGTATCGCTGCAGAAGCCCGTCATAGAGCGTCCGGCTGGTGTCCAGTTCGCGCTGAAGGATGTTGTACTGAACGCTTCGGTCCCGCAGGTCGAGAACCTGGCCTTTCAGCCCCTCCACCTGGTTCTGCAGGCCGCGCTCCTCGCCGACAGCCACGACATACTGACCGCGGATGGAGTTCCGGATCGACCCGGCAATCGTATTGATCTGGCTATCCAGCTCTTCGCGCCGCGCGTTGAGCTGGACCATTTCCGGCCAGGCAGGCTGATAGACTTGCAGCTTTTGCTGATACTCGGCGTCCACTTTCGCCCGCTCTTCCGCCAGACGCTGGATGGCCGGATTCTGAAGCACCTCGGGGAGGCTCATCAAGGGCGCGCCGGATGCCTGCCGCCATTTTGCTTCGGCCGCAAGGCGCGCTGCCCGGGCAACGCCGAGGGCGTTGTTGAGGCTGGAAAGGTTCGCCGAGGCCAGGGACTGGGATTCGGCGCCGGTGGCGCTATCCGCTTCGCGGACGTTGATGATTTGCTGGGCGGCGGCGTAGGCGACCAATTGCCGTTCAGCGGCTTCGAGTTTCGTCTTTGTCTGGGCGATCAGGTCTTCCAGGAAAGTGCGGGCGTAGGCCGAGGATTCGTACCGGCGATCGAGATTGGCCTGGATGAAATTCTCGCCATATGCGTTCGCTACACGAGCGGCCAGACGGGGGTCGGCGCTTTCGAACGAGACGACGACCAGCCGCGACCCCCTCACAGGCGCCACGTCGAGATTGCCGAGCAGGGTCTGGACCACTACCTCACGGCGAAGGGCCGCCCGGGCGGCCGCCGTGCCCTCTTCGGCCGGCGGCTCGACCTTCATCTGCTCCAGAAAGGCGTCCGAGTTCGCCAGGCCCAGAGAATCGACCACACGCTCGGCGAGCGAACGACTGCGCAACAAGCCGTATTGTGTCTGAAAGAACTCTTCGCCCTGGACCATGGATTCCCGGGGCTGCACTTCGTCGACATTCAGGACCCGCGCCGATTCCCGATCGATCTGCAGTGTCGCCGACGCCCGGTAGATTGGCGTCATGAGGAGTGTCGCCACCGCGCCCAGAACCAGGGCCGCGATCAGGGAGCCGAGGATCAGGAAGCGGTGCTTGACCGCGAGTCGCCAATACTCCGCGATATCGAATGTCGCCTCGTTTCCGCCGAACATCGGGGCGCGGTGTGTATCGACCGGGCCAAACGGCCCGGGGGCAGCGGCACCCCTGAAAATTCCGCCCTGTTTCGCAGCGTCGCCTTCGCCGAACATTCTTGATTACCTAGTTTTGACTTGGATACGATGCCCTACACGCCTCTAGCGTATGGACGTAGTGAGCGCGAGTTTTCCCGCCGGCCCGATGAACACGCGTCACGTTGGCAGCCTCGCCGCCATTCCGCTGACCCTACAGATAGCTGAAGACAGCCAGCCCCGGAAGCGCTGCGAGAATCTCTCGCAGGGTGACGCTGAGACGGGAGGTATCGACAATGACGATATCGTCGCCCTGAAGATAGGGATCTGTCATCTGACCACCCCGGATCTGGCCAAGATCAAACAAGGCGACCATTCGCCGTCCCTCTACAGTCCGGAAAACCGCGACGCTGGAAAGATTTGCGACGCGGGTAGGTCCCTCCGCCATTGCGACGGCCTGCAGCAGGGTTGTGCGGCCCCGCATCTGATAGACGCCGGGCTTGGTCACCGCTCCGTCGATCGTCACCTTCTGGTTGGCCGCTTCTATGACCGTGACGCTCACTTGGGGATTCCGCAGATAGCGTTCCCGGAGGAGTCGCTCCATCTCGCGGGACAGGTCCTCAGGCGTGAGTCCGGCAGCCTTTATCGTTCCGATCATCGGCATCTGCAGGTTGCCGGAGGCGTCTACAAAGATTTCCTCGAAGCTGAGGTCCTCAATCTGGAACACCGCGACATTCAGTTTGTCCGACGGTCCGATACGGTATTCCGGGTCCGAGGCCGTTGCGGCGCTGACCTGCAGCGCGTCGGCGTTCACCGTCGTCGCCACCTCGGGCGAAGCCTGGCGGGGCGCGCCAGCGCAACCGACAACCAGCACCGCCAAAAGAGCCATGAAGGGAAGACGCATCAAGATAATCCAGCTTGAGACTGAGGGGTTACAATATGATAGCCACCGGTCTCACCGACGACCCCAGCGGTCTACGACACGGACGCTCTGAAGGCAAAGGCTGGTTCAGCGTTATGGCGGGTGATGCGTCCGCGGCGGCTTCGGGCTGTCCAGTCACGCTCGATTGCGCTGGCGACCGATCTGATGACCCGTCAGGCCTCGAGGGGTGGCGGTCAGAACATTCAACATGTAGTGACCGCTGGTTCCGAAAGCCGGTCACAGCCAAACCGGGGTTTCAGAAGAGAGGCCGCGATGTTTCGAGTTTTGAAGTTCACCACCCATCTTCTTGTGGTGATGGGCGCCTTTCTGCTTGCGTATCAAATGCGGCGCGCGCTTGATCTTGACTGGTGGCTGACGAACGACGACGCACAGCGTGTCATCGGCTGGGCGGCTCTCTACGCCCTCATCGCGGGCGCTATTGAGCTGGTTTCCCAAACCGAGCGCGGAGCCTGGCGTTTTGCCTCGGCGCGGGAGGTAGTCGTTCTGCTACGGAACACCATCGTCACGGCGCTGGTGTTTGTTCTTCTGATTTTCATCCTCGATCGAGGGGTGGATCTGCCTCGATCCGTGCTGCCGTTGGCCTGGGGATTGAGCTTCGCATTTCTCGTCGGACTGCGCTTGTCCTGGCGGCTCGTGTACGACCGAAACCTGGCCGCAAACATCCTGCCGTCCTGGTGGCGGGGCAAGGCTCCGCATGGCAAGGCCCTTGTGATCGTAGGACCGCTCGCCGCAGCCGAAAGACATGTTCGACATTTGAGATCTGACGCGGACCGGGGCTACTGGCCCGAGATCGTTCTGACGCCGAACCTCCAGGAGCAGGGTCTGAAGCTGCACGACGTACCCTGTGTCGCGGGGTACGCGAATCTCGAAAAGGTCCTGGCTATGCGCGGGAAGGAATCCCAGCGCCCGCCCTCTATTCTCTTTCTCGCGGAACCGGTCGCAGAGATGGGGTTCACCGCTGAACGGATCGGCCGTCTCCGGGCCGCCGGGCACGCGTTGCTGCGTCCGCAATCGCTGATCGGCCTGAATGAGGTGGACGGCGGCGGATCAAACAGGTTGCGGGAAATTTCCCTCGAGGAATTTCTCCCGCGCGAGCCCGTTCGTCTGGACCCAGGGCCCATCACCGCACTCATCGAGAACCGCCGCGTGATGGTGACCGGGGCGGGCGGAAGCATTGGTTCGGAACTGGCGCGTCAGCTGACGGCGTTACGCTGCGCTCATCTCAGTCTGGTTGATCATTCGGAGTTTCTGCTTTTCGAGATCAATCGCGAGTTGGCCGAGCGTTATCCTTCCGGCTCGCGGCGCGCCCTTCTTGCAAACGTGCGGGACGAGGATCGAGTTACCGAAATCATGCACCAGGAACGGCCGGACATTGTGTTTCACGCCGCCGCCCTCAAACATGTCGCCCTTGTTGAGGGCAATCCCGCCGAGGGCGTACTGACCAATGTGCTGGGCACCTCGAACGTGATGACGACGGCGATCAAGGCCGGGGCTGCCCAGTTTGTGCTGATCTCGACCGACAAGGCCGTGGCCCCCAGCAACACGATGGGCGCGACCAAACGTATTGCGGAAACACTTCTTGACCTAACCGCATCGGGGAAGACCCGATTGTCGGCTGTCCGCTTCGGCAACGTCCTCGGATCAGCCGGGTCGGTCGTGCCGATCTTCCGTGACCAGATCGCGCGCGGCGGTCCGGTCACCGTGACCCATCCCGATGTCGACCGCTACTTTATGACCATTCCGGAAGCCGTCCAACTGGTGCTGCACAGCAGTGCGATCAAGGCCAGTCAATCCGGGCGTGAGCCAAGCAAATTCCTGCTCGAGATGGGACAGCCCGTGAAGATTGCGGACCTCGCGCGGCAGATGATTGAACTGAGCGGCAAGGTGCCCGACATCGACATCGAGATCGAGTTCACCGGTCTCAAGCCGGGCGAAAAGTTGTCGGAGATCCTTTTTGATGAAGGAGAAAGCGTAACGGAGTGCGTTCCAGGCATCATGGAGATTCGCACTGCCAGCGCCCCCGATCTGACCGAAGCCGACGTCAGGGATCTGATAGCGGTGGCCAAGCGTCGCGACGAGCCTCGCACTCGCGAAGCGATCGCCGGCGCCATTGAGGCCATCCGCGGTGTCGATGTCAGGCGGCCCAGAAAACCTCGCCCGATGAGCATTGTTCCCGATACCCGGGCAAGCCGGTCCTGACCGGCTCCGCCCACGGAACAGCGCTCGCCTCTCCGCCCTTGGCTTGAAGGGGGACCGATGTCTGATGCATCCCTCTTCATCCGCCCGGGCACCGATCGTACCCGCGTCCTGGTGGTGCTGACCCTTGTTGTCTCGCTGGTGGCAAAGCTGCTGGGCTTCGTTCGGGTCCAGCAGATCGCGGCTCTGCTCGGCGCTACCATCTACGCCGACGCCCTGCTGCTGACCTTCCAACTGATATGGCTGCTGGAAACGGTGTTGGTCGCCGGGGCCGTCGTCCCGGCGCTGGTGGCGCGAATCTATCGGGTGGAGTCAGAGGAAACGGCCGAGGCGGCTGCCCGCCTGTTTCTGCATGCTGCCCTGTGGGCCACGTCCGCGACAGCTGCATACGGGGTGGGATTGTGGCTGTTCGCCGATCAGATCATCGCCCTCGCCGCGCCAGGCTTCGACAGTCAGGCCCGGCAGCTGTTTCGGGATCTCCTCGCCCTCAGTGTGGTTGCCCCCCTGTTTTTGACGCTTTCAGAATTTTCCAGCCTGGTGAACAGGCTGACTGGAAACGGCGTGTGGTATTCGGTGCCCCAGCTGGTCACTAATCTGACGGCTTTGGCGGGCCTGGTTCTGGGATTCCGTTGGCACGGCCCCACCGGAGCGGCGCAAGGAATGATCGCGGGCCTGTCGGTCGGCGCGATGGCAGTGGTGGGGCTGCAAGTTTCGGTCATGCCGCGCGATGCGGTCTCGAGCTTGTGGAGATTTCTCAAGGGGAAGGCTTCAAGGCCGATCACCCTGCCCCACGGAAAGGCCTACTGGGGCGCAGTCCTGGCGCTGGTCCTGTCAGTCCTGGTCGGGGAGTTGTACGTTTACATAGATTTCTACTTCGCTTCGACGGTCCGCCCGGGCGGAATCGGTTTGATCAGCTATGCGAGCCGATTGGCCAATCTGACCAACATGCTGCTCGTTTCGTCAGCATTCATCATTCTCGAACCCCGCTGGGCGCGCGCCTTGGCCGAGGATGGGTCCGGCGCATGGCGCAAGGCGGTCGCCCCTGACGCCGCGGCCTTGCTGAGCCTGCTTGCCGCACCGGTGGCGGTCCTGGTCTTCTTCGCGCCTCAAGCCACCGCCCTCATTTACCGAACCGGCTCGATGGCTCCGGCGGATGCAGCAGCGCTTAACCAACTGACCCAGATCTATGGCTTTTCTGTCCTCACCATCAGCGCCGCCTTAATACTCGCACGTATTCTCGTTCTTCACAGACAGACCCGCTGGATCGTCTGGACCAGTCTGGCCGTGCTTCCGATCAAGATCGGTTTCAGCATGGTGCTGGCCCCCCGTTTCGGGCTGAACGGCCTGGCCTGGGCGACGATCGGCGGGCTGACATTGCAGGTCGCCGCCTATGCCGTGATCCTCGTCCGGTCCGGGCTTGGGTTCAGCGTCTCCGGCGTGACGCCGAGGACGCTTCGATTGATCGCCGTGTTCGCGGCGGTATTCATTGCCGCGGGGAGCGTGGCCGCGCTCGGTCTGACACACCCGGTGCTCGTCGTCATGGCATGGGGGGGGATCGCATTGTTGAACATTGCGGTGGGCGTCGGGCTCAGTTTCGCCTATTCCGGCGCTGTTAGGAGCCTGTTGTCGTCCGCCGGTTGGCGGTCCCGGCTGGCGAAGCTTCTGGGAAGACACTGATGTGCGGGATATGCGGCGTCGTGTGGCGGCCGGATCAGAAGATCGAAGCCGGCGCGTCGGAACGTGTCACGCGGGTAATGATGGCAGCCATGAAGCATCGTGGCCCCGACGGGGAGGGTGTGCACCTCGGCCAGCGCGTCGCCTTGGGCCACCTTCGGCTGGCGGTCATTGACGTCGAAAGCGGCGCTCAGCCGATGTCGGCTCCGGATGGCCGGACGACGTTGATATTCAACGGCGAAATCTACAACTTTCAGGATCTCAGGCCCGATCTGGCAGCGCGAGGCTGGAACTTCCAGACCCGGTCTGACACCGAGGTCGTGTTGGCCGGCCATGTGCTGGAGGGTGACGCGGCGGACCGGCGTCTTAACGGAATGTATGCCTATGCCCGTCTGGAACAGACAGGCGGGTCCGAGGTCGTGACCCTGGCGATCGACCCCATAGGGATCAAGCCGCTTTACGTAGCTGAAACCGGGTCGGCCATCGTGTTCGCGTCGGAACTCCGGGGCATAATCGCGGCGCTTGAGACACTTGGCGAAACCCCCGAACTGGATGAGCAGGCTGTTGCCCAGTATCTGGCCCTGGGCTGGACCCCCGCGCCGCGCACCCTGCTCAGGGGCGTGCGCAAGATTCCTCGCGGCGGGCGATTGCGGATACATTCGGCAACCGGCGCAATCGATGTTCTCGAGCCCCAGCCACTGCCCGCGAAGGCGGAGTCGGCGACGGTCGAAGACCTCGAGGCCGCGCTTCGGGCGGCCGTCCGGCGCCAGATGATCTCCGATGTACCGCTCGGCTTCTTCCTGTCAGGAGGCGTGGACTCGAGTTTGCTGGTGGCGCTGGCTGCCGAGATGGGTCTCGAGCCGTTGACCTTCACCGTTCGTTTTTCTGGCGAGGGTCATGGCGTCGCGGCCGCGAATGAAGCCGATGTCGCGCGTGCCGTCGCCTCTCATTTCTCGACACGACATCACGAGTGCGAAGTCACCGGCACGGTGCTGACGGAGAGCCTGGACGACGCCCTGTCGGCAATGGACCAGCCGATCGCCGACCCGGCCTGCCTTCCCCTGCTGCTGTTATCGCGTTTCGCCCGCGAGCAAGTGACTGTTTGCCTGTCAGGAGACGGGGGTGACGAACTGTTCGCCGGCTATCCGAGGCATCAGTGGACCGGCTGGAAGCAGCAATGGAGAGGATTGCCGGGCGCAATCCGTAGCCCGTTGCGAGCGGCTTCGGCGTTTCTGCCGCAGGCCCCCGCCAGCGGCGTTGCGGAATTTCTTCGCCGGGCGCGAGTGGGTTTCGATCTGATCGATGACGAAAACTACTTCTCGGGGCCGTTTTCGGGATTGCGGGGGCGAGAGCTCGATCCGCAACCTGAGTTGCCGGACTGGGCCCGTAACGTCGCTTACGACGGCGACAAGATGCTGGAGGCGGACTTCGCGGGAGAGTTGGTCGGGCAAATGTTGCCGAAAACCGATCACGTTTCCATGTCGGCCAGCCTGGAATGCAGGGTGCCTCTGCTCGACCTTGAGGTCGTCTCGATCGCCAGGGCCATGTCGCTCTCGCAGAAGCGGCGAGGAGCTCGGGGCAAGCTGCCGCTCCGCGAACTGTTGGGCCGGCGCCTGCCCGCAAGTATCGCCGAGCGACCCAAGCACGGGTTCCGTGTTCCCCTCACAAGCTGGTTTCGGGGCGAGCTCTCGAGCCTGGTTCACGAACGGTTGCTGTCAACAGATCGCCCCGCAGCGGGACTGTTGCCCGTGTCCGCCGTGCAGCGCCTGGTCGACCAGCACATGTCGGGCGCCGCCGAACACTCCAGCCAGATATGGAGCCTTCTGGCGCTGCACACCTGGATGGACCGTCACGGGTTGAAATAGGCCATCTGACTGCGTCAGCCGCCGACGACCTCCGGCTTGGCTCCTGCCGCCCGGAACGCACCCAGAATTCGGTCTGTGACCTTCTCGATCGTTAGTCGTTCCATGACTTCGCGTCGTGCTCGCTCTCCCCTTGAGCGCCGTAGCTCGGGATCGGAGACCAGCCTGTCCAGATTGACGGCGAGGGCATCGACGTCGCCGATCGGGGTCACCCACCCGGCTTCCCCTTCCGCAGTAAGCTCGCCGAGGCCGGCTATGTCGCTGCCGATCCACGGAAGGCTCATGCACATGGCTTCTACGATGGAGTTCGGAAAGAACTCTCCCTGCGTGGAGGCCAACGCATAGATGTCCATGGCGTCGAGCAGCTGGGGCGTGTCGAAGCGTTGCCCGACGAAGATCACCCGATCCTCCATCCCGACTTCCCGCGTAACGGCCTCGACCGAAGGGCGTCCGCTGCCGTCGCCGACGAGGAGAACCCGAAGGCGGGGGTGCTTGTCCTTGAGCTTTGCCGCCGCGCGTACCAGCAGGTGTTGACCCTTGCCCGCCCCTTCCTCCCCAGGGAAGGCGACCATTGCGCCGACCGACCCCACGACCACCTCGTCGGTCAGGCCGAGCGACTTTCGCTGATCGGCGCGTTGCCGCGTACTGGGCACGAAACGAGTGGTGTCCACCCCATTGTAGGTGACCACGATCTTCTCGGATGGCACTCCGAAACTGATGAGCCGTTGACGGGTCTTCTCACAGACGCCCAGGAGGATGCCGGGAACCCGCTGCCAGACCTGGTTCCGCCAGTTGTGTGACGCTCGCTCCTCCACGCCGCGCACGCTCGTCACACAGGGTAGTCTGGTCCCCACAGTCAATCCCGCGAGCCAACCGCAGATGGTTGCTGCGGCGTTGTGACCATGAATCACGTCTGGTCGTTCCCGGTGGATGATTCGGGCCAAGGCTGCGATGCCCTTGGCCACGCTCACCGGATCATGCCGGTCATGAGCCAGCTCGGGGATGACGTGTACGGCAAAGCCGGCCTCGATCACCAGCGGCATGAGAACGCCGCCGCTGGTCGCGAACGACACCGTGTGGCCTCTGGCGCGCATCTGTTTGGCCACGGTCAGGGCCTGGGTGCCTGGCCCCATATCCGGCAGGTTCGACCGGATGACGAGAATGTGCATGATAGTCCTCTGATGCTAGTGGAGGCCGTCGATCGAGGCTGCAAGGCGCTGCAGCAACCGGATGACGTTCGAGGTCGCGGAGCCTAACGGCGGCATTGAAAAGTCCTTCGAGGGCAATGCAAAGCGCCGCCCGGCGATCAGGTCTACGGCCCCATCGAGCGACTCGACGACTTGCGCCAGGCCATACCGCGGAAAACCCGCTTCGTGGGCGAAGGTGACGCAGACAACAGGTTTTCCGAGGAGAGCGGCCTGAAGTCCCATCGTGCTGACCTCGACGCAGACAAGGTCTGCCGTCAGCAAGGCTTCCTCCGGGGTCAGAATTCCAAGGTCCAGCACCCCGTTCCGGGCCCCTTCCGGCATTTCAAACGGTGCATTCGGGTGGGGTCGCAGCAGGTAGGCGAAACCCGGATCCCGCTCGCAGATGCGCTCCATCGCGGCAACGACCTCGTCGGGCCGGGCGTAGGGGCGCTGATCGCTCGCCACTGCTCCCAGCTGCGCAGCGGGCCAGAGAATGACAGTGCGATCCGACAGTCCCAGCCGAAGACGAAGCGCGTCGCGGCGCGCGCCGTCGTCCGGTCGCGGCCTCATTGTGTCGAACGCCGGATTTCCGGTTACGTGGGTTTGGGTTCCGACCAGGCCGTCGCGCGCCAGCTCTTCCGCAACGACCGGACTGATCACCGTCAGGTGGTCGGCGTAATCGCCTGACAGGATCCACTCGCGCTCATCGACCAGGAAAAGGTCCCCCATCGCTACAGAAGGGATGCCCTGGCGGCGAGCGGCCCGGAGGAGAGCGAGTTCGAACCGCGGACTGGTGGTCGAGATCACCAGATCGGGCTTCGTTTGCAGAAGATAGCGTTCCATCGCCGAGACAGGCAAAAAGGCCTTGCGACCTTCTATCCGCACCCGGCGCATAGCCTCGTCGAGACCCAGTTGTTCGGCCAGGTCTCTCAGGCCGATCGTGAAATAGGCCTCGGTTTCTTCACGCGTGACATCGGCGTGGCCGTCGCCTGTCAGAAGCGTCAGCGCCGCTTCCCGGTAGGGTGCGTCGGCGGCAGGATCCGGGTCGAGCATTTTGATTACCGACCCCGCTTCAAGATCGGCGCGTTCAAAGGCGGCGCGCGCGGTTGTGAATCCGACCAGATCGACATCCGCGCCGAGCGCTCGAAGGCCCCTGGCGACGGGCGCGATCATCGCCGCATGCCCCCCACCATAGGCGGCCATAAGGATGCGCGGCGGTCGAACGGTCACGACGCCGACCGGCGATGCCGCCGCTCGGCCGCCACCGCTTCTATCGCCCTGGCCGAATCGACCCGGTTCCGCTCCAGCTCAGCGGCGCTTGCTGTGTTGAACCCGGCATAGATCGCCTGCAGCTTGGCGACCTCGGAATCGAAGTTCGCCGCGAGCAGTTCCGCCAGATTGGCGGCGCCGTTATGGAAGCCGCGCGACAGGATCGTCGCCGTCGAGCCAAGACGAACATGCTCACCCAAGATCTGTTCTGGCGGAACCAGGCCCTCCCCGGCGCGGGCGATCCCACCCAGCCCAAATGGCACGCCGGCCTGACGCAGCGCCGCGCACGGCTCCTCAAGGAGGCCCTGGGCCAGCGGTTCGAACATGAAGTCCATGCCGAGATCGAGGTGAAGGTCATTGAGGCCGATGTGCAGTGCGGTGAGTGGAACGGTCCGCAGAATTTCGGGGACCGCCGACAGCGCCCCGGCCGTCTCGACCAGCGGCAGGGCTTCGACCCGGCCCGCAAGCAAGTCCACGAATCGCGCCAGTTCGTCCCGACTTCGAAACATGGGCAGCATGACGCTGTCCGCCCCGCGCGCCAGGACGTCATCGATCTCTGCGCGGCTGCCGGCGTTCAGCGGGTTGATACGGACCAACAGATGAGCGTCAGGCGCGGCATCCCGAATTCGACTGAGATCATTGGGGGTCTGGCGACTCTTCCAGGTGTCCAGGTGACCCTGTCTCTGGTCTTTCCCCAGATGCTCAAGGTCGATGAACAGGCGCGTCACGCCATGCCCGAAGACGTAGCGCGCGATGTCCGGGTCGTTCACGATCATCAGAAATTGAAGCGGCCCGGGCTCCGGCTTCGAGCTCGTGCGGGTCACGTCGCCCCCCCTGGCGGGGTCGCGGTCGCCTGCGCGAGCGATTGGGGATCGCGATCGACGAACAGGCGGAACCAGATCTCGAGGGAAATCAGCGCCCGCAACTGCCGGGTATGGTTGGCGACGCCTGAAAGATGCGCATTCAGCATGTCGTGAACCGCGCTCTCTGCGACGAGGCCCCGTGCTCCCAACCGCCCGTCCAACAGCATTTCCCTGCAGTATCCGGCGAGCTTCTGGCGGAACCACTCGCCCACCGGCACCGTGAACATCTGTTTGGAGCGGCGGGTGAGGGCGCGACCCAACATAGGCTCCACAGCGTCCTTCAGGATCGCCTTCGTCTGGCCCCCCGCCAACTTCATGTGGCCGGGAATGGAGAAGGCGAACTCGGCCAGCCGGTAGTCAAGGAACGGGGATCTGACCTCCAGCGAGTTGGCCATCGCCATCCGGTCGGGCTTCACCAGGTTGTTGCCTGGCAGCAGGGTCAGCGTTTCCGCCATCAACACACGATTGATCGGATCCTGATGGTCGGCGCGACGAATCTCATCGGTCAAAGCCTGATGAGGACGGGTATCCCGGAAGGCTTCGTGCAATGCGCCGATCAGCAGCCCCTCATCCTGACCAGGCAGTAGAAGACCCGAATCGCGCGCAAAACCCTCCTCCCACCCAGGGCCGAGGTGGTCTGTCTGTCCGTTCGGGAAGATGTTGAGATACTTCTCATAGCCAGCGAACAGCTCGTCGCCGCCATCGCCGGTCAGGACCATCTTCACGTCCCGCGCGGCAAGGCTGGAGACCTGGTCGGTCGGAATGAATGACACGTCGCCGTGAGGCTGGTCGCAGTGCCAGATAAAGCGGGGCCACCGATCGACGCCGTCGTTCGACATCTGCTCGGTCCGGTGATCGGCGCCAAAAAGACGGGCGGCCTCGACTGCGTACTCGGTTTCGTCGAACCGCGGATCGTCGAAGCCGATGGAATAGCTTCGCACGGGTTCACGCGCGTGTCGGCTCATGAAGCCCACGACCGTACTGCTGTCGAGCCCGCCGGACAGGAAGGCTCCGAAGGGAGCATCCGAGCGCATGCGAATCCGGGTGGCGTCGTCCAACAGCGCCAGGATCCCCTCTTTCGCCTCGCCTTCCGACATGCCGGCTCGGGGCTGGATGGTCGCGAGGTCCCAGTAGCGGCTGATCTTCAGGCCGCCCAGGGCGCTGATCTCGGCCATGCAGCCCGGCGGGAGATGCCTGATGCCCTCGAAGACCGTGCGCGGCTGAGGGACGTAGTTCAGGGCAAAGTATTGAGCGAACGCTGCGAGATCGGGCCTGACCTCATACCCCGTCGTGAGGATCGCCTTGATCTCCGAAGCGAACCAGAGACGGTCACCGTCTCCACCCGCCAGATACAGCGGCTTCACGCCCAAGCGGTCTCGATACAGGCGCAAGGTCCTTTGTCGCCCGTCGTAAACCGCAATGGCGAACATCCCGTTCAGGCGTCTGACGAACTCCGGACCCCAGTGCTCGTAGGCGCGCAGCAAGACTTCCGTGTCACCGGACGTATTGAACCGGGCTCCCGTCTGTTGAAGCTCCTCACGCAGTTCGATGAAGTTATAGATTTCGCCGTTCTGGACGATGACCACTTCGCCGTCGTCGGACAGCAGCGGCTGATTGCTCGCCTCGCTGAGGTCGAGAATTGAAAGCCGACAGTTGCCCAAGGCGGTGTCGTCATTGGAGAAGCAGCCGGTGGCGTCGGGGCCACGGTGGCCGATTGATCGAGCCATCGCATCGAGCGTGGCGCGATCTGTTGCGCCCCGCCCGAAATGGAAGGTTCCGAAAATGCCACACATCAGATTGAAGCCTTGCTGCAACTTTGAACGCGCTCGGTCACCGTGCCCAACGGCTCTCCGAGAGGGGGACCTCCGGCTTGCTGCAAACACTCGAGGTCGGTACTCGGGACGAAAGCCGGTCCGACGTCTGTCCGCTGGTCAGCGTCGATACAATCGAGCACGGGGCCTCATGCTTACAGGGGGGGGCAGCCGGGTGAGACCAAGGTCCCTACAATACTCGATCTCATTAGGCTACATCGCGGCAAGCCTGTCCCGTCCTCCGTGAATCGAACAAATGTCCCAGACCATGAGACGTCTCGACCCCCTGTTGATCCGGTCCGTCGACCTGCTGTTCGCATTGGGCCTCCTGATTGTTCTGGCCATTCCCATGGGGGTCATCGCCCTGATGATCCGGGCCGAGGATCGGGGCCCGGCGCTGTTCGTCCAGCGCCGGGTCGGCAAGGGCGGCAGGGCGTTTGAAATCCTCAAGTTTCGAACCATGCGGGTGAACCCGGTGAGCGGTTCGGGACGGGTCGAGGGCAGCGGACCAGCCGCGTTGGCGGAGGCCCGCAGCCGATTTCAGACCACCACCGCCAACGACCCCCGCATCACACGGATCGGCGGCCCTCTGAGGGCCATGCATCTGGACGAGTTGCCCCAGGTGATCAACGTGCTCGCGGGACATATGTCGGTTGTCGGAGTGCGGCCCGACACCCCTGCCCAAGAGGCCGACTATGCGCCAGCCTACTGGATCGAACGCCATAGTCTGCGTCCGGGCATCACCGGGCCAGCCCAGTTGTACAATGTTTCAAGTCTTGACGAACGTACCCGTCTGGAGCGCCTTTGGCTGCGTGATCCCACCTTCAGAGCCTATATTCACGCCGTGGTGGGAACCGTGGGAAAGGTGCTGCGGCGATCAGGCGTGTGACGACCGCCACGATCGCCGGTCCTGGCGCCGCCCGCTACGGCGCCGCCGTCGAACCCGAATAATTTGTCGAGACATCCCGGGCAGCCGTGGCGCTGACGGCTCGCGCTTCACGTTGAGCCTCCAGGCCGAGGGAGATCATGTTGCCCATGATCGGCAGCATCAGCACCAGCTGAACCATCCGGTCTGCGCCAAAGGTCAACGCCTCGAAAAAGCCGAGCCAGACGATTCCGACCAAGGCGAAGCAGACGTATGCTGAAATGGCGGGGCTCCGCAGACGAACGATGCTGATCCAGACGCAACGTATGCCGAACCATGCGAACAGAGCGATTATCAACCACCCAACCGCGCCTGTTTCAGCCAGGATCTGGACCCAAGTATTGTGAAAATGCGGGTACTCGATGTCCACCAGCATTGCCTGCGGCACCAGATTGCTGGTCGATCCCCACCCCCATCCGGTCAAGGGCCGTTCTGTCCACAAATCCCAGCCATATCGGGTCAGTTCGATGCGTTGCAGCGCAGAGTAGTTGATCTGACCGCCGATCTGGAGACTGAGCAGGTCGCGGCTGTGGTAGATGATGGCGCCCGCGGCGACCAGCATTGTGGCCTTAATGAGCGGTCGGTTGAACAGGAAGTAGAAAGTGCCGGCGAGCATGACCGCGGACACGGCGGTGTTGCTTCGGCTGACCGCGAGCAGCGGGGCGATCGCCAGCATGGCGGCGAGGGCCAAATAGTGCGGACGACGCTCCCAGAGCATCAGGGTCAACGCCGGCAGCACTCCCATGAAGGTCACAAAGATCGAGCCTTCGTTCGACCCTCGCGCCAGATAGATGTGCGGGGTCTCGGTCAGACCCACGAACGAGAGGGCGATGGCCAAGAGCGCCATGGCGGTGGCGCCGTACACCATGCAGCGGAGATAGAAGCGGATCCGTTCGGCTGATGCGAATTCGTGCATGAGCTGGAAGGCGATGAACACGAAGAGTCCGAGGTGAAGGAGCTTGGTGATCGTCCGCCCGGTTATCGGCGAGAACAGGGAGATCAGGGCGATCAATCCCACCATCCCGAGGACGATCAGTTCAGTTCGCCCCAGCCGACGTATCGGTAGCCGGTAGCCGCTGTTCACAAACAGCAGCACCGCCAGGGACACCACGGCAATGTGGATGTTGCCGGCGCCAAGGGCAAAGAACACCAGCCAGTGCCGCACGAACTCGAAACGTGGCGTGCGAATCAGGCTGGCGAGCAGCGCCAGGAGCGAAATGGCGATCGAAGCGGCGGTGAGTATCACGGGTGCGACTTTGCAGGTGAGTTGTTGCGCCAGACTGGCGTCGGAGTGTGGCAGGCGCCCAACGTCAATGTCGGATAGGATCAGAGGGCGCCAGACAAATCACAACCCCGGGCCTTCATTATTGGAGGATGGCGCGACCCTCCTGGCGCCACCAGTCGACAAAGCGCTGTGCGCCCTCGTCAAACCCGATCCGCGGAGAGTATCCCGTCAACGCCTTGATCTTGGAGATATCGGCGAAGGTGGAGGTGACATCGCCGGCTTGCGGCGGGCGCATGATCTTCACCGCTTCACGGCCGAGCACCCGCTCCAGCGAGCGGATCATGTCCATGAGGCCCACGGGACTGCTGTCACCGATGTTGTAGACTTCGTGCAATCCCGGCCCCGCCGGTGCGTCCAGCACCCCGATCACGCCGTCGACGATATCGTCAATGTAGGTGAGGTCCCGGGCCATGCGGCCCTCTGCGAACACTTCGATGGGTTCGCCGCGCTCGATTTTCCGGGTGAAGCTGAAATAGGCCATGTCCGGCCGACCCCATGGACCATACACGGTAAAGAAGCGCAATCCCGCCTGGGGTATGCCGTACAGGCTGGAGTAGCAGTGGCTCATGAGTTCGCACGAGCGCTTGGTCGCCGCATAGAGCGAAACAGGCTGCACCGACGGCTCATCTTCACGAAACCCCTGATTGCCGATCGGTCGGTCGCCGTAGACGGAACTGGACGATGCGTAGACCAGTTTTTCCACCTGGCCATGGCGACAGGCCTCAAGCACCGCAAGGTGGCCGGCCAGATTCGAGCGTTCATAGGCAAAGGGGTTCTCGAGCGAGTAGCGAACCCCGGCCTGCGCGGCGAGGTGAACCACACGCCGCACCCCTCGCTGCCTGACGATATCCGTCACAAGCCCTTCCTCGGCGATATCGCCGCGCACCATCGTGAAGCCGGGTAGGGCAGCCAGCCGTTGCTCCCGCGCGATCTTCAAGCGCGGATCGTAGTAGGCGTTGAAGTTGTCCAGACCAATGACTGTCTCGCCCCGGCGGGCCAAACGCTCCGCGACATGCATTCCGACAAAGCCGGCGGCGCCGGTCACGAGGATGGTCATTCAGCGCGCTCCATGGCGGATGCGGGGCTTTACCGGACACAACGGAGCGGCACAATGAGGCCCTGGACGCAACATGCGCCATCTACCGTTGCGCTCGCGTGCCCCTTGCCGTTACAGACCACCGGCGCGACTGGACATCGCCAATAGCGAAATGATGCTGGCCGCGGCTTGAGAAGCGTCTCCGCCGGCGTCGGGACTGGATATAAGGGGATTGGCCGTGAAGCTTGCCGGAAAACGGGTTCTGGTTACCGGTGCCGACGGTTTTATCGGGTCTCATCTGACCGAACACCTTGTTGACATCGGCGCGGACGTTCGGGCGTTCGTCTACTACAACAGCTTCAACTCATGGGGCTGGCTGGATGATGTCGATGCTCAGCATCGTGATCGTTTCGAGGTGTTCGCGGGGGACATCCGCGATCCCAATGGCGTCCGGACCGCGATGAAGGGATGCGATGTGGTCCTGCATCTGGCGGCCCTGATCGCCATCCCTTATTCCTATCATTCCCCTGACACCTACGTTGACACAAACGTCAAGGGGACGCTCAACGTCGTGCAGGCGGCGCGCGACCTCGGGGTCGAGCGCGTCGTTCACACCTCCACCAGCGAGGTCTACGGAACGGCTCGTTTCGTGCCGATCACCGAGGAACATCCCCTGCAGGGCCAGTCGCCCTATTCGGCCAGCAAGATCGGCGCTGACCAGATCGCGCAAAGCTTCTTCCTGTCGTTCGAGACGCCTGTGGCGACCATCCGGCCATTCAATACCTATGGTCCGCGACAGTCCGCCCGTGCCGTCATCCCGACGATCATTACCCAGATCGCAGGCGGAGCCGAGAAGATTCAGCTCGGCGCCGTTCATCCGACCCGGGATTTCAACCATGTGAGAGATACTGTGCGCGGTTTCGTCGCCGTCGCGGAGGCCGACGCCGCTGTGGGCGAGGTTGTGAATATCGGCAGCAACTTTGAAATCTCGATTGGCGACACGGCGTCGCTCATCGCTGAACGCATGGGCCGGGAAGTTTCGATCGTTGCGGACGATCAGCGTATGCGGCCCACCGGGAGCGAGGTGGAGCGGCTCTGGGCGGACAATGAGAAAGCCGCCCGCCTGACCGGGTGGACACCCGACTACGCCGGCCGGGACGGCTTTAGACGCGGCCTCGACGAAACCATCGCCTGGTTCACCGACCCGGCCAACCTGCGTCGCTACAAGGCCGATGTGTACAATATCTGAGGAGAACGACGTGCTTGCTCGAAGGCTGGCTCCCCCCGCGACGGTGACGACGGAAATCCTGCTGGCCGTGCGGTCCGTTCTCGGCGAGACCCAGGCCCAGATACCGCTCCACGAGCCGGAATTCGCCGGCAACGAGTGGGCCTTCGTGAAGGACTGTCTTGATACGGGCTGGGTGTCGTCGGTCGGCGCCTACGTCGATCGGCTCGAGCGCGACCTGGCGGCCTATACGGGGATCTCGCACGCTGTCGTGACAGCGAACGGTACGGCAGCCCTGCACATCTGTCTGCTGGTCGCCGGCGTCGAGCCCGGGGACGAGGTGCTGGTGCCCGCCTTGACCTTTGTGGCCACCGCCAACGCGGTGTCCTACGCTGGAGCGATCCCCCATTTCGTCGATTCGGAGAGCCGGACCCTGGGCGTCGATGCTGATCGCCTTGAGGACCATCTGGCCTCCACGGCGCGTGTCGAAGGTGAACGATGCGTCAACCGCTCGACCGGGGCGACGATCCGGGCCCTGGTCGTGATGCACGCCTTTGGCCATCCCTGTGATCTTGACGCGCTGTCCGCCCTCGCGGAGCGCTGGAAGCTGGTCTTGATCGAGGATGCGGCGGAGTCGCTCGGTTCACTTCATCGCGGCGTCCACACGGGCAATGTCGGCGCCGTTTCTGCTCTGAGTTTTAACGGAAACAAGGTGCTGACGACGGGTGGGGGCGGAGCCGTCCTGACCAACGATGCAGGGCTGGCGCGCCGCGCCAAGCACCTGTCGACCACTGCTCGGGTCCATGATCGCTGGAACTTTGTGCATGACGAGGTGGGATACAATTACAGGATGCCCAACCTGAACGCCGCCCTGGGTTGCGCTCAGCTCGAACAACTTCCGGACATGCTGGTTCGCAAGCGGGCGCTGGCCGCCCGTTATGCCGAAGCGTTCCGGCCGATCGTCAGCGCGGACTTTCTGGCGGAACCTGAGGGGTCCACCAGCAACTATTGGCTCAACACGATCGTCCTGGCCCCGGGGGAGGCAGCCGCGCAGGAACACGTGCTGGAGGGGTTGAACGCCGCAGGTTACATGTCCCGACCCGTGTGGACGCTCATGCACCGGCTTCCGATGTACGCGGCCTGTCCGCGGGCGGACCTGACGGTGGCCGAGGACATGGCGACACGGGTGATTAACGTGCCCAGCAGCCCTCGCCTGGTGAACCGGGCCGGGTCATGAGCGGGGTGCTCGCCCTCATTCCCGCCCGGGGTCAGTCGAAGGGCATACCGCGCAAGAACATCCGCGATCTCGCGGGAAAACCCCTGATCGTCTGGACGATTGAAGCGGCGCTTGCAGCGCGTGGGATCGACTCGGTGGTGGTCACGACCGACGACGAGGAGATTGCGGAGATTGCACGCGCTGCGGGCGCGGAAGTTCCGTTCCTGCGGCCCGGGAATCTGGCCACCGACGGGGCGCCCGGGATCGCTCCTGTCATGCACGCGCTGGAAATGTTGCCGGATGCGACGAGCCTGCTCCTGTTGCAGCCGACCTCGCCGCTTCGCGGGACCTCGGATATCGAGGGTCTGTTGGCGATGGTCGAAGCGACGAAGTCGGAGAGCGTCGTATCGGTATGTGCGGTGGCGGAGCATCCTGCATGGATGTTCGCGCGCTCCATGGAAGGCCGTCTGACGCCGTTTCTGGAGAGTCCGTCGGCGGCGCGGCGGCAGGATCTCGAGCCGCTCTACGTCCTGAACGGGGCGATGTATTACGCGCAGCGGGATTGGCTGATGTCTCACCGTGCGCTCACGGGGTCCGGCACGTTGGGATATGTCATGCCGGACGATCGCTCGCTGGATATCGACACCCCCTTCGATCTGCGGCTCGCCGAAATTCTGCTGATGACCCGCAGCGCCTGAGAGGTTGGCTTGGAACGACTGTTCATCTTCGGTGTGGGAGGGCAGGCCCGGGAGTTGGCGGGTGTAGCCGCTGCTCTGGGCTATGTGCCGGTTCTGCTGTCGCAATCGGCAGACAAGGCTCCGTCGATAACGTCGGACCTGGAAGTTATCGAAGAGGCGGAGGCGGTCCTTCTCGACGGTTCCGCATTCGCAATCGGCATCGGGGACAATATCGCCCGCGCCCGTGTCGCGGCTCGATACCAGGACCGTCTGACCTTTCCATCCCTGTTGCACCCGGACGCCAGTTTCGGCTTGGGCCAACGGGAATTCCTGAGCGCTTGCCGGGGGGTCGTCGTTCAGGCCGGTGTGCGAATAACAACCAACGTCGCGGTCGGCGACTTCTGTAATTTCAATCTGAACGCCACCGTTTCCCATGATTGCAGGATCGGCGCTTTCAGCACTCTTTCTCCCGGAGCCTCTGTGGCCGGCTCCGTGCACATGGGGGCTGGCGTCTGGATCGGTGTCGGGGCCGTCGTGAGCAACGGCACGGCGGATCGCCCCCTTTCCATTGGAGACAACACCGTGATTGGCGCTGGAGCAGTCGTGATCCGGGACTGTCAGGCTGATGCAGTATATGCAGGCGTTCCAGCGAGAAGAATAAGATGAACACCCTCATTATCGCCGAGGCGGGCGTGAACCACGACGGCGATCTGGATGTCGCGCTGCAACTTGTCCGGGTCGCGGCGGATGCGGGCGTCGACATGGTCAAGTTCCAGACTTTCGTGGCCGATCGAATGGTCGCGCATCACGCGCCAAAGGCCGGCTATCAGGTCGCCACGACCGATGCTGCCGAAAGTCAGCGGGAGATGATCAGCCGGTTGGAACTGTCGCGTTCCGATCACGAGGCCTTGATCAGGGAATGCGAGAAGCTCGGAGTCCGGTTCTTTTCAACCGGGTTTGATCTCGAAAGCCTCGACATGCTGATCGAACTCGGGATCGACCGCATCAAGGTGCCATCCGGCGAACTGACAAATCTTCCATACCTGCGCCACGTGGCCACCAAGGGAGTTCCTGTCATCCTCTCGACAGGCATGGCGACCTTGGGGGAAATTGAGGACGCGATCATGGTCATGGAGGAGGGTGGAGTGCGGCGCTCCGATTTGACTGTGCTCCACTGCAACACCGAATACCCGACGCCGATGGGGGATGTGAACCTGCGCGCGATGGGCAACATCGCGTCGGCCTTCAACATCGCCGTGGGCTATTCTGATCATACGCTTGGCATTGAGTTGCCGGTTGCGGCTGTGGCCTTGGGGGCGACCGTGATCGAGAAGCATTTCACCCTGGACCGAAACCGCGCCGGCCCAGATCATCGCGCCAGCCTGGAGCCGGCTGAATTGAAGGCTATGGTTTCGGCCATTCGCAACATCGAAAAGGCCATGGAGGGCGACGGCGTCAAGCGGCCCAGTCCGAGCGAGATCAAGAACCGCGATATCGCTCGCAAATCTCTGGTCGCCCAGACGCCCATCAGCGCGGGTGAACAGTTCACGGCCGGCAACGTGACCGCCAAGAGGCCCGGCACCGGCATCTCCCCGATGCGGTGGGACGAGGTCATGGGCCGCACGGCGTCGCGCGACTTCGCGGCTGATGAACTCATCGTCCTATGAGCCGGAGGGTTTGCATCGTCACGGGCACGCGCGCCGAATATGGCTTGCTGAGAGGCGTGGTTGAAGGGGTAGCCGAGGCTCCGGACCTGATCCTGCAGACCGTGGTCACCGGCACGCACCTGTCCCCCGAGTTCGGCATGACGGTGGGTGAGATCGAGGCCGATGGCGTCGTCATCGACGATCGCGTCGAAATGCTGCTGAGCTCCGACACCGCGGTCGGCGTCGGCAAGGCCATGGGGCTGGGACTGATCGGCTTCAGCGACGTGTTCGCGCGGCTCAAGCCCGACGTCGTCGTGGTGCTGGGCGACAGGTTCGAAATCTTCGCCGCAGCCGCGGCTGCGATGGTGGCCGGCGTGCCGCTCGCCCACATTCACGGCGGGGAAACAACGGAGGGCGCGTTCGATGAATCGATCCGCCATTCAATTACGAAGATGTCTCACCTGCACTTTGTTGCAGCGGCCCCGTACCGTGATCGCGTCATTCAGCTGGGGGAGGATCCTGACCGGGTGTTTCTCGTCGGCGGTCTGGGCGTGGACGCCATCAATCGGCTGACGTTGATGGATCGATCGGCGCTGGAGGCCGATCCCGGCGTCCGGTTCCGATCCCGGAATCTGCTGATCACCTTCCACCCAGTTACGCTGGACGACGATGACGCCGATGCGCAGGTGCAGGCCTTGTTCGATGCCTTGGACTCTATGGGGCCGGACACCGGACTGATATTCACCTTGCCGAACGCCGACACGGGCGGTCGCGCCCTGGCGCGGCAGATCGAAGACTACGCCGCCGCGCGTCCGAACGCCGTGGCCTATCCGTCGCTCGGGCAGCTGCGTTATCTTTCCTGCATGGCCCAGGTGGACGCGGTGGTCGGCAACTCCTCCAGCGCCCTGCTGGAGGCGCCGTCGTTCGGCATCCCCACAGTCAACATCGGAGACCGTCAGGCTGGACGGTTGAAGGCGGCCAGCGTAATCGATTGTGCGCCGCAACGAGACGCGATAGAGGCTGCCTTGGCCCGTGCTCACTCTCCAGAATTCCGGAAGCAGACGGCGACCGCCGCCAATCCTTACGGCGAAGGGGGGGCTTCGGAGGCCATCGTGCGGGTCCTGCAAGAGCATCCGCTTCGGGGGCTTTTAAAAAAGCGCTTCCGCGACGTAGCGGTGTACGGCGCCTTCCCGCACGTCGGGAATGGCGTCAGGGAATAGGTCGATGGTTTCCAATCAGTGGCGCGCTTGCCTGCTGCCCGCGGGGTCGACCCTGCAGCAGGCGATCCAGCAGCTGGATGTTGCCGGCTTGCAGATCGTCATCGCGGTTGACGAAAGGGAACGGCTGGTCGGAACTATCACTGACGGTGACATTCGTCGCGGGCTGTTGCGCGGTCTCGGGCTGGATAGTCCGGCCTCCCTCATCCTGAACACCTCGCCCCTGGTGGCGCCGCCTGGCCTGTCGGCCGACGCGATCAACAAGATCATGTACGCCAACAAGGTGCATCAGCTGCCGGTGGTCGACGAGACCAACCGCGTCATCGGGCTCCACGTTTGGGACACGCTGATCGCCTTGGCGAAGCGGCCCAATCTCATGGTGGTCATGGCCGGTGGGCGGGGCGTGCGGCTGCGCCCGCATACCGAGAACTGCCCCAAGCCCTTGCTGGCCGTCGGAGGCAAGCCGATGCTGGAGCATATCATCGAGCGCGCGTCGGCGGACGGCTTCGACCGGTTCGTGATCGCGGTACATTACCTCGGCCATATGATCGAGGACCATTTCGGTGACGGCTCCGCCTGGAATGTCCACATCGACTACGTGCGCGAGGATACGCCACTCGGCACGGGAGGGGCGCTGAGCTTGCTGGAGCGGCCGGACAGTCCGTTCCTGGTGACCAACGGCGACGTCCTGACTGACGTGCGGTACAGCGATATCCTCAGCTTCCATGACCGGAACGCCGCCGCAGCAACGATGGCGGTGCAGTCGCATGAATGGCAGCACCCTTTCGGCGTCGTCCGTACGGAGGGAGTCGACATTGTCGGATTTGAGGAAAAGCCCATATTCAAGAGCCATGTGAACGCAGGTGTTTACGCTCTCAATCCGGACGCGCTCGACTGTCTGGAATACAACAAGCACTGCGACATGCCCGCCCTTTTCGAGCGCCTGCAGGCGGCCGGACGGCGCACTATTGTCTACCCCATGCACGAACCTTGGCTCGATGTTGGTCGACCGACTGACCTCGAGCAGGCGCGCACCGCCCATACGGACGCCTGAAGGCGCCGTTCACCAAGTTCTGAGAAGGCCTCGCCATGAAGATCGGTCCCAGTCCCAGCGTCGATATCTCGCGCTTCAACCGGCCAGAGCCGGAGCTGGAGGTCTATTACGGCCTGCCGCGTGAAGTCCGCTTCTGCGTGCAATGCAACATGTCCAATCAGCAGCCGATGTCAGCGAACGAATACACGCACGGGCACGGCTCAACCAAGACGACGATCAGCTTCGACGAAGACGGCGTATGTCACGCATGTCGCTTCAATGCGATGAAGGACGATGGCGAAATCGACTGGGACGAGCGCGAGCGCGAACTGATCGAGCTCTGCAACAAATATCGTCGTACCGACGGCGGCTACGACTGCATCGTGGGCGGGAGCGGAGGCAAGGACAGCGCCATGCAGTCGCACCTGCTCAAATACAAATACGGAATGAACCCGCTCACGGTGACCTGGTCACCGCATCTCTACACTGACATTGGGTGGAAGAACTTCCAGCAGTGGCTGCACGTGGGAGGGTTTGACAACTATCTCTACACGCCAAACGGAAAGATCCATCGATTGTTGACGCGGAATGCAACAATCAATCTTTTGCATCCCTTCCAACCGTTCATTCTCGGCCAGAAAACATTCGTGGCCAAAATGGCCGCCCAGATGAATATCCCGTTGATATTCTATGGTGAAATGCCTGGCGAGTATGGGGAACAGATCAGTCACAAGACGTCCAGTTATGCGGCCGCCGGCGAAAAAGCCGAAAGCGAGGGCTTCAAGCTCGATTATTTCGGTGATCGTGATCTGAGAGATATATTGCTGGGTGGAAAACCGATCGGGGAATATCTCGATGAAGGTGTCGCTCTTGTTGATCTCAAGAGCTATCTACCTCTGGATCCGGATGTGCTCACACAGAAGGGCATCGACTGGAAGTATCTGGGTTATTACAAGAAGTGGGTGCCCCAAGAGGCCTATTACTACGCCGTTGAACACACCGGGTTTGAGGCCAATCCGGTGCGTACCGAGGGGACCTATTCGAAGTACAATAGCCTGGATGACAAGGTTGACGGGTTCTTCTACTTTACTCGCTGGATCAAATTCGGCGTCGGGCGCGCCATGATGGATTCCGCACAGGAAATTCGTAACCACCATATCACGCGCGAAGAAGGCCTCTCGCTGATGGAGCGATATGAGGGCGAATACCCTGCTCGTTATGAGGCCGAGTTCCTCGATTACATCGGAATGTCGCGCGAGGAGTTTCTTGCCGTCTGCGACCGGTTCCGTTCCCCTCATCTCTGGTCCGTGCAGGACGGGGAATGGAAGTTGCGCCACACGCCCTGGGGGCGAACGGATCAGCGTGCATGAGAAATACCCGGTTGATCGCAAGGCTGGACGTCAAAGGTCCCAATCTCATCAAGGGGATCCATCTCGAAGGGCTGCGGGTCATCGGCGATCCGCAGGACTATGCCCGGCGATACTATGAGCAGGGCGCCGACGAACTGATCTACATCGACATCGTGGCCAGTCTTTACGGTCGCAACAGCTTGGGCGACATCGTCTCGCGGACCGCACGGGATGTCTTCGTGCCACTGACGGTGGGGGGCGGACTGCGTTCTATCGATGATGTCCGCGCCATGCTCAGGGCCGGCGCCGACAAGGTGGCGATAAACACAGCGGCTCTTCGTCGCCCCGAACTGGTGACCGAGATCGCTCAACGGTTCGGTTCCCAATGCATGGTTCTGGGAATCGAGGCCAAGCGGAGCGGCCCCGGCCGGTGGGAGGCGTTCACGGACAACGGCCGAGAATCCACGGGTGTCGATGTGGTCGATTGGTGTCGGCTCGGCTACGAGCGGGGCGCTGGCGAAATTCTTCTGACGTCTGTCGATCAGGAAGGAACGCGCAAGGGGTTCGACACTGAATTGATCGAGGCGGTTACGCGCGTTGTGCCGATCCCGGTAATCGCCAGCGGCGGGATGGGATCGGCGGCCCATATGATCAGCGCTGTCGCCCATGGCGCCGACGCGGTCGCAATGGCGGACATCCTTCACTACAACCGGTCAAACCTGTCCGACATCCGGGAGGCGGCGGTCGCGGCGGGCCTGCGCGTCCGGCGCGATGCGGAGGTTCGGCCGTGACGGCGATTGTCCATGTAGTCGATTATGGAATCGGCAATCTTTACAGCGTGGCGCGCGCCATCGAGCGCGCTGGCGGGGAGGCTCGTCTGGTGTCATCAGCGGCCGGGATAAGGGCTGCTGACCGGCTTGTCCTGCCCGGAGTCGGAGCCTTCGAACCCTGTATCCGCACGCTCTCAGACAGCGGGCTGACCGACGAGGTTCGGGCGTTCGCCGCGAGCGGGAGACCGTTCCTCGGCATCTGCGTGGGCATGCAGCTGCTGTTCGACTACAGTCTCGAGTTCGGACGGCACGAGGGGTTGGGACTGGTCGCCGGGCACGTCGCGCCCATTCCGCCGGCGGACCAGGCGGGGGTGCGAAAGGTTCCTCATATCGGCTGGAGCCCGCTCCTGAAGCCAGAGACGCGGACCTGGGACGGCACCCTTCTTGACGGCGTTGAGCCCGGGGCCTCCTCCGCCTATTTCGTGCACTCCTATAGCTGCATCCCGGAGGATGATGATCGACGCCTGGCGAATGTCGACTACGCCAACTATCCCGTTTGCGCGGCTGTCCAACAGGACAACATCACGGCATTTCAATGCCATCCCGAGAAGAGCGGACCTCTGGGCCTCCGTATTCTCGAGCGATTTCTTCATACCTAGCTGGCTCGGCCAGGCCCCGAATCCAGAGGCACCAGATCCCAATCGATGAACGCAACATTAGGCCGGGCTCAGTGTGGTCCCTGTGCCGGACCTGCGGTATGACCCGCAGGGGAGCAGATATGACGAAGACACTCGAACGCATAAGCCAGCACAGCTTCTTGCCGGAATTTCTCCCGGCGGGTGCCCGAGTGCTGGACCTTGGCGGCAACCGGGGCGAGTTCACTGTTCCGATGGCGCTTCGCTATGGCTGTCTGGTGACCGCGGTGGAGCCGGTTCCCCAGCTCGCCCGAGACCTCGAGGCGCGCGGCATCGATGTTATCCAGGCCGCGATCACGGCCTACGACGGCGAAGTCGCCCTTACCTACGACATGGACAAGGAGTTGACAGGTTCGGTGATGGATCTCGCCGTGGTGGGCGGTCTCCTTGAAGCTACCGGCTCAAGAACCACAACCATGGTCGCAGCGGCGTCGCTGGAGTCGATCCTCAAGAGGACCGGCCCGGTTAGTCTGCTGAAAGTGGATATCGAAGGCGCGGAACTCGATATGATTCTGGAAGCAAACGCGGACACCTTGCGGAGTATCGATCAGATCACCGTCGAATTTCACGATTTCTGGTATCCCGAACTCAGGGATCGAACTGAGGAAGCCAAGCAACGTCTCAAGGACATCGGTTTCCATATGATACGGTTCACGCCCAACAATAAGGACGTTCTGTTCATCAACAAGCGCCTGCCGTTACCTACGTGGAAACGGCTCTATATTTCCAGCTGGCTAAGAAACATCAACGGCTTGTGGCGCGCGGGGCGTGTCGGCATGACCGCAGTCACTTCGCGATTAGGCCGTGCGCGCGCAGGCATTCAAGAACAGCATTCAGCTGCCTGACCGTGCTGGCGGCGTCTGTCGCGTCGTCGATGGCAGGATGTTGCGCTCCCACCACCTGCTTGCCTGCCACCCGAACGCCTTCGCTGAGGTTCGCCGTCCTGAATCTTCGCGAGTCCTTGCCCAGACTCGTTACGCCGGTTCCCAGCGGATTGATCGATTCTCCCCCTCCGATGTTGACGTCGCGATAGGCTCGAAGTTTTCTGTCGAACCCCAGAATCTCGAGTTCGTTGCTCGTGTTCCCTCGGAGCATGAGAAGGGTGTCGTCGTTGCTGGTATTCACAGCCTCCAGGCTAACGTCGTTGAACAGCACGGCTGTCTGCGTGAAGAAGGCCGTCGCGTTCACTCCAGCCGGCAAGGCGGGCGCTGCGGCCTGACCTACTCCGGAGAAAACATGTACGCCCTGCATGTATTTCGCGCCGTCGTGGGTCTCGAACCAACCCAGATCGCCGGCGATGCAGACAAGGTTTGTACAGTTTTCCGGCGCCAGCAGGGTGACCCGGGACGACGCCGAATAGCCACCCATGATCTCACAGCGATCGGACCCCTTCAGGAATTCCACGTCAGCTACAGCGCTGTCCTCGAAGCGGACAGCGTGGAGCTGGGCCCCCAAGGCCCTGATCCTGACCGAGACGCCGCAACCCTCGAAGCGCGTCCCGATAATGCGGGGTGTGTCCAGATAGTCGTCCGGGCCCGCATCGGCCCCCACCGTGCAGTTCAGGTATTCACCCCCGACGACCATGCAGGAGTTGGCGCCCCTGCCAAACTCAAGCCCCTTGGAGAGAGCGTGCCCGGAACAGTTGGTGACGGTGTTGGTGTAGGCCCCCTGGTTTCTGGGGGATCCGAATCGGACGCCGGTTCCGAGTGCAGATCTCCGGTTGCTCCCACCTCGAAAATGGCAACGGTTGACGTTGAAATTGTTGCATGAGGACAGGTCGATGCAAATGCAGTCCTGGCCCGACAGGTCGAACCCGATGTCCTCGATCAGCCCATAGGCGGAGGTCCCCTCGGTCGCCGATCCATTGTAGAATATCGCTTGGCCTGACCGCATGGATGCAGCCGGTTTTATGATCGAAGCATAGCGGCCGGCCCCCCGGAAGCTCGTGCCGGCCTCGTTCAGATTGCCGACCTGGCCGAGTCGGTAGGTTCCCGCGGGTACATGGATAATCTTGCCGGGATGCGCCGCCGCCGCCGCGACAAAGGCTGCCGTGTCATCTCCGGTTCCCTCGCCCGTCGCCCCGAAGTCTGCCACGCTGACGAGTTCCTGAGCCTTTGCCCTGGCCGTGCGGCGGACGGCGCCGGCTCCCGATTGAACGAAGCCCAGGTTCCCAAACGCTTCCTCGCTGTCCGCCAGATCCGAGAGATTCGCGGTTCGATCGACCTTCCGGGACAGATCGGAAACGTTGGGCGCCGGCAAGGCGGGGGTGACGGTCTGGCGCCCGTCCTTCGCCAGGGTGTCCGGCGCGGTTGGTTTCGCGTCCGCGGAGCTTGTAAGCGCCCCTGCGAGGCCGGCCGCGCCCAGAGAGACGAGGGTTCGCCGGTTCAGCCGATCGCCGTCGGTATGGGCCATGTAAGTCCTCCTGCCGGGACACAAATTTCACTGATGATCGTTCGGGCTGCCATATAACTCCGCGACCCGACCCCCGATCCCGGCGGGCCCATAACGTCGCCGCGGCGGGAGACCGAGGAGGATCGGAAGCGGCCTCCGGCGCTTCGCCTCAGGACAGACTGATACCGCAGGATGATCACCCACCGGGCAGCGTCGCGCCTGGGAGCCTCACGAGGGTGCGTCGCGCAGCAGTTCCCCCACCACCCCCGGATCGGCCAGCGTCGACGTATCGCCCAGGTTCCCCACGTCCCCCTCGGCGATCTTCCGCAAGATCCGCCGCATGATCTTGCCCGACCGGGTCTTGGGCAACCCCGGCGCCCAGTGGATCACGTCGGGCGCCGCGATCGGCCCGATCTCCTTCCTCACATGGACGACCAGCGCCTTCTTGAGGTCGTCGGTCGGCTCCACCCCCGCGTTCAGCGTTACATAGGCGTAGATGCCCTGACCCTTGATGTCGTGGGGGAAGCCGACCACCGCCGCCTCGGCCACGTCGTCGTGCAGGACCAGGGCGCTCTCGACCTCGGCCGTGCCCATGCGGTGGCCCGAGACGTTGATCACGTCGTCGACCCGGCCGGTGATCCAGTAGTAGCCGTCCTCGTCCCGACGGCAGCCGTCGCCGGTGAAATACTTGCCCGGATAGGCGCTGAAATAGGTGTCGAAGAAGCGCTGGTGGTCGCCCCAGACGGTGCGCATCTGGCCGGGCCAGCTGTCGGTGATGCACAGGTTGCCCGAGGCGGGGCCCTCCAGCACCCGGCCCTCGGCATCGACCAGCTCCAGCTCGACCCCCGGCAGGGGTTTGGTCGCCGAGCCCGGCTTGAGATCGGTGGCGCCGGGCAGGGGCGAGACCAGAATTCCGCCGGTCTCGGTCTGCCACCAGGTGTCGACGATCGGGCAGCGGCCGTCGCCGACGACCTCGTGATACCAGCGCCAGGCCTCGGGATTGATCGGCTCGCCGACGCTGCCGAGCAGGCGCAGCGATTTGCGGCTGGTCGCCTTCACCGGTCCGTCGCCCTCGCGCATGAGGGCCCGCAGCGCCGTGGGGGCGGTGTAGAAGATCTCGACCTGGTGCTTGTCGATCACCTGCCAGAAGCGGCTGTAGTCGGGATAGTTGGGCACGCCCTCGAACATCAGGGTCGTGGCGCCATTGGCCAGCGGGCCGTAGACGCAATAGCTGTGGCCGGTGACCCAGCCGACGTCGGCGGTGCACCAGAAGACCTCGCCGGGGCGGTAGTCGAACACCAGCTCATGCGTCCACGCCGCCCAGAACAGATAGCCGCCGGTGGTGTGCAGCACCCCCTTGGGCTTTCCGGTCGAACCCGAGGTGTAGAGGATGAACAGCGGGTCCTCGGCGTTCATCGGCTCGCACGGGCAGTCGTCGGAGACGCCGCGCCCGGCCTCGCCATAGCGGACGTCGCGGCCGGCGACGATCGGGATGGCGGCGTTGGTGTGCGAGACGATCAGGACGTGCTGGACCTCGCTTCCCGGCGGAAGCTTCTCCAGGGCCGCGTCGACATTGGCCTTCAGCGGCACCCGCTTGCCGCCGCGCAGGCCCTCGTCGGCGGTGATGACGACCTTCGAGCCGCAGTCCTCGATCCGGCCGGCCAGGCTGTCGGGCGAGAAGCCGCCGAAGACGACCGAGTGCACCGCGCCGATGCGGGCGCAGGCCAGCATGGCGACCGCCGCGGCCGGGATCATCGGCATGTAGAGGGTCACCCGGTCGCCCTTCGCCACGCCGAGGCCCTTCAGCACATTGGCCATGCGGCAGACTTCGGCGTGCAGTTCGCGGTACGTCAGACCGCCGGACCGGGTCGGTTCGTCGCCCTCCCAGATGATGGCCGTCTGGTCGCCGCGCTCGGCCAGGTGCCGGTCGAGGCAGTTCCAGGCGACGTTGAGGACCCCGTCCCCGAACCAGCGGATGCGGAAATCGGCCTTGTTGAAGGACACGTCCTTGATCACGGTCGGCGGGGTGATCCAGTCGAGCCGACGCGCGCACTCGCCCCAGTAGGCGTCCGGCTCCTCGCGGGCGGCGATCCGGGCCGCCGCATGGGCCGGGGCATCCATATGGGCGCGCTCGGCCCAGCCGGTGGGGACGGGATAGAGGTGGGAATCAGTCATGCTTCCTCACTCGGGAACATGGGCATGATGCACTCTCGGCAGCCTGGCGAGTAGCTAGTTTCGTCCGATCGAGACGTAGCGGAAGCCGCGGGCGCGCATGTCCTCGGGCCGGTAGACGTTYCTCAGGTCGACCATGACGGGTTCGCGCAGCAGCAGCTTGACCCGGTCCAGGTCGAGGGCGCGGAACTGGTCCCATTCGGTCAGGATGACGACCGCATGNCTCAGGTCGACCATGACGGGTTCGCGCAGCAGCAGCTTGACCCGGTCCAGGTCGAGGGCGCGGAACTGGTCCCATTCGGTCAGGATGACGACCGCATGGGCCCCTTCCACGGCGTCGTAGGGCCCGTCCTTGAACACCACCCCGTCCAGCAGTCTGGCGGCCTCGTCCATGCCCTCGGGATCGAAGGCCTGAACCGTCGCGCCCATGGCGATCAGGGCGGGGGCGACGTCCAGCGACGGCGCGTCGCGCATGTCGTCGGTGTTCGGCTTGAAGGTCAGGCCCAGCAGGGCCACCGTCTTGCCCTTCAGGTCGCCGCCCATCGCCGCCGCCACCTTTCCGGCCATGGCCTTCTTGCGCGCGTCGTTGATCTGGACCGTCGTCTCGATCAGCCGGACCGGGGCGCCGGCGTCGGTGGCCGTCCGCACCAGGGCCAGGGTGTCCTTGGGGAAGCACGATCCGCCATAGCCGGGCCCGGCGTGAAGGAATTTCGCGCCGATCCGCTTGTCCAGTCCGATGCCGCGCGCCACCTGCTGCACGTCCGCCCCGACCGCCTCGCACAGGTCCGCCATTTCGTTGATGAAGGTGATCTTCATCGCCAGGAAGGCGTTGGCCGCGTATTTGATCA
>NZ_LMFL01000007.1:0-64928 GCF_001426805.1 Brevundimonas sp. Root1423
CAGGCCCGCTTGCTCGACGGCCGAGATGTGGACGAAGACGTCCTTGCCGCCGTCGTCAGGCTGGATGAAGCCGTAGCCCTTGGTGGAGTTGAACCATTTTACAGTGCCGGTAGCCATTTTCAGGACCTCCGTTAGCGTTGGCCCCAGGGAATAGCCCCTGCGGCCTGTCGGGTCTGAATGGAGCGGCTAGACCTCAGTGCGAAAGCAGAGGGTGGCGTTTCGCAGAGAGATCGACAAAACGCTTTTGACGCGTCGTTGCGGCGAAATCAAGCCGCAAGCCTATTCGGCCGCTTCGCCCTCGGGCGTGGCGATATAGTGTTCCTGGCACAGCTTGCGCAGGGCGGCCGTCAGCGTGGGGCCGTACAGGGAGTCCTGGATGCGTTCGAAGCCTTCGGCCTGNCGACGGAAGCCTGGCTCGGGCCGACCAGGCCGCTGCCTGATCCGGCATGTTGTCGGGCGTGGCGATATAGTGTTCCTGGCACAGCTTGCGCAGGGCGGCCGTCAGCGTGGGGCCGTACAGGGAGTCCTGGATGCGTTCGAAGCCTTCGGCCTGAAGTGCGGTCTTGATGTCGCCGACAGTGCGGCAGCCCCCGGCGCGCGCCAGTTCATAGGCGCGTTCGAGGGTCGTGGGACGGTGGTTGCTCATCAGCAATAGATAGGAGCTTCGCCGCAAAAACGCGAGGTTTTAGAAAGCGATGCTGATCCCGGCGACGAGGGCGTCGGCGTATTGTTCGCCCGGAACGTCGGCGTCGGTCGCGTGGTAGCGAAGCTCGGCTTCCAGATTGTCGGTCAGGGCGTAGGTGAAGCCGGCGTTCCAGCCGGTGTAGTCGACGCTGTTGTCCTGCTCGCGCCGGCCGATGGAGGCTGTGGCTTCCAGCTTGCTGGTGAAGTCCCAGCCGATGCGGGCCTCGTACCAGGTCCAGGCCTCGGTCGAACCCGTGCCGTCCGGCGAGTGCTGCAGGCGCAGGCGGCCGCTGGCGGGTCCGATGGAGCGTTTGACGTCGGCCGTGAACTCCCAGGCGTCGTCGTCCGTACCCGGATTGGCGTCCATCTGCTGCTTGAAGGTGGCGTTCAGATCCAGATCGAAACCGGCGACCTCAGGGGTGAAGCCCGCGCCGATTTCCAGTTCCAGCTCCGAGCCGGTCGAGCTCTTGATCGTCTCGAATCCGGTCGCGGCGTAAAACAGTCCGGATCCGTTTTCCCATTCCGCCTGACCCCAGACGTAAGGCTCGCCATTGGACTTGGAGGCGTCCTTGGAGCGGTTGTCGGTCGCGGCGCCGAGGGCGAAGGACACGCTGCCGCCCGGGAAGGGGGCGTCCTGGGCCGAGGCGGAGCCGGCAAACGCCAGCAGGGCGGTCGCCGCGGCGGCGGCGGTCGTCAGGGTGCGGAGCATGTGAGTCGGCCTCTCGTGTGGGCCGGGTCTAGAACCGCTTTTTGTCGAATTCATCACAGGCTTGCGAATATTCGTCCCGGAGCCGACGAACCAGATCGCCTGTGGCCAGCACGTCATGCACCGCGCCCGCGCCCTGACCGGCGGACCAGACCGTCTTCCAAGCCTTCGCCTCCTCACCCATGTCCAGCTTGTGCTCGGGCAGGGATTTCGGGTCGATGCCGTTGGCGATCAACGACGGTGTCAGGAAGTTCGCCGGAATGCCCGAGACGGCCGGGGTGTAGGTGATGTCGGACGCGCCGGCATCGACGATCATCTGCTTGTACTCGGCCTGGGCCTCGGACTCGGTCGTCGAGATGAAGCGGGTGCCCATATAGGCGAAGTCGGCGCCCATCATGGTCGCCGCCGCCACGTCACGGCCGGTGGACAGGCAGCCGGACAGGATGATGGTCCCGTCGAAGAAGGAGCGCACCTCCTCGACGAGGGCGAACGGATTGACCACGCCCGCGTGGCCCCCGGCCCCGTTGGCGACAAGGATCAGGCCGTCGACGCCGGCCTGCGCCGCCTTGCGGGCGTGGCGGACGTTGGCGATGTCGTGGAAGACCACGCCGCCGTAGCCGTGCACGGCCTCGACCACGTCGCGCACCGCGCCCAGCGAGGTGATGATCAGCGGCACCTTCTCCTCGACCGAGACCATCATGTCGGCCATCAGCCGGGGATTGGTCGGGTGGACGATGTGGTTGACCCCGAAGGCGGCGGCGTCGGGGGTCAGGCGGCCCTTGATCTCGTGGATCCAGTCCCTATAGCCCTCGGTGGTGCGCTGGTTGAGCGAGGGGAAGGTGCCGATGACGCCGGCGTTGCAGGTCTCGACCACCAGATCAGGGCCGGAGACGAGGAACATCGGCGCGGCGATGACCGGCAGCTTCAGTCCGTTTTTCAGCGATGCCGGAATGGCCATGCGAAGCTCCCCGCGTTGTCTTTCACTACGGATAGCGGGGTGTCGCGGGGGAAGGCAAATGGAAGCAAGCCGCCAGCCGCCAGCGACCAGATGACGCCGCAGGCCGAACCCGCTACATCCCCGCCATGACCACCGACACCTCAGGCCTGCAACAGCTCGGCCAGATCACCGCCGCTCCCACCAGCCCGGAGACCGCCGAGCTGGAGCGCGTGCCCAATCCGCACGCCGGGACCCTGTATCTGACGCGTTTCACGGCGCCGGAGTTCACCAGCCTGTGCCCGGTGACCGGCCAGCCGGACTTCGCCCACATCGTCATCGACTATGCGCCCGGCGAATGGCTGGTCGAGAGCAAGAGCCTGAAGCTGTACCTGACCAGCTTCCGCAACCACGGCGCCTTCCACGAGGACTGCACCGTGGCCATCGGCAAGAAGATCGCCGACCTGCTGCAGCCGAAATGGCTGAGGATCGGCGGCTACTGGTATCCGCGCGGCGGCATCCCGATCGATGTCTTCTGGCAGACGGGACCGGCGCCCGAGGGACTCTGGCTGCCGGATCAGGGCGTGCCGACGTACCGCGGCCGGGGGTGATTTCACGCGCCGCGTGAAATGCTCACATTCCGCTCATGCCTGGGCGGGCGAATGCGGCGAGGGTGAGCGAATGACCGAACCGCGCCGCCTTCCGCTCGAGACATGGGGCCGTCACTGGCTGGGCCGGTTGCAGACATGGGCCGACCGCGCCGCCTGGAGCCGGTACGGCTTCGAGTTTCTGATGTTCGGCATCAAGCAGGGGTGGGCCTGTCTGTTCGGCGGGGCGATGCTGGCCCTGCTGCTGGCGACGCATCTGTGGTGGCCGGACAACGCGCCGGTCAGCCGGTACGACTTTCTGGTCGTCGGGGCGCTGGCGATACAGGGGGCCATGCTGGCGCTGAAGCTGGAGAGCTGGGAGGAGGCGAGGGTGATCTTCGTCTTCCACGTGGTCGGCACGATCATGGAGCTGTTCAAGACCCAGCACGGATCGTGGATCTACCCGGAGGACAGCGTCCTGCGTATCGGCATGGTGCCGCTGTTCTCGGGCTTCATGTATGCGGCGGTCGGCAGCTACATCGCCCGTATCTGGCGGATATTCGACATCCGGTTCAGCCACTATCCGCCGCTGTGGACGACCTGGGTGCTGGCGGCGGCGATCTACGTCAACTTCTTCGCCCATCACTGGCTGCCGGACATCCGGCTGGGCCTGTTCGCGGCGACGGCCCTGCTGTTCGGGCGCGGCTGGTTCTGGTTCACGCCGGACCGGAGGCGGCGGAGGATGCCGTTCCTGCTGGGCTTCTTCCTCGTGGCGACCTTCATCTGGCTGGCCGAGAACATCGCCACCTTCGCCAATGCGTGGGTCTATCCGTCCCAGAGCGACGGCTGGCATATGGTCTCGATCGAAAAGCTGGGCAGCTGGTTCCTGCTGATGATGATCAGCGTGGTGCTGGTGTCGCTGGTGCACCGGCCGGAGGATGAGCCTTCCCCTTCGCCGCCTGCGTGATAGACCGCAGCCAGCGGGAGGAAACATGGCGCAGATCGAAACCGACATCGTCATTCTCGGCGGGGGCCACAACGGCCTCGTCTGCGCCTTCTATCTGGCGAAGGCCGGGCTGAAGGTGACGGTGCTGGAGCGGCGGCACGTCGTCGGCGGGGCGGCGGTAACCGAGGAGTTCCACCCGGGCTTCCGCAACTCGACCGCCAGCTACACGGTCAGCCTGCTGAACCCGAAGATCATCGCCGATCTGGAGCTCGCACGGCACGGCCTGCGGGTGGTCGAGCGCAAGGTGTCCAACTTCCTGCCCTTCGACGACGGCCGGTATTTCCTCGCGGGCGAGGGGCGGACGCAGGGCGAGCTGGCGAAATTCTCGGCGCGGGACGCGGAGCGGCTGCCCGAATACGAGCGGCGGCTGGAGGTGGTGGCCTCGGTGCTGCGCGACTGGATCCTGAAGGCGCCGCCCAACATGGTGGATGGCGGCTGGATGGCCATGCTGCCGGAACTGCTGAAGGGCGCGTCGCTGGGCAAACAGGCGGCGGGGCTGGATACGCAGGGGCGGCGTGACCTGCTGGACCTGTTCGCCAAGTCGGCGGGCGACTGGCTGGACGGCTGGTTCGAGAGCGATCCGATCAAGGCCCTGTTCGGTTTCGACAGCGTCGTCGGCAACTACGCCAGCCCGTACACCCCGGGCTCGGCCTATGTGCTGCTGCATCACGTTTTCGGCGAGGTGAACGGGCGCAAGGGCGTCTGGGGTCACGCCATCGGCGGCATGGGCGCCATTACCCAGGCCATGGCCGCGGCCTGCGCCGAGGCCGGCGTCGATGTGCGGCTGGATACGCCGATCGCCTCGGTCCTGACAGAGAAGGGCAGGGCCGTCGGGGCGGTCACGGAAGCCGGCGACGTGGTCCGGGCGCGGGCGGTGGTGTCCAACCTGCATCCGCGGTTGCTGTTCGAACGGTTCGTGGACGACGCGGTGGTTCCGGCGGACTTCCGCGAGCGGATCGGCGCCTACCAGTCGGGTTCCGGCACATTCCGCATGAATGTGGCGCTGTCGGAACTGCCGAACTTCACGGCGCTGCCGGGCGCGGGAGACCATCTGACGGCGGGCGTCATCATCGCTCCGACGCTTGGTTACATGGATCGGGCCCATGCGGAGGCGCGGCTGAACGGCTGGTCTTCCAAGCCGATCGTGGAGATGCTGATTCCGTCAACGCTGGACGATACGCTGGCGCCGCCGGGACAGCACGTCGCCAGCCTGTTCTGCCAGCATGTCTCGCCTGATCTGGCCGACGAGCACCGCGACGCGGTGGCGGATCTGATGATCGATACGGTCGACGCCCATGCGCCTGGCTTCAAGGCCTCGGTGGTCGGGCGGCTGGCGCTGGGGCCGCGCGATCTGGAGCGGCGGTTCGGGCTGGTTGGCGGCGACATCTTCCACGGCCGGCTGTCGCTGGACCAGCTGTTCAGCGCCCGGCCCGTACTGGGCCACGCTGATCACCGGATGCCGGTCCCGGGCCTCTATCTGTGCGGATCCGGCGCCCATCCGGGCGGCGGCGTCACCGGCGCCCCGGGTCACAATGCGGCGAAGGCCGTGCTGAAGGACCTGAGGAGATAGGGAGTTGCTTGTGGCTGGCCAGCGTCGGTGCGAGGGCGCGGTCTGCGCCGCCGTTCCGCCGTCAGCGAACGGCGATCAAACTAGCCACCAGCTACTAGCCACTAGCCACTCAGGCCAGTTCGACGCCCATCGCCTTCATCAGGGCGTCGCGGACGGCGGCCTCGGTGAAGGGCTTCTGGATCGTCGCCTGGCCGCGCCATTCGTCCGGCAGGCCGCCTTCGCCATAGCCGGTGGAGAAGACGAAGGGGATGCCCCGGTCTTTCAGCGCCTGGGCGACGGGGAAGACCTGACGGCCGGCGACATTCACGTCCAGCAAGGCGGCGTCGAGATGCTGGCCGTCCGTGGCCATGGCCATACCGTCGTCGATGTTGGACGCCGGCCCGACCGGGGTGCAGCCCATGTCTTCCAGAATGGTTTCGAGCAGCATGGCGACGAGGGACTCATCCTCGACAACAAGGACCCGTCGGCCGTCCAGAGGTGCGCTCATGAATTTGTCCCGCGATCGAGCGGAATCGAAAAGTCCGCACTGAAACCTTCACTGGCGTAATCGAGTTTGACCTCGCCCGCCAGATCGTGGCGCACGTTTCGTTCGATCAGCCGGCTGCCGAACCCGCGCCGCGCCGGTTCGAGGACGGGCGGCCCGCCCATCTCGCGCCAGCTGAGGTGCAGCACCGGACGCGCCTGGTTCGAGACCGACCAGTCGACCAGCACCCGGCCCTCGGGCGCCGACAGGGCTCCGTATTTGGCGGCGTTGGTGGCCAGTTCGTGGAAGATCATGCCGAGCGACAGGGCCGAGGCCGGTCCCAGCGCCACAGGAAGGCCGTTCAGCGTCACGCGATGGGCGCCGTGGGCCTCGGTCTCATGTTCCAGAACGGCGGCGAGATCCGCGCCCTCCCAGTGGCTGCGGGTCAGCAGGTCATGAGTGTGCGACAGCGCCAGCAGCCGGGCCTGGAAGCCTTCCGCGAAGGTTTTGGGATCCGTATGCGACCGGGCGGTCTGCATGGCGATCGACTGCACAGTGGCCAGGGTGTTCTTCACCCGGTGGTTCAGTTCGTCGATCATCAGCTTCTGGCGCTCGGCGGCCCGGACGCCTTCCGTGACGTCGTGGCCCTGAACGAAAACGCCGATGATGGTCCCGTCAGGGTCGCGGATCGGCTGGTAGAAGAAGTCGACGTAGGCGTCCTGCGGGGTTTCGCCCGCGGCGCGCTGCAACTGGACCAGACTGGCCTGTCCCTGCACGGGCTCGCCGGTTTCGAACACGCTGTCCAGCATGTCGATATAGCCCTGGCCCACGACCTCGGGCAGGGCCTCGGCGGTGGGCAGTCCCTGGATCTCGCGATCGCCGATCAGCCGGCGGTAGGCGTCGTTGTAGAATTCAAAGACGTGGTCCGGACCGGCCAGAACCGCAACGAATCCCGGCGACTGCATGAACATGTCCTGCAGGCGATTGCGCTCTTCCGCGAGACGCCGGTTGTCTTCCTGCACCTCTCGGGCCCGGGCCAGCACGCCGCCGCCGACGATGGCGTCCAGGGTGCGGGCGCTCGCCTTGCGGTGGCGGGTGCCCTGACGGAGCTGTTCAAGCTCGGTGATGTCCGTGGTGTGCTGCAGCAGCCAGATCACCTCGCCCGCCGCATTCAGGATGGGGGTGTGGGTGGCGCTCCACACGCGCTCCTCGAAGACAGGCGTCGGGCCGTCCGACTTTCCCGGCATCGAGAACCGCACCATGGCCAGATGATCGCGCTGCCGGGTGTCCCGCGCCTTTTCCAGCGAGGCCTTCACCTGACGGACGTTCTCCGGCGCATCGTCGCCGGGGCCGGAATCGAAGGCGGCGAACAGGGGCCGGCCGATGATCGCCTCGCGAGCGGTGCGGGTCACCTCCAGATAGGCCTTGTTGGCGCCGGCGATGCGCAGGTCGGGGGTCAACAGCACATACGGGTTCGGCGACGCGTCAAACGCATCCGCCAGATCGACCACCAGGCCGCCCGATTCCGCCAGTTGCTTCAATACAGCCTCACCCCAATCCGGGCCATAACGCCTTGATCCATCATTGGTTCACTTCGTCGAAACAAGCGACCAACGGTTGCTATTTGAGACATGGCGGGGCGTCGCGCTAGTGTCGGTCCATGTCTCTGGTGTTTTTCCTCGCGGCGGCCCTGATCATGACCCCAGGCCGGACCACCACGCCCGATCCCCGCGCCGTTGTGGAACAGGGCGTTCTCATCGGCCGGGCCGAAGATGGCGTGAGCAGTTTCAGGGGCGTGCCCTACGCTGCCGCGCCGGTCGGGCCGCTGCGGTGGCGGGCGCCGCAAGCTGCGACTTCATGGGAGGGCCAGCGGGACGCGGGGCAGGTCGGCGCCATCTGCATCCAGCCGCCGGCGAACGGCGACCCCGGTGTCGGCCCGCTGCCGATGAGCGAGGATTGCCTGACGCTGAATGTCTGGACGCCGGTGGAACGGGCCGGGCCGCGGCCGGTGATGGTCTGGATCCACGGCGGCGGGTTCAACAACGGCTCCGGCACGGCGGCGCTTTACGACGGGGCGAACCTCGCGAGACGCGGCGTGATCGTGGTCACGGTCAATTACCGTCTGGGGCGGCTGGGCTTCTTCGACCATCCGGCGCTGGCGGCCGAGCGGGCGCGCGGCGAGCCGGGCGGCAACTACGGCATGATGGACATCGTCGCGGCGCTGGAATGGGTGCGCGACAATGCGGCGGCCTTTGGCGGGGACGCGGGCAATGTCACCGTCTTCGGCGAGTCGGCGGGCGGCGCGGCGGTGACCCGGCTGATGATCTCGCCACAGGCGCGCGGACTGTTTCACCGCGCCGTCGTGCAGTCGGGTCTGGGACGGGACTCCGGCGTGCCGCTGGACGCGCCTTCAGCCATCGGCGGGCCGTCGTTGCAGGATCGGGGCGTCGGCTTCGCGCAGAGCGTCGGGGCGACCACCGCGGCCCAGTTGCGCGCCGTTCCAGCGGAGGCGCTGCTGAGGCCGGCGCCAAACTTCTACGGCGGCGACAATCTGGTGATCGACGGCCAGGTGGTGACGGAGGATGTCGAGGCCGCCTTCGCCGCCGGGCGCGAGGCGCCGGTGCCGATGATCATCGGCACGAACAGCGCCGAGTTCTGGTGGATACGGCCCTCGGAGATCAGCCCTTATGGCGCCATCGACGACGCCCTGACCTCGCAGGAACGGGTCGATCTGTACGCGGCCTATGGCGGCGAGGACGGTTATCGCGCCCATGTGGTCAGCGACCTGGCCTTCAACGAGCCGGCGCGGCATCTGGCGCGGCTGCACGCCCGCAACGGCCATCCGACGTATCTCTATCGCTTCGACGTGGTCCCTGACTCGAACCCCGAGCCCAGCGGCGGGGCCACGCACGCATCAGAGCGGCCATACGTCTTCGACAACCTGCACACGGTCGGCCGGCCCATGGCGGAGCGGGACGACCGGGCGGCGACAGCCATGGCGGACTACTGGACGCGGTTCGCGACGACGGGCGATCCCAACGAAGCCGGGCGACCCGTCTGGCCAGAGTTCGGCGCGCAGCGGGACCGTCTGCTGGAGTTCACCAATGACGGCCCGGAAGCGAAGCCCATCCCGTTCGCGGACCGGCTGGACCTGATCGAGGCCTACTACGCCCGCATCCGCTGAGGCGTTCGCCTAGAGGGTGTCCAGCACCGAGCCGTGGCTCTTGATCACCTCGGCGTACAGCAGGCCGGAATCCTTGATGGTCCGCTCCTGCGTCTGGAAGTTTACGTGGGTGATGCCGAACCGCTTCGAATAGCCGAGCGACCATTCCAGATTGTCGAGCAGCGACCAGGCCATGTAGCCGCGGATGTCGACGCCCTTGCCGATGGCGTCGTGCAGGGCCTTCAGGTGGTTCTTGAGGTATTCAACGCGCATCGGATCGTGGATGCGGCCGTCGATGGCGTGGGGCGGGTCATACCAGGCCGAGCCGTTCTCGGTGACCATCAGCGGCAGGCCGTTGGTCTGTTCGTGCAGCCAGACCAGGGTGTCGGTCAGGGCAGGGGGGTAGACCTCCCAGCCGGTCTCGGTGTGGGCGTGCTGGATCTGTTTCACCGGACGGGCGCGGACGGGCCAGGCGTCCGGCGCGTTCTCCGGCACGGCGCGGGTGTACCAGTTCAGACCCATCCAGTCGGTTGGCTGGGCGATCAGGTCGAAGTCTTCCTGCGGGAACTCGCGGTAGGCCTCGCCGTAGACGTCCTTCAGTTCCTCGGGGTAGCCGCGGCCCATCAGGGGGTCGAGGAACCAGCGGTTCATCTGGGCCTCGGCGCGTTTGCGCGCGGCCTCGTCCTCGGGCTTGTCCGAGGCGCTGTATTTCGGTTCGATGTTGAGGACGATGCCGATCTTGCCTTCGCCCGTTTCGCGGAAGCGCTTCACGGCGGCGCCGTGGGCGCGCAGCACGTTGTGGCCCGCGATCATGGCCTCGAAGGCCGACTTGTGGCCGGGGGCAAGCGCCCCGTGCAGATAGCCGCCGTCGACGATGACCCACGGCTCGTTGATCGTGCCCCAGGTCTTCACCCGGCCCTTGAACTTCTCGAACAGGACCTGGCCGTAGTCGGCGAACCAGTCGGAAATGTCGGGGTTTAGCCAGCCGCCGCGATCGTCCAGCGCCGCCGGCAGGTCCCAGTGATAGAGGGTGCAAAGCGGCTCGATGCCCTTCTCCAGCAGGCCGTCGACGAGCCGGTCGTAGAAGTCGAGACCCTTCTGGTTGATGGCCCCGCGGCCCTCCGGAATCACCCGGCTCCAGCTGACCGAAAACCGGTAGGCCTGCAGGTTCAGGCGGGTCATCAGATCGATGTCCTCGCGCCACCGGTTGTAATGGTCGCAGGCGACGTCGCCGGTGTCGCCGTTCAGCATCATGCCGGGAGTATGGCTGAACCGGTCCCAGATGGACGCCCCGGCGCCGTCCGCCATGGAGGAGCCTTCAATCTGATAGGCGGCCGTCGCGGCGCCCCACAGAAAACCTTCGGGAAACCGATAGTTACCTGTGTTTTCTGAAGTCATCTGGAGAAGCCTCGAAGAGCTGGAACGCGGACTGGCGGAAGCGATTTCCGGTGGTCGGTACCCCTGTACCTCGGCCGGCACAACCTCCGTGTGACCAAACTAGGGCACTTGCGGGGCGCCTGACTAGTGTGTCATGTAATCGGTTACACGGTTTTTTCGGACGGACCCGCGCCAAGCGGGCCGGGGCTGGAAAATCCCAGGGAGGATGCATTTTGACGCCCAGGGCGGCCCCACGAATCTGCGCGACGGCGGCGGCATGAAGGCCGCCACGATTCGCGATGTCGCCGAGCGCGCCGAGGTTTCTGTGGCGTCGGTTTCGCGTGTTCTGAACGGCGCCGGCCCGGTCACCGAGGCGACCCGCGCCAAGGTGCTGGAGGCGGCGGACGCCCTGCAGTACGTGCCGCATTCGGGCGCCCGCAGCCTGTCCACCAGCAAGACCCACACGATCGGCGTTATCCTGCCGGACCTGTATGGCGAGTTCTTCTCCGAACTGATCCGCGGCATGGACATCGCCGCCCGCTCGGTCGGCTATCACCTGATCGTTTCCAGCTCGCACGACGATGCGGAGGAGGCCTCGGCGGCGATCCGCTCCATGCGCGGACGCGTCGACGGCCTGATCGTCCTGTCGCCCCATCTGGACGCCGCCAACCTGGCCGCGGGTCTGGCCGGGCGGACGCCGATCCTGCTGATGAACGGCGGCGCGGACGCCAGCCGGCCCTCGATCGTGGTCGACAACCACGGCGGCGCGGTACAGGCGGTCGAACACCTGATCGCCACCGGCCGCCGGCGCATCGCCCACATCTCGGGCCCCACCGGCAACCTCGAGGCCGAGACGCGGCTTGCCGGCTATCTCGAGGCCATGGCCAGGGCGGGTCTGCCGACGACGGTGGTCGAGGGCGCGTTCACCCAGGCCTCGGGTCACGACGCAGGCGAGTTGCTGGCCAGGGGTGACGCCCGGCCCGACGCGGTCTTCGCCGGCAACGACAACATGGCCGTCGGCGCCATGCTGGCCCTGCAGGACGCGGGCCTGCGCGTGCCCGAGGATGTCGCCATCGTCGGTTTCGACGACGTGCCGATCGCCAGCCTCGTTCGGCCGGCCCTGACGACACTGAGAATCCAGATCGCAGAAACCGGACGCAGCGCCCTCGAGCGCGTCGTCCGTCTGATCAACGCAGCGGGCGAAGCCGTCGCCGACACCGCATGCGAGGTCGTACGGCCCGAACTGGTCGTGCGTCCGTCCAGCCAACCGACGGCGTCCCAAGCAAAACCATCCGGCGGGCGTCTTCGCGCCGACGCTGATTCGTCTCTGAAGGGGGAGAAATCCTGATGAACCGCAAATCGATCCACTACATGGGGGCTGCCTCGGCGCTGGCTCTCGCCGTCTCGCTGGCGTGCGCCGGCGGGGTTTCGGCCCAGGTCACGACCGCGACGATCCGCGGGTCGGTGACGGATGACGGCGTCGCCGAGGCCGGCGCCGCGATCGTGGCCCGCGACACCTCGTCGGGCTTCACCACCCGGTCCACGGCCAACGCCAACGGCGGCTATGTGCTGTCGGGCCTGCGCCCCGGCACCTATGAGGTGACGGTGACCACGGCGGATGGTGAAACGGCCTCGGACGTCGTCACCATCGGCGTCGGTCAGGTCGGCGATCTGGATCTGGCCGTCGGCGCGCCGGTGGCCGTGGCTACCGACCCCAACGCCACGGATCTGGGCGACGTCGTCGTCACCGGCCGTCGACTGGCCGAGGTTCGCACGCCCGAGAACGCGACCAACGTCACGACGCAGCAGATCAACGGCCTGCCGCAGATCAACCGCAACTTCCTCAATTTCGCGGCTCTGGCGCCGGGCGTCCGGCTGTCGCTGAACGAGGAAGAGCAGACCATCACCGCAGGCGGCCAGCGGGCGGAGTCGATCAACGCCTTCATCGATGGCGCCAGCCTGAAGTCCAACGTTATCGGCGGCGGCATCATCGGCCAGGACGACAGCCGCGGGAACCCGTTCCCCCAGGCCGGCATCCAGGAATTCCGGGTCGTCAGCCAGAACTTCAAGGCCGAGTACGAACAGGCCTCTTCGGCAATCATCACCGCCGTCACCCGCTCGGGCACCAACGAGTTCCACGGCGAGATCTTCGGAGTCTACCGCGACCAGAACATGGTCTCGCAGGACTACTACGCCAAGCAGAACAACCAGCCCAAGGTCGATCTGGAAGTCCAGCAGTACGGCTTCGCCCTCGGCGGCCCGATCATCCGCGACACGCTGCACTTCTTCGGGACATACGAGCACAAGCAGGAAAACCGCGCCCGCACGGTCAGCCTCGACCTCCAGGACCCCCGCTTCGTCGCCCAGTTCGGGCCCGAGCTCGGGACCTTCGCCGCGCCGTTCGAGGAAGATCTGTTCTTCGGCAAGCTTAGCTGGCAGCCGGCGGACGGCCACCTGGTCGACTGGAGCGTCACTTATCGCGACGAATCCGATCTGCGCGACTTCGGCAACGGCCCGACCTCCGTCGACCGCGCCAACAACCTTCAGCAAACGACCCTGACCAGCAATCTCCGCTACCAATGGCGGACGGACTCGTTCCTGAATGAATTCGCCGTCGACTACCGCGACTACAACTACAACCCGGGCGCTGCGAACTTCACGGATCTGGGCGAAAACTACCGGGTGTTCACCGACACCAATCCGGCCCCGGGCTTCCAGCCCGACTACTTTGGCGGCATCACCGTCTTCAACGCGGGCGGCCGGGACAGCACCCAGGACATCCACGACAACGCGCTCACCTTCCGCGACGACCTGACGTTCAACGACGTCGAGTTCAACGGCTTCCACACCATCAAGCTGGGCGCCAAGGTTTCGCTGCAGAACTATCAAGTGAACAAGCAGTTCGGCCGGAACCCGCTGTTCTACTACGACGTCGACGGCCGGCCCGAACTAAGCGGCAGCACCACCGTCCCCTACCGGGTAGAACTGGGCCGGTCGTTCCCGGAGGTCGATCTCGATAACACCGTCATCGGCCTGTACGCCCAGGACGACTGGCAGATCACCGATCAGCTGGAACTGAACCTCGGCATCCGCTGGGACTACGAGACGAACGCCAACAACAACGATTACGTCACGCCGGCCAGCGTAGTGGCGGGTCTGGACCAGTGGATCGCCTCGACCGACGGCGGCAAGCCGGCGGGCTATGCGCCCAGCTGGTTCAACAGGGCCGACTACATCTCGACCGGGAACAACCGCGATCCGTTCGCCGGCGCGTTCCAGCCCCGGATCGGCTTCTCGTATGACGTGTTCGGGGATCGCGCGACGGTGATCTTCGGCGGCGCCGGCCGGTATTACGACCGGGTCAACTTCAACTTCTCCTATGACGAGATCGTCAAGCCGTTCGACATTCGCCAGAACGCCTTCTTCACCACCAATCCCGCGCGCGGACGTCCGGCTGGACAGGATCGCGATCCGGGACCGGGCACGGACTTCCCGGGCGAATCCGATGATCCGGTGCTGTGGCAGGAGTCCTACCGCACCGCCGCCGGGCTTGATCCCGTCTTCGCCAACATCCCGGGCAAGGGCGAAGCCTTCCTGCTGGCGAACGACTTCGAACCGCCGATGACGGACCAGTTCAACCTGGGTCTTCGTCAGCGCTTCGGCGACTGGCAGAGCGAATTCACCCTCGCCTACGGCAAGACCGAAAACGAGTTCACCTGGGCCTATGTCACCCGCTGCCGCGAACCCACACGCGGTAACGACGGCGGCGGCTTCGGCGACAATGGCGGCTTCTGCGGCCCCGGCGGGACGAACCCCTATCGCGGCTACTTCGCGTCCGACCACAACAAGGAGCGCGAGTTCCGGGCCCTCTACGTCAAGCTGGACAAGAACTACACGCCCGACTCCGGCTGGGGCCTGAACGTCGCCTATACCTGGTCGGAGGCTGAACAGAACGGCGGCCGGGACGCCTTCTGCTTCGACTGCTTCAGCATCGAAAGCTCGCCCGTCCGTCCTGCCGACAATGACGAGCGTCACCGCATTGTGGCGAACGGCATCGTCGATCTGCCGTGGGACTTCCAGCTGTCGGGCATCCTGACGCTGGGTTCGGGCGTGCCGTTCGACGTGTTCGACGGACGCGGACCCAACTTCGTCTATCGCCCGAACCACGGACGTCCGCAGCAGTTCAACTTCATCATCCCGAACTCCTTCGCCTACCGGAACCTGGACCTCCGTCTGACGAAGGACTTTGAGTTCGGCGGCTCGGAGCTGTCGCTCTACCTGGACGCCATCAACGTGTTCAACTTCGACAACTTCACCGGCTTCGACGGCGGTACGGGTTCGGCGACGAACCCCAACCCGAACTTCGAGAGGCCTTCCCGTGTGCTGTTCCCGACCCGCACCTTCCAGGTGGGTATGCGTTACAGCTTCTGACCGTCTCCTGAGCCTGACGGCCGCCCCTCGATCCCGACGAGGGGCGGCTCCTTTTTTTGACTGTCGGGAGCTTGCGTATGAGGATGCAGACCATGGATCGCCGCCGGTTTTTGATGGGCTCCACGGTCGCTGGCGTCGCGGCCCTGTCGGTTGGCGGATGCGGGGGCGCCGGCCTCGGCTATTTCCTCGACTCCTCCGAACCGCGGGTCGACCCCGAAGTCGATGAACTTCAGCAGCGCACCTTCAACTGGTTCGCCCATGTCACCAATCGCGCCAACGGCCTGACGCCCGACCGCTGGCCGACCGAGTCCTTCTCGTCGGTGGCCGCCGTCGGCTTCGCCCTGACCTGCTGGCCCATCGGCGTCGAGCGCGGCTGGATGAGCCGCGAGGAGGCGCGCGAGCGGACCCTGACCACCATCCGCTTCTTCCACGACGCGCCGCAGGGGCCGGAAGCCTCGGGCGTCAGCGGTTACAAGGGCTTCTTCTACCACTTCCTCGACATGGAGACCGGCCACCGCTTCGGCCGCACCGAGCTGTCGACCGTCGACACCACCCTGCTGGTCGCGGGCATGCTGTTCTCGGCCCGCTGGTTCGACGGCGACCATGCCGACGAGGCCGAGATCCGGCGTCTGGCCCAGGCCGTCTATGACCGGATCGAGTGGGACTGGGTCATGGTCCGGCCCAACCGCATCTCCATGGGCTGGCATCCCGAGACCGGATTCATTCCCGCCGACTGGCACATCTACAATGAGGGCATGCTGGTCCTGCTGCTGGCCATCGGCAGCCGCACCCACCCGGTTCCCGCCACCGTCTGGGACGAGTGGTGCAGCGTCTACGACCAGAGCTGGACGGACCGCTGGGGCCCGCCGCACCTCGCCTTCGCCCCGCTGTTCGGCCACCAGTACAGCCATATGTTCGTCGACTTCGGCAGCATCTACGACCGTTGGATCCGGGCGAAGATCCGCGAGACCGGCGAGGAGTTCGACTACCGCATCAACAGTGTCCGGGCTGTACAGGCCCAGCGCAAATACGCCATCGACAATCCCATGGGCTGGGCCGGCTATTCGGCGGATGTCTGGGGGCTGACGGCCTGCGACGGGCCGGGCGACTTCAAACAGGTCATCGACGGCCGTGAGCGCGAGTTCTTCAGCTATTCGGCGCGCGGTCCCGGCGACCGCGACGACGGCACCATCGCGCCGACGGCGGCCATGGCCTCCTATCCCTTTGCGCCGGCCGAGGTGACCGCCTGCCTGAAGGCGATGAAGGCGCGGTACGGGACCGGCATCTACACCGAGTTCGGCTTCCTCGACTCGTTCAACCCCACCCTGACGCAGCGCGACGGGCGGCTGCAGCACGGCCGCATCGTGCCGAATGTCGGCTGGGTCGACGGCGACTATCTGGGCATCGATCAGGGCCCGATCGTCATCCAGATCGAGAACCATCGGACGCAGGCCGTGTGGAGCAAGATGCGGCTCGAACCCAATCTGGTGCGAGGCCTGAAACGGGCCGGCTTCCACGGGGGTTGGCTCAATCTCCCGGCGGTGCGCGCGCTGTGACAGACCCGCGCCCGGATCGGCGGACGGCCCTCGGCCTGCTGGCGGGCGCGGCGACGGGTCTGGCCGGGTGCGGCGGACCCAACGACGGGACTGTCCGCCTGCGCTTCTGGGCCATGGGAAACGAGGCGACCAACGTCCCCCAGATCCTGCCCGAGTTCGAACGGCTGAATCCGGGAATCAAGGTCGAGGTCCAGGCCCTGCCGTGGACCGCGGCCCATTCGAAACTGCTCACGTCCTACGCGGGCAACTCGCTGCCGGACCTCAGTCAGGTCGGCAACACCTGGGTGTCCGAGATGGCCGCCATCGGGGCGATCAGCGCCCTGCCGGAGGCCGCCTCGGACCTGCTGACCGACCAGTTTCCGGCCGTGCTGGAGACCAACCGCATCGGCGGGCAGGTCGTGGGCGTGCCTTGGTACGTCGACACGCGCCTGATCTACTACCGCGCCGACCTGCTGCAGCGGGCGGGCTTCGGCGACGGCGTGCCGCAGACGTGGGACGGCTGGAAGACGGCAATGCATGCGGTCAAACGCGTGGCCGGGCCGGGGAACTACGCCGTCCTGCTGCCGGTCAACGAGTTCGAACAGCTGCTGACCTTCGGCCTGCAGGGCGCCGAGCCGCTGCTGCGCGAACGGGATACGCGCGGCAATTTCTCCAGCGCCTCGTTCGTTGCGGCGCTGGAATTCTACAAGAGCCTGTTCGACGAGGGGCTGGCCCCGGTGGCGTCGTCGACACAGATTTCCAACGTCTGGACCGAGTTCGAGAGGGGCTTCTTCAGCTTCTACTTCTCCGGCCCGTGGACCATTGGCGACTTCAAGAACCGCCTCAAGCCGACGACGCGCTGGATGACCTCGGGCGTGCCGGGGCCGACCGGACCGGGAGCCTCCGCCCCGGGCGGATCGTCGCTGGTCGTCTATCGCCATTCGCCACATCAGGAGGCGGCGTGGAAGCTGGTGCGCTACCTCGCCGATCCGGCCGTGCAGGCGCGCTTCAACACCATCACCGGCGACCTGCCGGCGCGGCCGAGCGCCTGGACTACGCCGGCGGTGGCCAATGATCCGTACGTCGCGGCCTTCAAGGGCCAGCTGTCGCGGGCGAAGGCCGTGCCCAAGGTGCCGGAGTGGGAGCGCGTTGTCACCGAAATGCAGATCGTCGCCGAACGCATGGTCCGCGGTGAGTACACCCCGCGCGCCGCCGCCGCCGAGATCGACCGCCGCGCCGACCGGCTGCTGGAGAAGCGCCGCTGGATGATGGAACAGGGGAGGGCGGTATGACCGATGTGCCCGCTTCGGCGGACGGCATTCTGGCAAGGCCCGCGCCTCGGCCGGCGCGCAACGCCCGCAACCGCGAGCGCGCGGCCTGGGGTTTCGTGGCCCCGGCCCTGATCGCGATCGGCGTCTTCTTCGCCATTCCCGTCTTTTCGGCCCTGCTGCTCAGCCTGACCGATTTCGACATCTACGCACTGGCCGACATCGGCAACGTCCGGTTCGTGGGCTTGCAGAACTATGAGCGGCTGCTGGGCAATCCGCTGTTCTGGGGGGCGATGCGTAACACCGGCCTGTTCGCCCTGATCGGGGTGCCGCTGTCGATCGCGACCTCGCTGGCGGCGGCGGTCATTCTGAACGCGCGGGTGATCAAATGGCGGCCGGTCTGGCGGGTGATGTTCTTCGCCCCCTATGTGACGACGCTGGTCGCGACGGCGGTGCTCTGGAACTATCTGCTGCACACGAAATACGGCGTCATCAACTGGGCGATCCAGAGCATCGGCCTGCCGCCCGTCGACTGGCTGGGCCAGCCGTCGACCTCGATCCCCGCCATCCTGATGTTCGTTGTCTGGAAGATATTCGGCTACAACATGCTGATCTTCCTCGCGGTTCTTCAGACCGTGCCGGACGACCTCTATGAGGCCGCGCGCATCGACGGGGCCGGGCCGTGGAAGCAGTTCAAACACGTCACCCTGCCGGCCATCGCCCCGACCCTGCTGCTGGTGTCGATCATATCGGTCGCGGGCTTCTTCCAGCTGTTCGCCGAGCCCTATGTGATGACCCAGGGCGGACCCGCCCAGTCGACCGTGACGGTGCTCTACTTCATGTACGAAGAGGGCTTCAAATGGTGGAACCTCGGCTCCGCCAGCGCCGTGGCCTTCGTGCTCTTCCTCTGCATTCTGGCGGTGACGCTGGTGCAGCTGGCGGTGGCGAAGCGGATGGGGGCGTACGAATGAAGCCGCGCGCCCTTCTGCTGAACCTCGCCGTCGGCCTGATCGGGTTGGTGGTGCTGTTCCCCCTGCTGTGGATGCTGTCGGTCAGCTTCATGACCACGGGCGAGGCCGCGACCTTCCCGCCGCCACTGCTGCCGAAATCGTGGACGCTTCAGCACTACCGCGACCTGTTCGTGACCCAGGGCATGGGCCGCTATCTGTGGAACAGCTTCGCCCTCGCGTCGCTGGCGACCGGGCTGGCGCTGCTGTTCACCGTGCCGGCCGGCTACGCCTTCGCCAAGCTGACCTTCAAGGGCCGCGACCGGGTGTTCCAGATCCTCGTCGCGGCGCTGGTGGTCCCGGCCCAGATCGGCACCCTGCCGCTGTTCCTGATGCTGAAGGGGATGGGGCTGGTGAACACCTATGCCGGGGCGCTGGTGCCCTGGCTGGCCTCGATCTTCGGCCTGTTTCTGGTGCGCCAGTATGCGCTGAGCATTCCCGACGAGATGCTGGAGGCGGCCCGCATCGACGGCGCCTCCGAGGGGCAGATCTTCCGCCGCGTGGTCCTGCCGACGCTACAGCCGATCATCGTGACGCTGGCGCTGTTCGTCTTTCTGGGCAGTTGGAACGACTTCCTGTGGCCGCTGATCATTCTGACGGACCAGTCCAACTATACGCTGCCCGTGGCCTTGGCCGCCCTGTCGCGTGAGCATGTGCAGGACATCGAGCTGATGATGGCCGGCGCCGTCATCACCGTGGCGCCGGTGCTGATCCTCTTCCTCGCCCTTCAGCGCTACTACATCCGCGGCATGCTGGCGGGGAGCGTGAAGGGATGAGGCTCATTGATCCGCTCATCCCGGCGAAAGCCGGGACCCAGTGCTTTGGGTGACAGGCGGATCAACGGATTGCGCAATTGCCGATCCGTGAACACCGGCGGCTCGCTGGACAGAACTGGGTCCCGGCTTTCGCCGGGATGAGCGGAGTATTTAGGATGCGAATGTTCGCGCTGATCCTGGTCGCAGTAGGCTTGGCGTTTCCCGCCCACGCCCAGACGCCCCGCGTGCTCGATGGCTTCGAGACGCTGACTCCATGGTCGGCCGACGCCTCCACCGACGTATCCTCGACGATCAGCGCTGTGCCCGGTCACGACGGCAAGGCCATGCGGCTCGACTACGATTTCAACGGCCGGTCCGGCTACGCCTTTGCCGCCCGCGCCATCGATCTGACCATCCCCGCCAACTACGAGATCAGTTTCTGGCTGCGCGGCGACATGGCGCCCAATACGCTGGAGATAAAATTCGTCGACGGCTCGGGCGACAATGTCCACTGGCGGCAGATCCGCGGCTTCAAGGCCAATGCCGACTGGACCCGCTACACCATCAAGGCGCGCCAGATCATCTGGGCCTGGGGTCCGAAGCCCGACCGCACCTTCCGCGGCGCCGAGCGGATCGAGTTCGTGGTCACGGCGGGCGAGGGCGGCAAGGGCTGGATCGAGGTCGACCAGCTGGAGCTGCGCGAACTGCCGCCCGAACCCTCGGTCCCGCCGCGTCCGCTGGCCAGCGCCAGCAGCGAGGACGGGCTGAATCTCGCCGCCCGCGCGGTGGACGACGACCCCGGCACCGCATGGCGCACGGGCGCGGCGGGCGAGCAGAGCCTGACGCTCGACCTCGGCTATGAGCGCGAGTTCGGCGGCGTGACCCTGCGCTGGACCGAGGGTCTGGCGGCGTCGGGCTATCGGCTCATGGCGTCGTCGGACCGCCGGGACTGGCGCGAGCTGGCGGCGGTGACCGACGGGAATGGCGGCGTCGACTGGCTGCGTACGCCCGAGGCCTCGGCCCGCTGGCTGCGGCTGGATCTGCTGGCGCCCACGGGCGACGGCCCTTCCAATGCGACCCAGTCGGGCGCGGGCCAGATGCTGAACGCCCGCCGGGCCGGGGCGTACGCCCTGAACGCTTTCGAGATCGAGCCCCTGTCGTTCGGCGAGACCCCGACGACCTTCATGCGCGCGGTGGCGGACGAGAGCCGGCGCGGCCTTTATCCGCGCGGCTTCGTGGGCGAACAGCCCTACTGGACGCTTGTCGGCGTCGACGGCGGCGGCGAGAGCGCCCTGATGGGCGAGGACGGCGCCATCGAACTGCGCCGTGGCGGGCCCTCGATCGAGCCGTTCGTGATCGAGAACGGACGGCTGGTGACCTGGGCCGACGTGAACATCACCCAGGGCCTGATGTCGGGTTCGGACCACCTGCCGATGCCGGACGTCACCTGGACCGGCGAGGGCTGGTCCCTGAAGATCGAGACCTTCGCGGACGGAACGCCCGACAATCCGCGTTTGTTCGGCCGCTACTATCTGACCAACCTCGGCGCCGCGCCCCGCATCCTGACCCTGGCCCTGATGGCGCGGCCTTTTCAGGTGAACGGGCCGGTCCAGTTCCTGACCACGCCCGGCGGCGTGGGGCCGATCCAGCAGGTCGACTGGAACGGGGCCGAGCTGGTTCTGAACGACGCCCTGCGCATCCGCCCCCTGATGCCCCCGGACGCCGTCGCGGTCTCGACTTTCGCCGCAGGGGGAGACCCGCAGGCCCTGCTCGCCAACGCCGCCCGCCGCCGATCGCCCCGCGACCGGCTGGTGGAGTCAGACGACGCATTGGCGGCCGGCGCCCTGATCTACGAGATCGAGCTTCAGCCCGGACAGACGCGTCAGATCGCCTGGGGTACGGCCATGAGCGGCGCCTTCGCACCCCTGCCTGACGAACCGACCGTGGAGGCCTCGCTCGATGCGGCGCAGGCGAATCTTGCCGCCGAATGGCGCGGGAAGCTGGACCGGTTCGACCTGACCCTGCCGCCGCAGGCCGGGCCTGTCGAGGCGGTGATGAAGTCGTCCCTCGCCCACATGCTGATGTCGCGTCAGGGCCCGATCCTCCAGCCCGGCACCCGCAGCTATAACCGCAGCTGGATCCGCGACGGCGCCATGATGGCCGAGGGGCTGAACCGGCTGGGGCATGCCGATCTGTCTGCCGACTATCTGCGCTGGTACGCGCCCTTCGTGTTCGACAACGGCAAGGTCCCTTGCTGCGTCGATTCCCGCGGGGCCGATCCCGTGCCCGAGAACGACAGCCACGGCGAGTTCATCTTCCTCGCCGCCGAGACGTATCGCTACACCCATGACGAGGCCCTGCTGCGTGAGGTCTGGCCCCAGGTTCAGGCCGCGATCGGCCACATGGACACCCTGCGCGCCTCGACCCGGACGGCTGAGTTCCAGACGGCGGAGAAGCGCCACCTGTTCGGCCTGCTGCCCCCGACGATCAGCCACGAGGGGTATTCGGACAAGATCGCCTACTCCTACTGGGACGATTTCTGGGGCCTGCTGGGCTACCGTGACGCCGCCTTCATCGCTGACACGCTGGGCGACACGGCCGCCGCCGCCCGCATTCGCGCCGCAGAGGCCGGGTTCCGCACCGACATCATGGCCTCCATCGAGGCGACGGCGCGGGTGCATGGCATCGACTGGATCGCCGGCGCTGCCGACCGGGGCGATTTCGACGCCACCTCGACCACCATCGCCCTGTCGCCCGCCGGCCTGATCGACGAACTGCCGCAGGGCCTGCTCAAGGGCACCTTCGACAAATGGTGGGCCAACTTCACCGCGCGGCAGGAGAACCGGCAGGCGTGGAAGGACTACACGCCCTACGAATTGCGCAACGTCGGGGCGATGGTTCGTCTGGGGCGCCGGGAAGACGCCCTGCGCGCGCTCGACTTCTATTTCGCCGACGTACGGCCACGCGCCTGGAACGGCTGGGCCGAGGTGGTCGGCCGCGACGAACGCGAGCCGCGCTTCATCGGCGACATGCCGCATGCGTGGATCAGCTCGGACTACATCCGTTCGGCGCTGGACCTGCTGGTCTATGAGCGCGACCGCGACCACGCCCTCGTGCTGGCGGCGGGCGTGCCGACGGCCTGGCTGGCGGGCGAGGGCGTGGGGGTGGGGGGCGTGCGCACGCCGTACGGTCCGTTGACCTACCGACTGCGCGAGGATGACGGCGGCTATACGCTGACGCTCGACGGCCAAGTCACGCCGCCCGGCGGCTTCGTCATCCAGTGGCCGACCGGAGAGACGCCACCGCCGCAGGTGCGGATCGACGGCCGGGCCGCGAGCTGGACCGGATCGGAACTGGCCATTCCGGCCAGCGCGCGGCGGGTCGAGATGCGCTGATCCCCGACGGGATCAGTCGTAGTTGTCGTACCGCTGGCCCTGCGCCAGATTGCCGAACTTGGTCGTATTGGCGTCGAAGCTCAGCTTAATGATGCCGATCGGGCCGTGGCGCTGCTTGCCGATGACGACCTCGGCCTGGTGCTCCAGCCGGTCCATGTCCTCCTGCCACTGCAGGTGTTCGGGCGAGCCTTCGCGCGGCTCGGCGCGGCCGAGGTAGTAGCTTTCCCGGTACACGAACATGACGCAGTCGGCGTCCTGCTCGATCGAGCCGGATTCCCGCAGGTCGGACAGTTGCGGCCGCTTGTCCTCGCGCTGCGTCGGCGTCCTGCTCGATCGAGCCGGATTCCCGCAGGTCGGACAGTTGCGGCCGCTTGTCCTCGCGCTGCTCGACCTGACGCGACAGCTGCGACAGGGCGATGATCGGCACCGACAGTTCCTTGGCCAGGGCCTTCAGGGCGCCGGTGATTTCCGACACCTCCTGCACCCGGTTCTTCTGGTTGTTACCGTCGCCGACGGTGATGAGCTGCAGGTAGTCGACGATGATCAGGTCCAGCCCGTGCTCCATCCGCTTCAGCCGCCGCGCGCGGGCGGCCAGCTTGGAGATGGACAGGCCGCCGGTGGCGTCGATGAACAGTGGGCTTTCGCCGATCTCGACCGCTGCCTCGCGGATCTTGCCGAAGTCGCCGGCGTCGATCTCGCCCTTGCGCAGCTTGTCAGACGACACGCCCGAGGCGTCGGCCAGAATACGCATGGCCAGCTGTTCGGCGCTCATTTCCAGCGAGTAGAAGGCCACCACGCCTCCGTTGACCGTCTTGCGCCCCTCGGGCGTCGGCTCCCAGCGATAGTTGCGGGCCACGTTGAAGGCGATGTTGGTCGCCAGCGCCGTCTTGCCCATCGACGGACGGCCGGCGAGGACCAGCAGGTCGGAGGGGTGCAGGCCGCCCAGCTTGGCNTGGCACTTTGCTTGGCGCAGTGACCGAAAAAGGCTCCCAGCGATAGTTGCGGGCCACGTTGAAGGCGATGTTGGTCGCCAGCGCCGTCTTGCCCATCGACGGACGGCCGGCGAGGACCAGCAGGTCGGAGGGGTGCAGGCCGCCCAGCTTGGCGTCCAGATCGTCGAGGTGCGTCGCCAGACCGGCCAGCTTCCCGTCGCGCTGATAGGCCTCGGCCGCCATCTGCACGGCGCCGGAGAGGGCGCTGGAGAAGCTGACGAACCCCGACGACGGCTTGCCCGTCTCGGCCAGGGTGTAGAGCCGCTGCTCCGCCTGTTCGATCTGGTCGATGGCGGCGGTTTCAGGCTGGGGCGCCTCGCGCACGATCTCGCCGCCGATGCGGATCAGGTCGCGGCGCAGGGCCAGGTCGTAGACCACGCGGGCATAGTCGGGGGCGTTGGCCGCCGGCGGGGCGCGGTCGACCAGATCGGCGAGATAGCGCAGGCCGCCGAACTCCTGGAAGGCCGGGTCCTGCTTGAAGCGTTCCATCAGGATGGTGGGCTCGGCCAGCATGCCCTGACGGATGTGGTCCTCGATCGCCTCATAGAGCCGCTGGTGGAAGGGTTCGTAGAAGTGACTGCCGCGCAGCCGGTCGCTCAGCCGCTCGAACACCGCATTGTCGAACATCAGCGAGCCCAGCAGGGCCTGCTCGGCCTCCAGATTGTGGGGCATCGAGGGGATGGACCCCGAGTCCGAAGGACCGGGGAAGGCGAGCGGTGCGAAGGCGTTCATGGGGCTCATGTCTTACCCATGCGCGCGGGCTACGACACGTTTGGACGTAACCTTCGTCGGGGACAGATTGGGCCCGCTGTGGACGACGCGGAATTCCGTAGCCGGATCAGTTAACGGTCACGCTGGAACCCGCTCAGGCCGGGCAGGGATAACGCGAACGCATCCATGACCGGATGCCGTCGGTGACGGTCATACGCTCCCGCCGGGCCTCGGGAATGCCGTTCAGGAACGCCAGAAGCTGGCGCACATCCAGATTGATGCGTTCCGGCGGGCAGGCCGGCGGCGTGGTTCCCGCAGTCCGGGCGGTCCGGATCTCATTTCCGACCGCGCGGAAGGCCCGCTCCGCCTCTCCCTTCAGACGGTGTGCATCAGGGCGCAGCATGGCAGTGGGATTCAGCGGGATGCGATTGGCGCGGGTGACGAAGTCGTCCAGCGTCATGCCCGACTGCGCCGCGGCGGATCCGGCGGCCAGGCAGGCGGCTGCGCCAATAATGAGTGCGATCTTCTTCATGGTCTTCTCCCCGGAGACCAAGAATGGGCGAGAATTTGAGGCAGAACAACGTCAGGCGGGGCTGCGACGCGCAGCCCCGCCGCCGTAGTCACCAGCTCAGGCTGAGCCGTCCGTAGACGAACCGGCCGTTGAAGCCGAACGGCGAATAGTTGGAGAAGGCCAGCGCCCCGTTCGAGTTGACCGCCGCCGGCGTGAAGTCGGGATATTCGTCCGTCGCGTTATTGACGCCAACCGCCAGCTGCACCCGGTCGTTGAAGTCATAGCGGCCCTCGAAGTCCAGCAGCACCTTGTCGCCTGTGTGGACGTCGAAGGCGGGGTTGGTGTTGCTGAACGGGTGGAGGACGTCGGAGAAATACTGGGTCTTGAACGTCACTCCCAGAGGGCCGTCGTCAAGGTCCGCCGTGAAGACGAACTTCTCCTTCGGCGTGCCTTCCTCAAAAGTCAGGACGTTGATGCGGTCGAACAGGGCCGGCGGATTGGGGATCGGGACGCCTGTCGGAATGGCCGGCACCCGGGTGACGTCCGTGCTGTTCAGATTGCCGGCAAGGGTGAAATCAACGCGCCCCGTCGGGCTGTAGTCGTGACGATAGCGGGCGACGATATCCACGCCCTCCGTCGTGGTGTCGACGCCGTTGATGAAGAAGCGGCCGCCGCCCACCGAACCGCTGGATCCCGGCGGGTTCAGCAGGTTGTAGATGGCCACCGCGGTGGCGTTGCCCGTGGGGCTGCCCAGCAGGTTCTCCGACAGGACGATACGGTCGGTGATTTCAATCTTGTAGGCGTCGATCGTCAGTTCGAACGGTCCTGTGTGGAAGACCAGGCCGGCCGAGAAGTTGGTCGATTCCTCGGCCTCCAGCGGGCGGGCGCCCAGCGACTGCGCAACCGGGTCGGTCGCAGGGAAGGTGGTGACCTCGACGGGGGTGCTCACGCCGCCGATGATGATGAAGTTGATCGCTGTCGCGGTGAAATAGGACTGCTGCAGCGCCGGCGCCCGGAAGCCGGTTGAGGCCGCGGCCCTCAGGGCGAAGCTGTCAGTGAAATCGTAGCGGCCAGCGATCTTGCCGGTGGTCGTGTTGCCGAAGTCCGAGAAGTCTTCGAAGCGAACAGCCCCGTTTACGTTGAACTGTTCGGTCACCTGTGCGTCGACGTCGACATAGACGCCATATGAGTGGCGATTTTCGTCCACCTCGTTGGACGGACGGAAGCCGATGAAGCCCTGCGAACCGGCGCCCGTGCCCGGGCGTCCCGGAACGAACTGGTACGAGGCGAGTTCGCCGGCGAAGATCTCAAAATGTTCGCGGCGGGCCTCAGCGCCGAAGGCGACGTTCAGCGGTTCGAACAGGCCGATGTCGTAGCGACGCACGACATCGAGCCCCAGCACGAACTGATCGTAGGCGAGGCCGCCTGCGTCGAAGCTGGTCGGCGAGTTGGGCACCAGCGAGCCATTGAGGGAGTCCTCGACGCGATAGGCCACCTCGTTGCTGCCGAAGACGAGGTTCAGGTCCATGTCGAAGCCGGCGATCTGGCCCTTGATACCCGCGCCCGCGGTGAAGTCCTCGACGGTCGGGGCGATGAGGGGCAGGAAGCCGTCAGGATAGACGGCGAGATCGTTGTTGGGGTTGTTCCAGGTGCGCGGGGTAGCGGCGCTTTCGGCCTCGCGGTTCTGATAGCCGGCGAAACCATAGAGCTCGAAATCGTTCTGCAGCGGAATGCCGGCGTTCAGATAGAGGGTGGCGTCGGTGGTTTCAGGGTCGCCGTACCGGCTGGTGATCCGCGCCGGACGCGGCGCCAGCCGCGGATCAAGATCGCCACGACTGGTGAAGCCGCGGTCGCGGTACTCGGCCGAGACGGTCAGGAAGCCCTCCTCGCCCAGCGGAAGGCCCTGCCAACCGGCGGCGGTGAAAGTCTGGCCGTCTTCCTCGGAACGGGACGGGAGACGCGCGGTGGCGAAGTCCGTGAAATACTGGCCCAGGGTGAAGACGGCCGCCCCGCCCGACCGCGCTTCGCGCAGGCGCAGGTTGATGACGCCCGCGATCGCGTCTGACCCGTACTGGGCCGAGGCGCCTTCGCGCAGCACCTCGACGCGGTCGATGGCGATGGACGGGATGGCGTTCAGGTCGACCGCCGCCGAACCCCGGCCGATCGAGCCGTTGACGTTGACCAGCGCCGAGCTGTGGCGACGCGTGCCGTTGACCAGCACCAGCGTCTGGTCGGGCGCCAGGCCGCGCAGGGTTGCGGGACGGACCGTGTCCGTGCCGTCGGTGATCGACGGGCGCGAGAAGCTGATTGACGGGGCGAGGTTGGCCAGGCTTTGGGCCAGTTCGGTCGAACCCTGACGCTCGAGGGTTTCGCTGGAGATGACGTCGACCGGGGCGATCGTGTCCAGTCGCGTGCGACCGGCTACCCGCGTGCCGGTGACGATGACCTCATCGATCTCGGTCGTATCCGGCTCCTGACCCGCTGCAGTCTGAGCGGATACAACCGCCGGGAAGGCCAGCAAGGCCCCCACGGACGTAAAGGCGAGCAGCGCGGTGCGCGTGGAAAAAATGTGCATGACAGGGCCCCAACCCAAAATGATCGTGCATGCTGTGGTCAGGACATGGGCGAGGTCAAGAACGTTTGTTCACGAAGCATGGATCGCCGCATCCGGAATGCAAAAAGGGCGCGCCCCGCAGGCCGCGCCCTTTTCTTCTTTCAGATCAGCGGTGAGGCCGGGTTCAGGCTTCCGAACCCAGGCCGTCCTGCTGGCCGGCGCCGCCGGCGACCATGTCCTTGGCCTGTTCGAGGGCCGCTTCGCGGTCCTCGTCGTAGGCGGCCTTGATCACGTCCTCGCCCTTGGCCTGACGCTCGGCTTCGTCAGCGGAACGCGCGACGTTCATCTTGACGGTGGCCGAGACCTCGGCGTGCAGGCGGACCAGCACTTCGTGGACGCCCAGCGTCTTGATCGGAACGTTGAGCACGACCTGCGAGCGCTCGACCTTGCCGCCTTCGGCCTGGACGGCCTCGGCGACGTCGCGGCCGGCGACCGATCCGTACAGCTGACCCGTTTCACCGGCTTGCCGGATCATGACGTAGGTCTGACCGTCGATCTTGTCGGCGATCGCCTGCGCGTCGGCCTTGTTCTTCTCGTTGCGCGCCTCGATGGCGGCGCGATCGACTTCGAAGGCCTTCAGGTTCGCCGACGTGGCCCGACGGGCCTTGTCGCGCGGCAGAAGGAAGTTACGGGCGAAGCCGTCCTTGACGGACACGACGTCGCCGATGGCGCCGAGATTCTCGACGCGTTCAAGCAGAACGACCTTCATCTTACTTCACCACGTAGGGCAGGAGGGCCAGGTAGCGAGCGCGCTTGATGGCCTTGGCCAGTTCGCGTTGCTTGATCTGGGAAACGGCCGTGATGCGCGAAGGAACGATCTTGCCGCGCTCGCTGATGTAGCGCTGCAGCAGTTTGACGTCCTTGTAGTCGATCTTCGGCGCTTGCGGGCCGGAGAACGGGCACACCTTGCGGCGGCGATAGAACGGACGGCGGGCCGGGCCGGAGCCGGCCGGCGCGCCCGGCGACGGGGCGGTGGTGTCGGTCATGTTCCGGTTCCCTTAGAAGGTTGCTTCGGCGGCGGCGTCGTCACGCGGCGTACGCTCGCGTTCACGTTCGCGCTCGCGCTCGCGGCGGGCCAGCAGCGGCGACAGTTCCAGGTCGAGTTCCTCGACGCGGACGGTCAGCCAGCGCAGGACGTCTTCGTTGATCGACAGCTGACGTTCCACTTCGGCCATGGCGGCGGGCGGGCAGTCGACGGCGAGCAGAGAATAGTGCGCCTTGCGGTTCTTTTTGACCCGGTAGGTCAGGTTGCGCAGACCCCAGTACTCGATCTTGGCGACGGTGCCGCCGCCGGCTTCGATCAAGCCCTTGATGGTGTCGTTCAGCGCTTCGGCCTGTTGCGCGGAGATATCCTGACGCGACATGACCGTGTGCTCGTAAAGAGCCATGCGGTAGTCTCCCTTGTAGGGCGTCGGCGCGAGGGGACCGGGTTAAGTCCTCTCCCACGATGGATCCTGGCGCGGCGGTCGGGATGACTTCCCGAACCCTTTGGAATTCCGCAGCCGGGACCGAAGCCCTGGAAAGGCGGCGCGTATAGGGGAAAAGGGGCTGCGGGGCAAGGCGCGCGTGGCGCGTGACCGATCAGGCTGCGTCGACCACTGCTTGCGGCGGCAGGCTGGCCCAGGTCAGCCCCGGCTTTTCGACAGCCGGCCGATCGGTCCCGGCGCGACAAGACCGCGGGGTTCGCCCTAGCTCTGGGGGCGGATGACCATGCAGGTGACCCGGCGCTCGGACAGGGCGGCGCAGGCGCCCTGGGCGGCCTGTTCGCTCATGCCGGTGAAGCGCGAGCGGTACCATCCCTCGGCGTTCTGGACCGTCCGTTCGGCGGACGCGAACTGGGTGCGGAAGCGGCGGTTGACCTCGGTCAGCCAGTTGCTCGCCACCGTCTCGTCGCGGAAGGCGCCGACCTGCACGGACCAGGCGCCCGCGGGCGTCCGCGCCGGACGGGCGGCGGGCCGGGCAGGGGGCGGCGTGGCGCGCGCGGGGGCGGAGCCGCCATTCAGGCTGGCGGTCAGGTCGGCCGTCGTCCGGACCTCGGCCCGCTGGACCGGAGCAGGCGCGCGCACTTCCGACGGCGCGGGGGTGACCCGCAGGGGCTGGGGCTGGGCCGCGACGACCGCGGTATAGGCCACGCCCTCGCCGCCGACGTCCGGTCCGTCCTCTGTGGCGGCCGAGGCGTATTCGATGCCGCCCGAGGGCTCCTGGCCAATGCCGAAGCCGCGCGACTCAAAGAAGGTCTGGGCGATCTGGATCGTCTCGCCGCGCGCGCGGGCGCGCTCGACGTCGAAGCCGGTGTCCATCAGGGCGGCGACATGGGCGTTGCGGCTGGCCGTCGAACGGCCGCCCAGAACGATGGTGATCAGCCGCTTGCCGTCGCGCACCGACGACGCCGCAAGATTGTAGCCCGAGGCGTTGGTGTAGCCGGTCTTCATCCCGTCATAGCCGCCGCCGCTGCGCAGCAGGCCGTTGGTGTTCCGGTATTCGCGGCCCTGATAGTACCAGTCGTGCTGGCCGAAATAGCGATAGTACTGCGGATAGTCGCGCATGACGGCGCGGGCCAGGACGGCCAGATCGCGCGCCGAGGTGACCTGACGGCTGTCAGGCAGGCCGTTCGGATTCACATAGTGGGTCTGGGTCATCCCCAGTTCGCGGGCCTTGCGGTTGGACATGGCGGCGAAACGCTCCTGCGAACCGCCGATGTGTTCGGCGATCGCCATGGCCATGTCGTTGGCGCTGCGAACCGCGGTGGCGCGCATGGCGTCGTCCAGCGTGATGGTCTGTCCGGCTGCGAGCCCCAGTTTCGACGGCGGTTCGCGCGCGGCGCGCGGCGACACCGTGATCACGTCGTCAAGCTTTGCCTTGCCCTCGGCCAGCGCCTCGAAGGCCAGATACAGGGTCATGACCTTGGTGACCGACGCGGGGAAGCGCCGCTCGTCCGCGTAACGCGCGAACAGCACCTCGCCCGACTCGGCGTCGACGACGATGGCGGCGTAGCGGGCGTTGTCAGAGGACTGGGCGACCAGCGGAGCCGTGGTCGGCGTCATGGTCAGGGCGGCTGCCAGCAGCAACGACAGCCATCCGCGGCGGATCAGAACGGAGAGCGACAAAGGCAGGCCTCACAAGACATTTAGCGCGACGGCGGCCCCACCACACGCGACGCAGACGAAAGGCTAACATGCGTCATCGGGGTTTCGTGAGGGTAAACAAGCCGTCAACAACTTTGTGAAGCGGCTTCGCCTCTCAGGCGCTGCGACGCCGGCGTGAACTTATTGTGCAGCGCACAAAAAACCTTGACCCGCCTTCGCACTTGCACCATATAGCCGTCTGTCGCGATGGATCAACGTCCTCGCGAAACCAATCAGGCGGTCCCCCGGCCGCGAAAAAACGATCAGGAGACTATCATGGCTGACAACACCGCCGAGACCGTCAAGAAGACCGTCGAAACCGCCGCCAACACCGTCAAGGCTTCGGCCGAGAAGGCCCAAGCCACGTTCCAGGCCAACGCCGAGCAGGCCCAGGCCGCGGGCGCCAAGGCTTTCCGTGACGTCGCCGACAAGTCGGCCGCCGGCATCAGCGAGCTGAACGCCCAGGGCAAGCAGAACCTCGAAGCGCTGGTGGCCTCGGCCGCCGCCGCCCAGAAGGGCGTCGAGACCCTGTCGGCCCAGTCGGTCGCCTTCACCAAGAAGTCCTGGGAAGACGGCGTCGCCGCCGCCCAGTCGATCTCGCAGGCCCGTTCGATCCAGGAGCTGCTCGAGCTGCAGACGACCTGGGCCAAGTCGGCCACCGAAGCCTGGCTGGCTGAAGCCACCAAGGCCACGGACGTCGTGACCGCCTCGGTCAAGGACAGCTTCAAGCCGATCAACGAGCGCGTCACCGCCTCGGTCGAAAAGTTCCAGGCCGCCCGCTAAGGCGCCTGAGAGTTCAGTAAGCGTAAGCGAAGGCCCCCGGCGGAAACGCCGGGGGCTTTTTGCTGTGGACGCTCTCCCCGCCGGGAGCGCTGGTGCGTCGAAGCTTGCTCTCGCCGCCGAGGGGTTTGCCCGAAAACGATCCCGACTGGATGCCGCCGGAGAACGCGGACTGACACCACCTTGTCGTCATCCCGGCGAAGGTCGGGACCCAGCGGCGCGCGAGAGCGCGAACCTGCCGGGCGCGCGGCTGTGTCGGCATCGCCTTCGGCGCCGCTGGGTCCCGGCCTTCGCCGGGATGACGGCAGAGTGCCAGCAATAAACTCTTGGCCATACACGTTAAAAATACCAACTCTCTGATCCGTCGCAGGATTTCCGAACCATCAGCGTCATTTCCCAGCCTTGGTCCGCGGCCCCCTTATCCTTCTCCCCATCCCGTCGCGGGGGAGGGCGTCTGGCGCCAGGGCCAATCACGTGCGGCGGGGTGCGATCGAGCGGGAAACGTCGTCCCGGAATCGTCATCCGGACCCTTGTGCGGTGAGGAACTGTGCCTGTGGAATATCGGGGGCGTGGGGACGGTGGACTGCCCGGGGGCGTGAAACCCCGGGGCCCGGGAGGCCTGGAAGCCTTCCGCCCGTCGCGGGCGTACGATGGAAAGGGAAGCGGCGACAAGGCCGGGGCGGGAAAATTCCACAAGCCCCGCGGGCCGCCACCAGAAGCCCGCCCCCGTCGGCTCGTGTGAACCGGTCGCGCGGAGCGCAGGCGGCGACGCCGAAAACTCWTCACGGTCCCCGYAACGCGAAAGCAGGGGGCCATTTCACGGTTCCGGGCAGACCGCCCGCGCTCCGCGACCTCCCCACTTTTCGGTCCTCGGGCCGGAGAGTGATGACGCACGCCCTGGTGTCGTCATCCCGGCGAAGGCCAGAGCCCAGCGGTGCCGAAACGCAGCGGAGGTGATGACACAGCCGCGCTCCCGGCAGGTTGGCTGCTAAGCGCCGACCTTCGGTTCTCGCTCTCGCGCGCCGCTGGGTCCCGGGGTCGCTGCGCACCCCGGGATGACGACAGCAGGGGACGAGGAGAAGAACTTGCCCCAAAACATGAACCTGTGACTGGACGCGTCTTCAAATCAGGCCATCATTCCCTATCTGATCGTCTTCTCCCCCAAACTGGACCACGAATGCCGCCGTCACGCAGGCCAGGTGAACAGAACGATGGAGGCCTCGGCGCCGCCACCGTCACCGAGACCAAGCCGAAACTTCAGAAGCCCTCGCTGTATCGGGTGCTGATCCTGAACGACGACTACACGCCGATGGAATTCGTCGTCTATGTGCTGGAGCGGTTCTTTCAAAAGGACCGCGAGGCCGCGACTCGCATCATGCTGCATGTGCATCAGCATGGAGTCGGGGTCTGCGGCGTCTTCACCTACGAGGTGGCCGAAACCAAGGTCGCACAGGTGATCGAGACCGCCCGCCGCCACCAGCACCCCCTGCAATGCACGATGGAAAAAGACTGAGAGGATCTGTCCATGCCCTCGTTCTCCCGTCCTCTCGAAGAGACCCTGCACCGCGCGGTGCACTACGCCAACGAGCGCCGGCATGAGTACGCCACGCTCGAGCAGCCAATGTGATGACGGCCTGCAACGTCGACCTGACCAATCTGAAGGCGGCGCTGACGCTTTACGTCGACACCGACCTGGCGGCGCTGGCTACCAGCGACGGCGAGGACGCCAAGCCGACCGCTGGCTTCCAGCGCGTGATCCAGCGCGCCGTGATCCACGTCCAGAGCTCGGGCCGAGAGGAGGTTACCGGCGCGAACGTGCTGGTCGCCATCTTCAGCGAGCGCGAAAGCCACGCCGCCTACTTCCTGCAGGAGCAGGACATGACGCGGTACGACGCGGTCAACTACATCGCCCACGGCATCGCCAAGAAGGCCGGCGGTTCGGGCGATGCGCGTCCGGCCAAGGCCGGCTCCTCGCCCGAGGACGCCGAGGACGCGGCCGCCGCCAAGACCGGCGGAGAGGCGCTGGAAGCCTATTGCGTCGACCTCAATGAGAAGTCGCGCAACGGCAAGATCGATCCCCTGATCGGCCGCCACGCAGAGGTCGAGCGGGCCATCCAGATCCTGTGCCGCCGGACCAAGAACAACCCGCTGCTGGTCGGCGACCCCGGCGTCGGCAAGACCGCCATCGCCGAGGGCCTGGCCCGCAAGATCGTCAATCACGAGGTCCCGGAGGTGCTGGAAGGCGCCACCATCTACAGCCTCGACATGGGGGCGCTGCTGGCCGGCACCCGTTATCGCGGCGACTTCGAGGAGCGGCTGAAACAGGTCGTCAAGGAGCTGGAGACGCACGACAACGCCATCCTGTTCATCGACGAGATCCACACGGTGATCGGNTATCGCGGCGACTTCGAGGAGCGGCTGAAACAGGTCGTCAAGGARCTGGAGACGCACGACAACGCCATCCTGTTCATCGACGAGATCCACACGGTGATCGGCGCCGGCGCCACTTCGGGCGGGGCCATGGACGCGTCCAACCTGCTGAAGCCGGCTCTGGCTTCGGGCAGCCTGCGCTGCATGGGCTCCACGACCTACAAGGAGTACCGCCAGCATTTCGAGAAGGACCGGGCGCTGGCCCGCCGCTTCCAGAAGATCGACGTCAACGAGCCGACGGTCGAGGACACAATCAAGATCCTGAAGGGTCTGAAGACCTCCTACGAAGGCCACCACAAGGTCCGCTACACCGACGCGGCCCTGCGTACGGCGGTCGAGCTGTCGGCCCGCTACATGACCGACCGCAAACTGCCGGACAAGGCGATCGACGTCATCGACGAGGCGGGCGCCAGCCAGATGCTGCTACCCGAGTCGAAGCGGAAGAAGGTCATCGGCCAGAAGGAGGTCGAGGTCGTCATCGCCCGCATGGCCCGCATCCCGGCCAAGTCCGTCTCCAAGTCSGACACCGAGGGCCTGCGCGCGCTGGAGAGCGATCTGAACCGCGTCGTCTTCGGCCAGTCCTCGGCCATCGAACAGGTCTCCGCGGCCATGAAGCTGGCCCGCGCGGGTCTGCGCGATCCGCAGAAGCCCATCGGCGCCTTCCTGTTCAGCGGCCCGACGGGCGTCGGCAAGACCGAGGTGGCCAARCAGCTGGCCTCGACCCTCGGCATCGAGATGCTGCGCTTCGACATGTCSGAATAYATGGAGCGGCACACYGTCAGCCGTCTGATCGGCGCGCCTCCGGGCTATGTCGGCCATGACCAGGGCGGGCTGCTGACCGACGCCGTCGACCAGCATCCGCACGCCGTGGTCCTGCTGGATGAGATCGAGAAGGCCCACCCGGACGTCTACAACATCCTGCTGCAGGTGATGGACAACGGCATGCTGACCGACGCGGTCGGCAAGAAGGTCGATTTCAGGAACACCATCCTGATCATGACCACCAACGCCGGGGCCGCSGACAACGCCCGCGCCTCCATCGGCTTCGGCCGGGGCAAGGTCGAGGGCGAGGACGACAAGGCCATCCAGCGCCTGTTCGCGCCGGTGGTGACCAAGTTCATCATCCAGCTGGAGGCCCAGCTGGCGGACCGGAACATCACCATCGAACTGACCGACGAGGCGGCCGACTGGCTGGCCAAGAACGGCTTCGACGAACTGTATGGCGCGCGGCCTCTGGCCCGGGTCATCCAGGAGCATATCAAGAAGCCGCTGGCCGACGACATACTGTTCGGACGCCTGACCCGCGGCGGCCATGTGAAGGTGACCCTGACCGACGGCAAGATCGCCTTCGACATCGCCGGGCCCAATGCGGCGCAGGTGAAGGCGGTCGAGGCCCAGGCCGCGGACTGATGCGACGAGGCCGCGGCGGCGACGCCGGGGCCTTTCGCCTTGCGAGGGGTAGGGGACATGACCGGGGCCGTGCTGACCGAGCGTCAGAAGAAGTGGTTCGCCACCGTCAACGCCAATTTCGAGAAGGCCACGGGCAGGCCCGTCGCGGCCTGGGTCGAAATCATGAAGGCCTGCCCGGCCACCACGCCGAAGGCGCAGGCCGCATGGCTGAAGGCCGAGCACGGCGTCGGCCAGAACCACGCAGCCAAAATCCTCGACGCCTGTCGCCCCGACGACGGCATGGGCTGGGGCGAGCCCGAGGCCCTGCGCGCCGCCCTCTGGAAAGACGCCGGATCGCTGGCGATCCTCGAGGCGATAGAAACCGTCGCGGCCTCGCTGGACGGCGTCATCTCGGGCCAGCGCAAGGGCTACACCTCCTTCTCCCGCGCCGTTCAGTTCGCCGCGGTTCGACCGCTGAATGGCGGTCGCGCCCTGCTGGGCCTGAAGCTGGATCCCGCAACCTCGCCGCGCCTGACGCCGGCCGTGCGCAAGGAAAGCTGGTCCGAGCGCCTGATCTCCATCGTCGAACTCGATGATCCCGCAGGGGTCGACACGGAGGTCGCGGGCCTGTTTGCAGAGGCGGCGAGGAACGGCTGACTGACAGACTTCGGCAACCTTCGTTTCGCGGGTGAAACGTGCGCGTAACGTGCGGCCCTCATCTACGCCGTGATTCAGACGGGACCCCGCATTCATGACCTCCCCCAGCCGCGGCCTGCTGGCCGCCTTTTCAGTCCTGGCCATGACCGGACCGGCGGCCGCCTCTCCCGCCACGGATCTGCTGGACGCGCTGCGAAGCCGGATGGAGGAGACCTACTACGCCCCGCCCGGCATCGATCTGACCCGGGTCATGGACGAGGCCTCCCGCAAGCTGACGGTCGCCTGCGAAGGGCAGGGCGACGCCTGTCCGGTCGAGACCGGGCTCGAGGTCGCGCGGGGCGCCATCGCGGAGCTGGGCGACCGCCACACCGTCATCTTCCCGGCCCCGACCCCGCCTCCGGGAGCCGGACCCGCGCCCGCGGCCGGGGGAGGGCCTCCGGTGCAGCGCCTGCCGTTCGGCTGGTCGGTGCGTCCGGTCCGGGGTCAGGACCACCTCTACGTCGCCTGGGTCGATCCGGACGGTCCCGCCGGCAAGGCGGGCGTGCGTCGCCACGACCGGGTCATCGCACCCGCCGGCGTGACGGCGGGGCTGCTCAACACCGGGACCGGTCCGGTCCGGGTTTCGATCGAGCGCGAGGGGCGGACCTTCGAGGTCGACCTGACCCCCGACGCAGGGCGCGACGGCGCCATGCCGACCATGACCATGGCCGACGACATCGCCGTCATCCATTTTCCCAGCGGAACAGGCGAGGGGGCGGCGCAGGCCGGTCATGATTTTCTGGCCCGGGCCGAAGCGGCCAAGGTCCGGGCTGTGGTGCTCGACCTGAGGGACAATGGCGGAGGCGGCCTGCAATGCGCGGCCATGACCGGCGCCTTTACCGACTACAAGGCCGTCCAGCGCGATCGCCGGGGCGAGGCGACGGTGATGTCCATCCACGCCGACCACGTGGAGATGGGACCGGCCAATGGGATGGAGACCGTCCTGACCGTTGAGCGCCCCACGCGCTGGAGCGGTCCGCTGGCGGTGCTGGTCAACGAGAATACGGCGTCCTGCTCGGAGGCCATGGCCATCCAGATCGCGCGGGCCGGGAGGGGCTTCGTGATTGGCGAGGAGACCTATGGCGTCGGCAACAACACCCTGCGGCCGGTCCCGTTGACGGCCGGGTGGATGGTCCGGATGACGGCCTCCTGGACCGAGGATGAGACCGGCCAGCGCCTGCCGCCCCGGCCGCCGCTGTCGACCGAGGTCGCCGACGATCCTGTGGCGATCGGGGCGACCGGCCGGGACGCCGTCCTGGAAGCAGCGCTTGCCCGCCTTCGGGCCGGAGCCTGACATGCGAAAGCCCCGGCCGGCGGCCGGGGCTTTCATGGTTCCGGACGCGGGTCGCCCTAGCGGCGGCGGCCGACGCCGCCCAGCAGGATGGCGAGGCCGGCGATGATGCCGGTGGTCAGCAGGGGCTTGCGGCGGGCGAAGTCGAGGCCCTGGCGAGCCTTGTCCTGATACTGGACAGGGGCCTTCTCGACGAGGCCGTCGAGGCCGTCGATGACGCGGCCATAGGCGTCCAGCGCCTTGCCCTTCACCTCGTTGATCTTGCCGTCGAGCTGAAGCTTGCTGTCGCCGGTCAGGCGGCCGAGGCCGGACTGGGCCTTGCCTTCGAGCTCGGTGACGGCGCCGTCGATGCGTTGGTCGGTCATGTTGGAAATCCTTGTCTGCCAGCGGGGCGGGGAGGCCTGCACCGGAAGTGCATGTCGGGGCCGGCGGTTCCTGCGGCAAGGCGTCCCTGGTCAATCTTTTCGCCGCCGCTGCGGCGTGATGGCGGATGGTTATATCCGGGTGATATTGACCGGGCGGGTTTGGTCCGGGTAGAAAGCGGCGTGTCGGTCGTCCGGCGGAAAAAAAACAGTCTCATCAGTCTCATGAGTCTCATCCGGTCGGGGCGGCGGCCCATCCTTCGCGTCCATGCTCCAGGCATAGACTGCGCCTGCGTCAGAAACGGTCGCACAGGCGGCCAGTCCGGAGATCGCCGTGTCCGCGTCCATTGATCTGCCCGTCGTCGTGTTTTCGAGCCATGAGCTGATCGCCCAAGGGGCGCTGGGGGAGGTGCTGGCCGACGTCCGGACGGCGGCCAAGGCGGACGCGGGCCTGCTGGTGTTCGACGCCGCGACGGGGCGGGTGGTCGATCTGGACCTGCGCGGGACCCTGGACGAGGCGAGGGCCCGGCTGACGCCCGCGCCCGAGGCCGAGAAGCGCGGGCCGGGCCGGCCGAAGCTGGGCGTCACCGCGCGCGAGGTGACCCTGCTGCCCCGCCACTGGGACTGGCTGTCCGCCCAACCCGGCGGCGCCTCGGTGGCCCTGCGCAAACTGGTCGAGGGCGCGTTGCGCGAGGCCGAGGGGCCGGACCGCGCCCGTAGGGCGAAGGAGGCGGCGTATCGGTTCATGACCGCCATCGCCGGGGACCTGCCGAACTATGAGGAGGCGACCCGCATGCTGTTCGCCGGCGACTGGACGGCGTTTGATGCGGCGGTGGAAGGGTGGCCGGAAGGGGTGCGGGAGACGGCGCGCGGGATGGCGGCAGGGGCTTGGCGGAACGGGGCTGTCGTCAGCTTCTGAGCGACGGCTACTGTTGCGGGGCTCGCTCAAGCTCCGTTGCCCAGTGGACGCCGGGCGGCGGCGTGATTTCCTTACAGGTCGCCAAAGCCAGCTTGCGTCTCAGCGTATTGATGTCCCGCTCCGCAGGGTCAATGACGCCGTCGCTATTTTGATCGGCCGGCTTTGGCGCCACGTCAGACAGATGCCAGCCGGCCGGCTCTGGCGGCGGAGGCGTGACCCCTTCCTGAAGCACGACAGGCGGCCGGGTCGGTTGCCAGGCAGCGAACAGGGCGAAAGGTTCAATGGTTCCGTCCATATCGATCAAGCCGCAGGCGACACGACCTCCACCCAACGGCGTCTCCCGGAAGCTGATCGACACCACCCGCGCGCCCGACCGCCCGGCCAGGAGTTGGGCCAGCATGGCGTCGTCCGAAGGCCGGGGCGGTCGTTCGGCGGCGTCCTGGACCAACAGTCCGAGAGCCAATCCGAACACGGCCCCCATCACCCCACCTTCACCCGCGTCGCCGCCTCCGGCAGATCCTCGCCAAACGCCCGCTGGTAGAACTCCGCGATCGTCGGCCGTTCCAGCTCGTCGCACTTGTTCAGGAACGTCAGCCGGAAGGCCAGCCCCACATCCCCCGCGAAGATGATCGCGTTCTGGGCCCAGGTGATCACCGTGCGCGGGCTCATGACCGTCGAGATGTCGCCGTTCATGAAGGCGTTGCGGGTCATGTCGGCGACGCGGACCATGGCGGCGATGCGGCGGCGGCCGTCGGCGTCGGACCATTCGGGGACCTTGGCGGCCACGATCTCGGCCTCGACGTCGTGGTCGAGGTAGTTGAGCGTGGTGACGATGTTCCAGCGGTCCATCTGACCCTGATTGATCTGCTGGGTGCCGTGGTACAGGCCCGAGGTGTCGCCCAGACCGATGGTGTTGGTCGTCGAGAACAGGCGGAAGAATTTGTTCGGGCGGATGACGCGGTTCTGGTCCAGCAGGGTCAGGCGGCCCTGCGCCTCCAGCACGCGCTGGATGACGAACATCACATCGGGGCGGCCGGCGTCGTATTCGTCGAAGACGAGCGCGATCGGGCGCTGGATGGCCCAGGGCAGCATGCCCTCGCGGAATTCGGTGATCTGTTTCCCGTCCTTGAGGACGATGGCGTCCTTGCCGACCAGATCGATGCGGCTGACGTGGCTGTCCAGGTTCACGCGCACCATCGGCCAGTTCAGGCGGGCGGCGACCTGTTCAATATGGGTCGACTTTCCGGTGCCGTGATAGCCCTGGACCATGACGCGGCGGTCGAAGCTGAAGCCGGCGCAGATGGCCAGGGTCGTCTGCGGATCGAAGCGGTAGGCCTCGTCGATCTCGGGCACATGGCTGTCGCGCTCGGTGAAGACCGGCACGGTCATGTCGGAATCGACGCCGAAGATCTCGCGCACGGTGGCGCGGCGGTGCGGTTCCAGCGTCAGCAGGGGATCGGGGGAGGCGTCGAGCAGGGAGGTCATGAGGCTGCGATTACCGCACCGTCACCGGGTGGTCGAGGCCCATGCCGACACGAAGTCCCGCATTGAGCAAGAAGGGCAGATGCGAGAGCACGGGCGGGACCACGCCCTTGAGCCAGTCGGCCAGCGGCGAGGTGTTGCGGATCATGTTGGTCAGGCCGCGCACGCGGTCGACGACGGCCGCGTCGACGGGGTGGCGGATGCGGTTGTAATCCTCAAGCCGGCCGGGCTCGCCGCGCAGGAAATCGGCGGCGCAGGCGGCGTAGACGAAGGCGTCCTCAATGCCGAGGTTCATGCCGCGGGCGCCCATCGGCGAGTGGATATGGGCGGCGTCGCCGGCCAGACAGATGCGGCCCACGGTCATGCCCTCGACCATCCGGTGCGAGATGCGGAAGTCGCTCTGCCAATGGATGGTCCCGATGGTCCATGCGGGCGGCAGGTCGTCCAGCAGCGGACGGCCGAAGCCGATCAGGCGGAAGGTTTTCCCCGAGAAGGGCAGGACAATCAGGGCGCCCTCGTCATGCAGGTCGATCCAGCCCTGATCGGGCTGGAGGCCGTCGATGTCGACATCCATCAGCTGCCACGGCTCGGTCCAGCCGTCGCCGGGGAAGTCGAGGTCCAGCGCCTTGCGGACAGTGGAACGGGCGCCGTCGGCGGCGAACAGCAGGGGCGTGGCGATGGTCTCGCGGTCGGCGAGGGTGGCGGTGACCTCATCGTCCGTCTGCGACACGGTCGCCAGCGCCTTGCCGCGTTCCGGGGCCACGCCGAACGCCGCCAGCGCCTCGGTCAGCAGGGCCTCGGTGCGGGCCTGGGGCAGGATGACCATCGGGTGGTCGGCGCCCAGCGCCTTCCAGTCCGGCTTGAGGGTCGTCAGCGGCTTGCCGTTATGATGCAGGAACAGGGTCCGCATCTCCTGCGCCTCGGCGAGTATGCGGGCGGTGACCCCCGTGTCTTCCAGCAGGTGCAGGGTGCGTGGATTGACGCCCAACGCCTTCGACGTCCGCGTCGGCTCGGCCGCCGCGTCGATGATGCGAACGGGAACGCCGCGCCGGCTCAGGAACAGCGCGGCCGCCAATCCCGCAGGACCGGCGCCGACGATCAGGACCTGGGGCGAGGGGGCCATGCGCCAAATCTAGGCCGGTGGGGGAAGGCCGTCGAATCCGGCATGAGTTCAGGCGCAACCGGTCGGGCGGCGGGATCTGACACGACGTGACGCGTCTTTTCCGATCGCCCATGCATATGCGGCGACACTGGATGACAGGCCAAGTAAGTCTATCGCATGGGTGTCGCTGTCGCTCTCACGCGATAGGCAAAGAACAAGTTTCTGACGGCTGATGTTGCTGTGTTGAATCTGACGCTTCATTTTCCCAAGCGCCTCCCAGCACCTCAGGAATACAGAATGTCCGTGTATAGTTTTAGTTGCATTGCGCGAAATACTATCGCCCCGGTCGAGGCGATAGCGTTCCGTGCGTCAGGCGGTCGTTACTCAGCCGTCAGCGCCACATCCACATTGCCGCGCGTGGCGTTGGAATAGGGGCAGACCTGATGGGCCTTCTGGATCAGGTCGTCGATGACCGCCTGATCGAGGCCGTGGTCGGTGATCTTCAGGGCGATATCGAGGTTGAAGCCCTCGCCACGCGTGTTCTTGCCGAAACCGACGGTGGAATGGACCTTCGTATCCGCGCCGACCGGCGTGCCGGCCTTGCCGCTGACCAGACGCAGGGCGCCGAGGTAGCAGGCGGCGTAGCCGGTCGCGAACAGCTGTTCGGGGTTGGTGCCGGCTCCGCCCTTGCCGCCCATTTCGGCGGGGACGGACAGCAGGACGTCGATCTTGCCGTCGTCGGTGGCCGAACGGCCTTCGTCGCGGCCGCCGCCCGAGGCGGTGGCGTGGGCTTTATAGAGGACTTCCATGGAACGGCTCCTGTGCGGGGGAGCCTGACAGTTAGGCAGAGCCGCGCCGCGTTAAAGGGGCGGGCGTGCGCGATGTGTCAGCCTTCGGAGGCGACGGGCGTGTCAGGAGCGGCGGGTGCGCCGGGCTCGGCGGGCGCGGTTGCGGGCCTTTCGGCTGTCGCAGGCGCGGGGCGGTCGCCGCCAATCTGAACCTCGACACTGCGCTCGACGGTCACTCCACCGGATTCTGTGACCGTCTGCGTCGTGCTGTACGACTGTTCACAGCCCGCGAGCGCGGACAGACAAAGGGCCGTGGCCAGAACCGGAATGCGCATCGAAACCCCCTGAGGACCTGTGATCCTGAAGTCAGGTTGTCACGGGCCCGGGGCACCGGCAAGGCCGCGTTCTAGGCCGCCAGCCCGGCTTTCTTCAGTGTCTTGTAGGCCTTGATGACGCTTTGCAGCTTGGCCTCGGCGCCGCGGTCGCCCTGGTTCAGGTCCGGGTGGAAGCGTTTCAGCATCTCATGATAGCGCGCCTTGATGCCCGCCTTGTCGGTGCGGGCGTCGAGGTCGAGCGTGGCCAGGGCCGCGCGCTCGAGCTTGCCGAGGCGCAGCGTATCCTCGCCGGCCGGGCCGGTCTGTTCCTTCATGCGGCGGCCGAAGAGGCCGAAGCTGTCCTGCCAGCTGCCGGCGCCCTTGGTGTTGGCGGTGCCCATCTTGGCGGCGAAGGCGGCGGCCTCGCGGCTGAACTTGCCCGCCTTCATCTCCCAGGTCGGGCGGCCGCCCGTCATGGCCTCGTTTTCCTTGGCCGCGCGGACTTCGCCGTCGCTCATGCCGGCGTAGAAATTCCAGCCCTTGTTGTACTCGCCCGCGTGGCGCTGGCAGAAATCGTAGAAGTCGTTGAGCCGTTCGCGCGACTTGGGCGCGCGAGCCGTGGCGGCCGCGCGGCAGTCGGGCCACTGGCACGGCTTCTCGCCGGGTTTCAGGTGCAGGACGTCGGCCTCCGCCGCCTCCTCTTCGGGGCGGGGCGGTTTGATCCGCATGTCCTTGAAACGGGGCTTGTATTCAAACTCGGATGACATCGGTGCAAGTGTAAGGTCGAATTGGTCACCAACAAGGACACACCGATGCCGGACGGCCCGATTGCGACGATTATCCGGGAAAAACTCACGGCGGGGCTGTCTCCGGACCGGCTGGTGATCGAGGACGACAGCGCCCGGCACGCCGGTCATCATCATGAAGGCGGCATGGACGGGCAGGCCGGCGGCGAGAGTCACTTCAATCTGACGGTGGTCGCGGCGGCCTTCGAGGGGCAGGGTCGGGTGCAGCGGCAGCGGGCCATCAACGCCCTGTTGCGCGAGGAACTGGCCGGGCCGGTGCACGCCCTGTCCATACGGGCCCTGACGCCGGCCGAGGCGGAGGCCGGGGGCTGAGCGCCGAAAAACAACGATTTCAGAAATCTGTCATCGTTCATCTCGTCTTAGATACTTACACATAGCGTTCGGCCCGGACGTAACGGGGGTTGGGGCGCGCATGGTGGAATCCGACGGCATCGGCAAGTCGATCAACGGCGAACCGGGCGCTGGCGAAGCCGCGCAGGCGCTTCGCGCGATCCTGCAGACGCAATACCTCCGCTATATGATCATCGGCACATGGGCTGTCGGCCTGATGGCCACGGTCGGCCTGACCACCGCAGCCCTGTGGTTCGTGGGCACCTTGGCCGCCGGCGCCCTGCGCGGGGCGGTCGAGAAACGGATCAGCGAACGCGTGGGCGCGGGCTGGGGACTGGTGTTCCCGGCCGTGGCGACCGCGACGACGGCCTCCTGGGCGGTCGCGCCGGTTCTGGCCTGGTTCTCGGGCGCCGCCTTCGGCCATGCGCTGGCCATGGCCTTGCTGGTGTCGGGCTATGTGCTGGTCTTCGCCCAGCTGCGCAGTTCGCCGCGTCAGGCCATGGTGATTTCCTCGCCCTATGGTGTCGCGGCTCTGGTGATCGCGGCCAGCCTCTGGGGCACGCCGACGTTCTGGCAGTTCATCGCTGTCGTGCCGTTCACGGCCGCGGGTCTTGTGGTGCTGGTCATGATGACGATGCTGCGGGAGGAGCGGATCCGCGCCTTCCAGGAGCATCAGGCCCATCTGATCGAGGAGCTGGAGGCCGCCCGCGACCGGGCCAACGCCGCAAACGACGCCAAGTCGAGCTTCCTCGGAGTCATCTCCCACGAACTGCGCACGCCGATGAACGGCGTCCTCGGCGCCGCCCAGTTGCTGGGCGCGACGTCGCTGGAGCCGACGCAGCGTGAATATCTGTCGATCATCCGCAACTCCGGCGACAATCTGCTGAGCCTGCTGAACGACATCCTCGACATGACCAAGATCGAGGCGGGCAAGATGACATTCGACGTCGTCGACGTCGCGGTCGACGACCTGCACAAGCGCGTGACGGGGCCGTTCCAGGCCCAAGCCGAGGCCAAGGGCCTGACCTTCGCGACGCAGTTCGAGGGGGACATTCCCTCGGTGGTGCGCGGGGATCCGCTGAGGGTCTGTCAGGTCATCCACAATCTGCTGTCGAACGCCGTGAAATTTACCGACCGCGGCGACGTCACCTATGTCGTCCGCGGCGAGCGTCTCGACGAGGATCGGGTGCGCTTCGACTTCGCCGTGACCGATTCCGGCGCCGGCATCTCGCCCGAGGATCTGGAGCGGCTGTTCCAGCCGTTCACCCAGGTTGACGGCTCGTCGACGCGCCGCTTCGGCGGCACGGGTCTGGGTCTGACCATCGCCCGCCGCATGGCCAACATCATGGGCGGCGACATCAGCGTGACCTCGATCGTGGGCGAGGGATCGACCTTCACCTTCTCGGTCGAGACCGAGGTCGTCGAATGGGCGCGGCAGTCCGAGGTGGAAGCCATCGCGGCCGAGCTGATCGACGGTCAGGCGCTGACTGTGCTGGTGGTCGAGGACCACCCGGTGAACCGGATGATCCTGGAAGCCTGGCTGGGCTCGGCGGGTCATGCCTCCGTCAGCGCCGAGAACGGCCAGGTCGCCATCGATATGGCCCGGGAACAGACCTTCGACCTGATCATCATGGACGTGAACATGCCGGTGATGGACGGTCTGACCGCCACGCGGGCGATCCGGGCCGGCGAGGGCTCCAACCGCGAGACGCCTATCGTGGTGCTGTCCGCATCGGCGCGCAGCGAGGATCACGCCGCGGGCCTGGACGCCGGGGCCGACGCCTATCTCAACAAGCCCATCGACTTCGGCGCGCTGGCCGAACTGATGAACCGGGTGGGATTGGGCCGGGCCGGAGTCCGCAGCTGCATCGACAACCCGCAGGCCGCCGCCGCCTGACGCGACGGCCTGCCTTCAATAGCGTTCCAAAGGCGACCGTCGCCTGAACCGCGCATGACCAGCGCCGTTCACACCCGGCTCAAGGGCGGGGGACCAGTGTGAGGCCAAGTCGAAATCTTTCGGCCTCATCTGGAGACGTCTCATGAAGAAGTTTCTCACCGCCGCTGTCGCCGCCACGCTCGCCATGAGCTCGTTCGGTCTGGCCTCCGCCGCCGAAGCCCAGTCGCGCGGCCATCACGAGCATCGCCAGAACGGTCACGACGATCGTCGTGACGACCGCAATGACCGTCGTGACGACCGCCGTGAATGGCGTCAGGACGCCCGCGAGAACCGTCAGGAGGCCCGCCAGCAACAGCGCGCCTACGCTCGCTGGCAGCGCGCCGAGCGCCGCTACAGCGCCGGCCGATACCAGGCGCCGCGCGGCTATCAGACCCGCCAGTGGGCCTATGGCCAGAGCCTGCCGTCGTCCTATCGCTCGAGCCAGTACGTGGTGAACGACTACAATCGTTACGGCCTGCAGGCTCCGCCGCGTGGCTATCAGTATGTCCGCAGCGGCAATGACATGCTTCTGTCGAACTCGAACAGCGGCCTGATCGCCGCCGTCATCGCGAGCCTGTTCAACTAAACGGCCCGCGCACGAAGAGTCGGCGCCCCGGAGGGAAACCTCCGGGGCGTTTTTCGTTTGGGTTCGAGCTGCTTACATGAGGTCCGATGCGCGCCTTCGCCGAACTGCTGGACCGACTGTCGCTGACGGCGTCGCGCAATGCGAAGCTGGTGCTGCTGCGGGACTATCTGAAGGCGACGCCCGATCCGGACCGGGGCTGGGCGCTGGCGGCCCTGACCGGGGAGCTGACCTTCGACGCGGCCAAGCCGGCGATGATCCGCAAGGCGGTCGAGGCGCGCATCGATTCCGTGCTGTTTGGCTGGTCCTACGATTATGTCGGCGATCTGGCCGAGACGGTGGCGCTGATCTGGCCGCGCGACCCTGACTACAAGCCCAACCGCGAGCCCGAGCTGGGCGAGGTGGTCGAGGCCCTGCGCACGGCGGGGCGTGGCGAGGTCAAGGCGCTGCTGGAAGGATGGCTGAACGCGCTGGAGCCCAAGGGGCGCTGGGCGCTGCTGAAACTGATGACGGGCGGGCTCCGCGTCGGCCTGTCGGCGCGTCTGGCCAAGACGGCGGCGGCCATGATGCGGCCGGCGACGGTCAGCGAACCGCCCGATCCCGAGGGTGATGAAGCCGTCAAGCCGCTGGAACCGGTGGACGCCTCCGACATCGAGGAAATCTGGCACGCGCTTGAGCCGCCCTACGCCGACCTGTTCGCCTGGCTCGAAGGCCGCTCCGAACGGCCCAGCGGCGATGCGCCGGGGCGGTTCCGGCCGGTCATGCTGGCGGTCGCCATCGACGAGGCGGTCGACTTCCCCAAACTGTCGCCCGGGGATTTCGCCGCCGAATGGAAGTGGGACGGCATCCGCGTCCAGGCCGTGCGCGAGGGCGGGGTTCAGAAGCTATATTCCCGCACCGGTGACGAGATTTCTGGCGCATTTCCCGATGTGATGGCGGGCTTGACGTTCGAGGGCGCGCTGGACGGGGAACTGGTGGTCTGGCGGGCCGATGATGCGGGAGAGGGCGGGGTGGCTCCCTTCGGCGATCTGCAGCAGCGGCTGAACCGCAAGGCGGTGGATGCGAAGACCATGGCCGCCTTCCCCGCCGCGATCGTCGCCTATGACATTCTGGCGGACCACGAAGAGGACCTGCGGGCCTTGCCGCTGCGCGAGCGGCGCGCGCGACTGGAGGCGGTGGCCGCAGACGGAGGGGAGCGGCTGCATCTGTCACCCGTGGTTCCGTATGCGACATGGGACGATCTGGCCGTGTTGCGCGCTGACCCGCCTGTTGGGGCGGCGGCCGAGGGATTGATGCTGAAGCGCTGGGATAGTCCCTATGTCGCCGGCCGGCCGAAAGGGCCGTGGTTCAAGTGGAAGCGCGACCCGCACGTCATCGACGCCGTGCTGATGTATGCCCAGCGCGGCCACGGGAAACGGTCCAGCTTCTATTCCGACTACACCTTCGGCGTCTGGACGGACGAGGGGCCGCTGACGCCCGTCGGCAAGGCCTATTTCGGCTTCACCGACGAGGAGCTGAAGCAGCTGGACAAGTTCGTGCGCGACCATACCGTCGACCGGTTCGGACCGGTCCGTTCGGTGCGGGCCGAGCGGGATTTCGGGCTGGTGCTGGAGATCGCCTTCGAGGGGCTGAACCGGTCGACCCGGCACAAGTCGGGGGTCGCCATGCGCTTCCCGAGGGTCAGTCGCATCCGCTGGGACAAGCCCGCGCGGGAGGCGAACACCATCGCCGACGTCATGGACCTGCTGGACGCCATCGAGGGCGGCGGCGGACGGATCGCTCAGCCTGCGAGGGGCTGACGGTTTCTCCACGCCGGGTCGCGATCATCGGTCAGGCCGCAGAGCTGCAGGAAACCGATCACCGGGATCGCCCGAGCGGGCCGGGCCTGCGCAAGGAACAGCTGCGGCGGCGCCTCGGCGCGGGCCATCAGGGGCAGCACCACCCATGACCGTGGAAAGGCGCGCACGTCGATGTGCGGGTCAGCCTTCAGGTGCGGGCAGTACCGCAAGGACCGGCTCGAACAGGCCTTGTGCAGCGGGGCGATGGCTCCGGCGTCGATCAGAATCCGGTCGTCGTCGATATCGGCCGGCAGGGCGTCGCCGCGTCCACTGGCCCTCAGGGACCCCGCGGCGAACGGGTGCGCCACCTGCGTATAGCGATCCTCCGGCGTCGTCGGCTGACCGCACATGGGACAAAGCATGTCGCGGATGGTCAGTCGCTGACGCACCGCATGGTTCTGCGAATACAAAGGCTTGCCGTAGCCGGCGTTGTCCGCCTGCACGATGGCGAGCGCGCCGTTCACCGAAGCGCAGGGCCGCACGCCCAGCACCGGCTCGCCGGTCCAGCTGGTGACCCAGGGGACGTCGACGCCGACCTTGAGGGCCGAAAGTTTTGCGGACTCGCTCATACCTGAGGTTTAGGACGGCGAGGCCCGGGCAAGAAGCCGGAAATACAGTCGTCGGGGTTCCAAATCGGGGCCGAGGCGTTAGACCCGGCTCATGTCACCCCTTGTCGCTCCCCTGAATGAAGCGCTCTCCGCGGGCCAGAAGGCCGCTGCGCTCGACGCCGCCATGATCGCCAAGCTGACCGAAATGGCCGGCGACTTCGCAATCAATCTGACCGTCGCGGTCATCATCCTGATCGTCACCGTCTTCGCCGCGCGCTGGGCGACCGGGCTGACGCGCCGGGCCCTGTCGCGGGTTAGGGGCTTCCGGCATGACCCGACGGTGCTCAGCTTCGCCGTGCAGGTGGTGCGGGTGCTGGTCTACATCATCGGCTTCATCGCCGTGCTGCAGCGGCTGGGGGTGCAGACGACCTCGATCATCGCCGTGCTGGGCGCGGCGTCGCTGGCGGTGGGTCTGGCGCTGCAGGGGACGCTGTCGAACGTCGCGGCGGGGGTGATGCTGCTGATCCTGAGGCCCTATCGCGTCGGCGACCTGATCGACGTGGGCGGCCGGGTCGGCAAGGTCCAGCGGCTGGACCTGTTCCTCACCCAGATGTCCGACGCGAACAACGTCAAGATCGTGGTCCCCAACGCCAAGGTGTTCAGCGACACCATCCTGAACCTGTCCGGTCAGAAGACCAGGCGGATGGAACTGAAGTTCGGGGTCGGCTACGGCGACAATCTGAACACCGCCCGCGAGGCCCTGATCGGCGCGGCGTCGGCCCACCCGCACGTCCTGCCCGACCCCGAGCCCTGGGCCGGGGTGACGTTGCTGAAGGACAGTTCGGTCGAAATGACCCTGCAGGCGTGGACGAAATCGGACGACTACTGGCAGGCCAAGGCCGATGTGCTGCAGGCGGCCAAGGAAGCGTTGGACGCCGCCGGGCTCGAAATCCCGTTTCCCCATCAGGTCGCCGTACCGTATGCCGAGGACAGACCGTCCCAGGCGCCTCCGGCGCGGAAGGCGGCGCGAAAGACCAGATCGGGCAAGGCCAGCGATCCGTCGCCGGGCGACGCCCATCAGGACAGCGGCGGCGAGGGCTGAGGCGTGCGTTACGATTTCGGATCCGACAATACGGCGGGCATGGCTCCCGCGGCGATGCAGGCGGTGGTCGAGGCCAACGAGGGCTTCGCCCGGGCATATGGCTCGGACGACGTTACGGCGCGGGCCGCGGACCTGATCCGGCGGCGGCTGGACGCGGACGCGGACATCCGCTTCGTCTTCTCGGGCACAGCAGCCAACGCCATAGCCCTGTCGATGCTGGCCTGGCCGCATGAGGCGGTGCTGGCCCACCACGCCGCGCACGTCTGCACGGACGAGACCGGGGCGCCCGGCTTCTTCGGCTCCGGCGTCGGCCTGATCGGCCTGCCGGGGTTCTCCGGCAAGATCGACCCGCTGACGCTGAACGCCGCGCTTGAGGAGCCCGAGGTCGGTCACCGTCAGCCGCCCGCCGCGCTCAGCCTGACCCAGTCGACGGAGTACGGCACGGTCTACACCGAGGAAGAACTGCGCCACCTGATCGAGCCGGTGAAATTGAGGGGCTGCGGCGTGCATATGGACGGCGCGCGGCTGGCCAATGCGGCGGCGGCGGGCTTCGACCTGACGCAGATCGCGCGGCTGGGCGTGGACGTGCTGGTGTTCGGCGGGGCCAAGGCCGGCGCCAATGAAACAGGCGGGGCAGACCGCGTCCAAGGCGCGCTTCCTCGCGGCGCCTTTCGTGGGACTGCTGGAAAGCGAGGCATGGGAGAACGGCGCCGCCCACGCCAATCTGATGGCCCAGCGGCTGGCTGACGGCATTGCCGCGCGTTCGCCCTTCACCCTGGCGCATCCGGTCGAGGCCAACGCCGTCTTCGTGCGCATGCCCCCGGCGGCGCACCAGCGGCTGAACGACATGGGCTGGGCCTGTTACCGCTTCGACGACGGTTCGGTGCGGTTTGTCTGTTCGTGGGCCACGCATGAGTCGGCTGTGGACGAGATAATCGAGGCCATCTCGACGCTTTAGGCGCGGGCCGCGGTTGAAGCTTCACAGAACGTCCCTAACTTGGAACAAACCGGGACCGTGACCGTTCGAAGCCCGAGCGCCGGTCCGGCGTAGACAGCCAGGGGCGGACCAGATGAACGCGCCATCGCGCATTCCCGACGTGATCGCCGGGGACCTGACACGCTACCGCGAAGTGCGAGCGGCGATGCCCGCGCTGGCCGCGGGATTGAGCGCCGAGGATCTGGCGGCGCAGTCGATGCCCGACTGCAGTCCGGGCAAATGGCATCTGGCCCACACCAGCTGGTTTTTTGAAGCCATGATCCTTGGGGAGGAACCGGGATATGAACCGGTCGATCCCCGGTTCCAGACCCTGTTCAACAGCTACTACGAGGCCCTCGGCCAGCGGGTTGAGCGCCGCGATCGCGGTCTGATGACCCGGCCGTCGCTGGACGATGTTCTGGCCTATCGCCGCGAGATCGATCGCCGCATGACGGCGTGGCTGGGGCAGGGGGATACGGATCCCCGGCGACGCTATCTGTTCACCCTGGGCCTGCATCACGACCAGCAGCATCAGGAGCTGTTCCTGATGGATCTGCTGAACCTTATGTCGCGGTCGCCGCTGGAGCCGGCGGCCTACGAAACAGCGCCGCGGGCGAGCGGGCTTGAGCCTGCGCGCGGCGGCTGGTCCGGGTTTGACGGCGGTCTGGTCGAGATCGGTCACGGCGGCGCGGGCTTCGCCTTCGACAACGAGCGCCCGGCGCACCGCGTGTGGCTGGAGCCCTATGCGCTGGCCAACGATCTGGTCACCAACGGCGACTGGATCGCCTTCATCGAGGACGGCGGCTACGCCCGGCCCGAGCTGTGGCTGTCGGACGGATGGGCGGTGGTGAAGGCCGAAGGCTGGACCGCGCCGTTGTACTGGCGCGCTGACGGCGAGCGCTGGACGCAGATGAGCCTGACCGGGCGAAGCGACGTCGATCCGGCGGAACCCGTCCGGCACGTCAGCTTCTATGAGGCGGACGCCTTCGCCCGCTGGGCGGGCCAGCGGTTGCCGAGCGAGGCCGAGTGGGAGCATGCGGTGCGGAGCCGTCCCGACGCCTTTTCCAACGCCTTCGGCGAGGTCTGGCAGTGGACCGCCAGCGCCTACGCCCCTTACGCCGGGTTCAAACCGACCGAGGGCACGGCCTCCGAGTACAACGGCAAGTTCATGGCCAACCAGATGGTGCTGCGCGGGTCTTCCTTCGCCACCGCATCCGGACACGCCCGGCTCACGTATCGAAACTTCTTCTATCCGCATCAAAGGTGGGCGTTCATGGGACTGCGACTGGCCGACGACGCTGCGGCGCCGCTGACGCGGGACGCCGAGACCAGCGAGACCGCCCGTTTCCGCCGCGATCTGGTCGCGGGGCTGTCGCGGTCGCCGAAGGTCGCCTCGCCGAAATGGTTCTACGACGCCGAGGGCTCGCGCCTGTTCGAGGAAATCACCCGGCTGGCGGAATATTATCCGACCCGTCAGGAGGCCGCGCTGCTCCGCCGGGTCGCGCCGGAGTGGGCGGCCCGGTTCGAACCGGACGCGGTGCTGGTCGAGTTCGGTTCGGGCGCGAGCGAGAAGACCCGGATCGTGCTGGACGCGGCGCCCGGCCTGGCCGCCTATGTGCCGATCGACATCAGCGCCGACGCGCTGGACGCCGCCGCGCGCCGGATTGCCGACGCCTATCCCGCTCTGACGGTCGCGCCGCTGGTCGGCGATTTCCTGCATCTGGGCGCACTGCCGGCGGGGACAGGGCAGGGCCGGAGGGTCGGGTTCTTCCCCGGGTCCACCATCGGCAATCTGGAGCCCGAGGAGGCCGTCGCCTTCCTCAAGGCTGCGCGGTCCCTGCTGGGCGACGACGCCCTGTTCATCCTCGGGGTGGATCTGGTCAAGGAGCCCGAGGTCCTGATAGCCGCCTATGACGATGCGGCGGGCGTGACGGCGGCGTTCAACAAGAACCTGCTGATACGCGCCAACCGCGAACTGGAAGCGGACTTCGACGTCGACGCCTTCGCGCACCGCGCGGTCTGGAACCCGGCGGAATCGCGGATGGAAATGCATCTGGAGGCGACCCGCGACATGGCGGTCCGTCTGGGCGACGAGATCATCAACTTCGCCCGGGGCGAAACCATCCACACCGAGAACTCGCGGAAATTCACCGAGGACGCCGTTCGCCGGTTGGCTGCGGCCGCAGGCTGGTCGGTGGCGGCGTTTGAAACGGGCGACGCTCCCGCCGTCGCCCTCGCGTTGCTGGAAGCCTGACACGAAAAAGGGCGGCGTCCGCGTGGACGCCGCCCTTCGAAGTCTGCGTCGCTGACCGTTATTCTACGATCGTGCCCGGCTCTCGCGTGCGAGCTCCATGCGATGCTTCACCGCCCTTGCGGCCGGCCTGCGCCGCGAGGCTGCGGTCCTGGGAGAAGCTCCGCTTCTCGCTGGGTACGCTGGCGCCGCCCTTGCGGGCGATCTCACGCTGACGTTCGGGGTCCATCGAGGCGAAGCCCCGTTTGGAGACGCCGGAGGCGCGGGTGGGCTGACCTTGAGCCATCGGGGGGTTCCTTTCGTGGCGGCGGTGGCGGTTGCTGAACTGAACCCTTCCACCCCGGTCCGGTTCCGGGTGTCGGGTCACAGAATTGCGAACGAATCACAGAGTTTGCGTCTTCATCAGCCGTACGGACGGGAGTCTCCGGGCTCGCCTCCGGGGATATCCTGCTGCGGTATTTCCTCGGGCATGCCGCCCGGATCTTCGGGTGGGACGCCGCCCGGTTCGTAGTCCGGACCGGGCGTATCGGGCGGCATGATCTCGGGCTGGCCGTCGGGCGTGTCGGGCTCGATATAGGTCATCGCGGTCTCCTTCTCGGGAAAGGAAACGTCCCGTACCGCAGCGCTGTTCAATCACGTTTCGGGAGCGCGACGTTTTGCCCGGAACCGCCTCGCCGCGCGGCGGTTTGACGGGCTGAACCCAAGCTGCAGGAGCCCGCCATGACCGAGACCTACACCGGCCCGACCAATAGCGAGGATATCGAGGACGCCGCCGACGGCTCGACGGCCGCCCTCGACCGTCGCGCTGACGAGATTCTGGCGGATGCTGAAAATCGCACCTTCGGCGCCCGCCCGCTGAGGCAGGCGATCCGCGAGGACGCTGTGCACGCGCGTGACTGGGGCCAGACCCGGGCCGACCGCCTGCGCGGCGTCGTCGAGGCCGAGCCGCTCAAGGCGACGCTCTATGCGCTCGGCATCGGCGTGGTGATCGGCCTGCTGGCCGCGCGCTAGGACGGACCCGACGCCGGGCGCGCGATCGGCGCCCGGCGCATCGCCTCGTCGGAGACGAAGGGATTGCTGCGCCGCTCGGCTCCGAAGGTGGAGGTGGGGCCGTGGCCCGGCACGAAGGCGACGTCATCGCCCAAAGGCCAGAGTTTGGTGGTGATGGCGTTCAGCAGACTGGCGTGGTCACTGCGCGGAAAGTCGGTGCGGCCGATCGAACCCTGGAAGAGCACGTCCCCCGCCTGGGCGAAGCGGGCCGCGCGGTTGAAGAAGATCACATGCCCCGGCGTATGCCCCGGGCAGTGGTAGACTTCCCAGCTCGTGTCACCCAGCGTCAGCGTGTCGCCATCGGCCAGCCATCGGGTCGGGGTGAAGGTGCGGGCGTCGGGCAGGCCGTAGAGCTGGCCCTGCACCGGGATGCCCTCGATCCAGAACTGGTCGTCCGGGTGCGGGCCGATGATGTCGAGCCCGGTCTTCTCCTGCATCTCGGCCGCACCGCCGGCGTGATCGAGGTGCCCGTGGGTGATCCAGATCGCGTCGAGCGTCAGCCCCTGTTTCGCCACCGCCGCCAGCAGGGCGTCCACCGAACCGCCCGGATCGATGATCGCCGCCTTCAGGGTGTTGCGGCACCAGACGAGGGTGCAGTTCTGCTGCAGGGGCGTGACCGGGAAGACGGCGACGCCGATTGGGGGAGGGGAGGAGCTCATGGCGTCCAGATAGCGCGCCTCCGTCCCGACCGAAACCATCCTTGGCCGCGTCTCACGTTGACCTTTGGGACCGTCATCGACATAAGGGCGGGCTTCAAAGGCGCCGCCTCCAAAGGGCGGCCCTTGTTGCTTTACCCACACCGCGCAGCGCCTGCCTCAATGGCGCCGCCACAGAGCGTCAGAATCCCGGCCATGCAAGTTGTCGAAAAGTCCAACGAAGGTCTCAGCCGCGTCATCGCGGTGACCATCCCCGTCGCCGAGCTGAACCAGAAGCTGGACGCCAAGCTGAAGGAAGTCGCGCCGCAGATGAAGCTGAAGGGCTTCCGTCCCGGCAAGGTCCCGATGTCGCACGTCAAGAAGACCTTCGGCCGCGACCTGATGGGCGAAATCGTCAATGACGCGCTGAACAGCTCGAGCCAGAAGGCCCTCGACGACGCCAAGGTGCGTCCGGCCGCCCCCGCCGAGATGAAGCTGACCTCSGACATGGACAAGGTCATCGCMGGSACSGARGACCTGGCCTAYGAAATGGCCYTSGAGGTCATGCCCGACTTCACCCCGACCGACATCAAGAAGCTGAAGCTGGAACGCCCGACCTATGAAGCGTCGGACGCCGATCTGGACGAGGCCCTGACCGAACTGGCCGGCCAGGCCAAGTCGTATGTCGAAAAGACCGGCAAGACCGTGAAGGCCGCCGACGGCGACGAGGTCACCATCGACTTCCTGGGCAAGCTGGACGGCGAGCCCTTCGAAGGCGGCGCCGCCGAGGACACCCAGCTGGTGATCGGCTCCAACCGCTTCATCCCGGGCTTCGAAGAGCAGCTGAAGGGCGCCAAGGTCGGCGAGGAGAAGGTCCTGAACGTGACCTTCCCCGAGGACTACCAGGCCGCTCATCTGGCCGGCAAGGCCGTGACCTTCGACGTCAAGGTCAAGGCCATCAAGGCCGAGGCACCCGCCGTGGTCGACGAGGACTTCGCCAAGCGCATCGGCATCGAGTCGCTGGACAAGCTGAAGGAACTGCTGCGCACCAACCTGAACCAGCAATACGTCGGCGCCGCCCGCTTCAAGCTGAAGCGCTCGCTGCTGGACGCCCTGGACAAGGCCCACGACTTCGCTCTGCCGCCCAAGATGGTCGAGGCCGAGTTCGACGGCATCTGGCAGCAGGTCCAGGCCGACAAGGAAGCCGGCCGCCTGCCCGAGGACGACGCCAAGAAGTCCGAGAAGAAGCTCAAGGAAGAGTACCAGAAGATCGCCGAGCGCCGTGTGCGTCTGGGTCTGGTGCTGGCCGAGATCGGCCGCGCCAACAACGTCCAGGTCACCGATCAGGAGCTGAACAACGCCATCATGAACGAGGCCCGCAACTATCCGGGTCAGGAGCGTCAGGTGCTGGACTTCTACCGCCAGAACCCGAACGCCGCCGCCCAGATGCGCGCCCCGATCTATGAGGAAAAGGTCTGCGACCTGATCTTTGACACCGCCAAGGTGACCGATACGCCGATCACCAAGGAAGAGCTGCTCAAGGAAGACGACGACATCTGATCGGTCGTTCGATCCGACGATTTCCGGGCCGCCGTTGCGATCGCAGCGGCGGCCCGTCTCGTGTTCAGGGCGATCTGGAGCAATGTGCCGCCCGCGTCAGGGACAACGTAGCTCGCAGGAGACACGCTGGTGGCTGGACCCATTGCCGTGGCGGCCGCAGCGATCGCGCTTGGCGCGCCGCAGACCGCGCCCCAACAACCGACGCAGCTTCCGGACGTCACGGTGGAGAACCGGCCGCTGGAGGAGATCGTCCGAACCTTCGTGGACGAGGTTGCCGATCCCTTGCCCGGCTTCGGCCCCGCCCGGTGGGACCGCAGGCTGTGCGTCGGCGTGGCGTACCTGAGGCCCCCGCTGGCGCGGTTCATGGTCCAGAGGGTCGGGGAGATCGCGCGTGAGATCGGGGTCGAAACCGGCAGCCCGGGTTGCCGGCCCAATGTGCTGGTCGTCGCCGCCGCGGACGGCGACGAAATGGCCCGCGCCATGGTCGGCGCCCGGTCCAGCCTGTTCCTGACGAATGTCACCGGCGCCAACCGGAGCCGCAGCGCTCTGGAGGCCTTTCAGGCTGCGGATGAGCCGGTGCGCTGGTGGCATATCAGCCTTCCGGTCAACACCTACAGCGAGCAGGCGGCTGTCAGCTTGCCCGGAGGGGCGCCGGGAGCATCGTCGGGTGAAACCGGCTCGCGCCTTCGGACCGAGCTGCGGAACGACCTGCAGCGGGTCTTCGTCATTGTGGACTTCAACCGGGCGAGCGGGACCAGCATCGGGCCCCTGAGCGACTATGTCGCCATGGTCGCCCTCGCTCAGGTCAATCCGGACGCGGACACGTCCGGGTACGACACCATCCTGAACCTGTTCGACGGTCCGGGCGCGCCGTCGGGGCTGACCGACTGGGACCGATCATACCTGCAGGCGCTGTATGACGCCCACCTCGACCAGCAGCAGCCCGGCGCCCAGCTTGAGGCTGTGACGCGCGTCATGGCCCGCACCCGCCAGGGGTCGCCGGAGGGGGAGCGCTAGCATCGCCGTTCGCCGCCGGGCGTGAGGCTCCCGCATCCCGGGCGTTGACCTGATTGACGGTGCTCGACCCGGGAGCGAGGGTTCCACGCCGCCATCGGGGATGTCGGCTGATGCGGAGTTGCACGATGCTCGACTGGATGACGGCGGCGGCGATGTCGCTGGCAATGATGCAGCCCCAGACGGCGCCCGCACCGGCGCAGGATCGGACGACCCAGACCCCCACGACCCTTGAAGACGTGGTTGTCGAAGGCGGCCGTCTGCGGGATCTGGTGCAGGATTTCGTGGGCGAGGTCGCCGCACCGGCCGGAGACCGCGGACCCGCCCGCTGGAACGGCCCGGTCTGCATCGGCGTCGTCAACCTGCGCAGCGAAGCCGCCCAGTACATCGTGGATCGCACGTCCGACGTCGCGCGCGAACTGGGCCTGAGCGCGGGCGAGCCGGGCTGCCGCCCAAATGTTCTGATCGTCGCCGTGGATGACGGACGCGCTGTTGCGGACGCCATCGTCGATGCGCGTCCGCGGGCCTTCAACCCCGGCGGATCCGGCATGACCCGGTCGCGTCGGGCGCTGGAGGCCTTCAGAAATTCCGACGCGCCGATCCGGTGGTGGCACGTCAGCGCGCCCATCGATTCTGAAACCGGAGATCTCGCGACCCGCCTGCCGGGCGAAAACGCGCCGGTGATCGCCATCTCGCGCGCATCGCGCCTGCGCACCGACATCCGCGACGACCTGCTCAAGGCCATCATCATCGTCGACATGAACAAGGTGACGGGCCTCTCCTTCTCGCAGCTGGCGGACTACTGCGCGCTCGTGTCGCTGTCGCAGGTGGATCCCGAGGCGGATGTGGCGGCCTTTGACACGGTCCTGAACGTGTTCAGGGACCCGACGACGCCGGGGCTGACATCCTGGGACAGGGATTATCTGAACGCCCTGTACAGCGCCGAACAGAACAGCGTCGGCGCAAACGCGAGAGGCGCGGAGATCGTCGATCTGATGCTGAACGGCGCGCGGACGGCCGAACCGGACTGACGCCGCGCCAGACGTTCCCGCGTCGCGTGTTTCATGCTACCAAACCGGGCGCGGCGGGAGGCCGCGAGGGAGGGCTGCGATGTCGATTGTCGCTCTGATGGCTGCGCTGGTTCTGACGCAGGGGGCCCCGCAGGAACCGCAGGCATCGCCTGCCGAAACCCAGGAACCGGTCGCTCTGGAAGACGTCCTCGTCGAGGGACGGCGGCTCGAGGAACTGACCCGCGAGTTCGTCGATGAGGTGTCCGCGCCGCCGCGCCGTCGCGGGCTGGCGCGCTGGAGAGGCGGCGTCTGCGTCGGGGTGATGAACCTCCGCCCTGAAACGGCCCAGGCTTTCGCGGACCGGGTCTCGGCGCTGGCGATGGATCATGGCCTGCGTCCCGGGGATCCGGGATGCCGTCCCAACATACTGGTCGTCTTCTCCGGAGACGCCCGGGCCATGAGCGCCGGCATGGTCGAGAATCAGCGGCGGCTTTTCCGCATCGGCGTGGGCGGGCTTGATCGCGGCAATCTTGCGCTGGAGGCGTTCGAGGCGACCGACAAGCCTGTTCGCTGGTGGCACGTCAGCCTGCCCATCAATGCGGAGACCGGCGATCCCGGCATCCGCCTTCCCGGCGATCCTGCGGCACCCTTTGTCCGCGGCGAGGGGCTGGTGAACAAGGGTCGGTGGGTGCGCGACGATCTCCGAAGGGTGGTCATCGTCGTGGACATCGATCAGGTCTCAGGCCTGATGCTGCCGCAACTGGCCGACTATATCGCGATGATCTCCCTCGCCCAGGTCGATCCCGACGCCGACACCGCAGGGTACGCCACCATCCTGAACCTGTTCGATGATCCGGCGGGATATCCTGGTCTGACCGGCTGGGACCGCGCCTATCTGCGGGGACTCTACAGCGGTCCATCGGAGCGGATCCGGAACAGCGACCAGAGCTATTATCTGATGCGCAGCCTGCGGCGCGCGTCTGCCGCCGAGGATGACGGCGGCTGAGCCGCCTCGGGCGGTTGAACGCTCCCGCCTTGCGTCAACGCTCTGGCAAGACGATATCCTGTCCAACAGGACGGCGATCACCGAGTCGCGTCCAGAAGCATCCCGAGAAGGCCTGAATGCGCGATCCGATCGAAATGATAAACATGAACCTCGTCCCCATGGTGGTGGAGCAGTCCAGCCGGGGCGAGCGGGCCTTCGACATCTTCTCGCGTCTGCTGCGCGAGCGGATCATCTTCCTGACCGGGCCTTTCGAGGATGGCATGGCGTCGCTGATCTGCGCCCAGCTGCTGTTCCTGGAATCGGAGAACCCGAAGAAGGAAATCAGCATGTACATCAACAGCCCCGGCGGTCAGGTGACCTCGGCGCTCGCGATCTACGACACCATGCAATACATCCGCTCGCCGGTTTCGACGGTGTGCATGGGCATGGCCGCCTCGGCCGGCGGATCATGGTGCACCAGCCCTCGGGCGGCTTCCGCGGTCAGGCCTCGGACGTCGAGCGCCACGCCGAGGACATCCGCTACACCAAGCGCCGCCTGAACGAGATCTATGTCCACCACACCGGCCGGACCTATGAGGAAGTCGAGAAGACCCTCGACCGCGACCACTTCATGAGCGCCGAGGAAGCCAAGGCCTGGGGCATCGTCGACCACGTCTACGACCGCCGTGAGCAGGCCGAGGGCGACGGCGTCAAGACGGTCTGACCGGGCGCCGCAGGGAATGAGGGAAGGGCGCGCCGTGACCGGTGCGCCCTTTTTCTTTTGTGCTATCAGGCGACCATGGACATCACGCGCGAAACCAGCGGGACCGTTGAGGTCGACGGCGAGATCTACGAATGGGCGATCCGGCGCCAGCCCCGGCCGCTGGCCGGCGGCAAGTGGGACGGGATGGCCGTGAGCCTGCGCCTGAAGGATTTCCAGCGCGAGGCGGTGATCCAGTTTCCCATGCCGATGCGGCCGAACGGCCGGCCGGACATGGAGACGCAGCGGATCAATCTCGACAGCATCCGCAACGCCGTGACGGCCTCGATCGAGGCGGGGTGGAACCCGACGTCGCGCGGCAAGGCCGTCGTGTTCGAGGTCGACGCCGACGGTCGCTGACCGTCAGGACCGTTCCTTGAAGACCCGGAATCCCGGTTCTGCGGCGATGGCCAGCATCTCGGTGTCGCCGGATGTGTCGCCGTAGGCGGCGGCCAGCTTCACATCGGGTCCGAAAGCCTCCCTTAGCCGACGCACCTTTTCCTCGCCCCGGCAGTTGGGGCCGGCGAAGGCGCCGGTGACGCGGTTGTCGGCGTCGAACACCAGCGGCGTGCCGAGCAGGGCGTCGGCCTGCAGTCTCTGCGCGAACGGCGCGACGGTCGTTTCCGGCGATGCCGTCACGATGACGCGAAATGCGCCCCTTGCGCCCCAGTCCTTCCAGCAGGCGAGGGCGTCATAGCGCATGAAGCCGGGCCAGACCTGACCGGCGAAGGCCTCCGCATCCGCTTCCAGCTGGCTGCGGGGCACGCCCTTGAGAAATTCCCGCACCGAGGCCGCCTTCAGCCGACCGCGATCGCGGTCGCCGGCATAGGCCGCCAGATCCGGCGCCATGCGCGTCAGGCCCAGGAACCAGCCCCCGGCGCCCGCCCGCCACCGCAGGAATTGGGTGAAGCTGTCGCGAATTGTCAGTGTTCCGTCGAAATCGAAGGCCACGATGGCCTGATCCTTGCGAGGAGACTGGCGAACCAGTGTGGGGTTTCCCATGTCAGACATTCGCCGCGATTTCCCTCAACAGTGAACCGTCCGTTTCACGCTCCGGCCACGCTTGGTCGGGGTTGTGGCCGGCGTCCGTATGGGTGATTGTCAATTTTTGAAGACCTTTGCGCCCAGTGTTCGGGAATCAACGCGAAGGAAGCGCGTTTCGTCTCATATCGGGGCGAACCGCGGGAGTGAGAAGGCTCGATGACCAAAGCCGCCGGCACAGACGCCAAAAGCACGCTCTACTGCTCTTTCTGCGGGAAGAGCCAGCACGAGGTCGACCGTGTTCATCTGCGATGAATGCGTCGARCTSTGCATGGAYATCATCCGTGAAGAGCACAAAATCTCGTTCTCCAAGGCCAAGGACGGCGTTCCTTCGCCCAAGGAAATCCGTGAGGTTCTTGACGACTATGTGATCGGCCAGAGCCACGCCAAGAAGGTGCTCTCGGTGGCGGTCCACAACCACTACAAGCGCCTGAACCACGCGACGAAGAACAACGACGTCGAACTGGCCAAGTCGAACATCATGCTGATCGGGCCGACCGGCTCGGGCAAGACGCTGCTTGCCCAGACGCTGGCGCGCATCATCGACGTGCCCTTCACCATGGCCGACGCGGTGAAGACGTCGAGAACATCATCCTGAAGCTGCTGCAGTCGTCCGACTACAATGTCGAACGGGCCCAGCGCGGCATCGTCTACATCGATGAAATCGACAAGATTTCGCGCAAGTCGGACAACCCCTCGATCACCCGCGACGTCTCGGGCGAGGGTGTGCAGCAGGCCCTGCTTAAGATCATGGAAGGCACCGTCGCCTCCGTCCCCCCTCAGGGCGGCCGCAAGCATCCTCAGCAGGAGTTCCTGCAGGTCGACACCGCCAACATCCTGTTCATCGTGGGCGGCGCCTTCGCCGGCCTTGAGAAGGTAATCGCGGCGCGCGGCGACGGGGCCTCGATCGGCTTCGGCGCCAAGGTCAAGGAAATCGACGAACGCCGCACGGGCGACATCCTCAAGGGCGTCGAGCCGGACGATCTGATGCGCCCGAGTTCATCGGCCGTCTGCCCGTTCTGGCGACGCTGGAAGACCTGGACGAGACAGCGCTGGTCACCATCCTGACCGAGCCGAAGAACGCCTTGGTCAAACAGTACAAGCGCCTGTTTGAGATGGAGAATGTCGATCTGACGTTCACCGACGACGCCCTGACGGCGGTGGCCAAGAAGGCCATCACCCGCAAGACCGGCGCCCGCGGCCTGCGTTCCATTCTGGAAGGCATCCTGCTGGAGACGATGTTCGAACTGCCCACCTTCGAGGGCGTCGAGGAAGTCGTCGTCAATGCCGAGGTCATCGAGGGCAAGGCCCAGCCGCTGCTGATCTACTCGGAGACCAAGTCCAAGAAGACCGCCGCGCCCGACAGCGCCGCCTGATCCGAGGATCGGAATGAAATGAGGGCGGGTCCAGCGATGGGCCCGCCCTTTTTCCTTGCCTGAAGCCCGGCCCTAGTTGGCGGGATGCAGATTGGTTTCCTCAGCCTTCTCCTTGGCCGCGTCGCGGACGGCCGGGCTGGGGCCGGACATCATGCCGTCGTTGCCTGGAGCCGATCCGGTCGTGTCGGCCGGCGCGGCGCCGGCCGCTGTGGCCGAGCCCGATGTGGAGCGGGACCCGGACCCTGACGACGTGGTCCCGGCGGACGAGGCGGACGCAGAATCCCCCGTCGCGTCAGTGGCGGTGGCCTCGATCGCAGCGTCGGCCGCGGCGGGGGCTTCGGCGGTGTCCTCGGCCGGCTTCTGACAGGCGGCCAGCGCCAGGGCGCCGGCGGCGCAGATGATCAGTGTTCGCATGATTGGGTTCCTCCCGGATTGCCCAATCCCAACGGCCAAGCTGGCCGGGAGTTGCGCGGCGCGCCCGCTGATGCCTCTGCGCCACACGCCCTTAAAGGCGAGTTTCGGCCGCCTCCTTGCGTCAAGCGCATGATTTTCGCGACATCTTTCCGTCGCGAGCGCTCACGCATGCAGCTTGAGCGCTTGTGGATGGAAACCGGCCACCCGCACCGGCGACGCTTGAACCCGGCGTGCGCAGAACCACATACTCAATCGAAGGCCGCCAGTTGGCGGGCCGAGTCGAAACCGCGGGGCACAGGCGCTTCCAACGACGACGCGGCGGGTCCGAGATCAACGAGGACCCCGTAGAAAGTACGCATCAATGTCCGAGACAAAAACCCTGCCCGTCTTGCCGCTGAGAGACATCGTCGTCTTTCCGCATATGGTCGTGCCGCTGTTCGTGGGGCGCGAGAAGTCGGTCAAGGCGCTCGACGAGATCATGAAGGGTCCGCCGACGCCATCTATCCGATCGGCGTTCTGGCCACTGTCCTGCAGCTGCTCAAACTGCCCGACGGSACCGTCAAGGTGCTGGTCGAGGGCAAGAGCCGCGCGCRCCTGACCAAATTCACCGACCGCACMGAGTATTTCGAGGCCGAGGCCGTCGAGATCGCTGACGATCCGGGCGAGCCCGCCCAGTCGGAAGCCCTGCTGCGCGCGGTGATCGAGCAGTTCGAAAACTATGTGAAGCTGAACAAGAAGGTCCCGCCCGAGGCCCTCAGCTCCATCCCCCAGATCACCGACCCGTCCAAGCTGGCGGACAGCGTCGCCGCCCACCTGTCGGTCAAGATCGCCGACAAGCAGGGGCTGCTGGAAACCATCGCCGTGCCATCGCGCCTGGAGAAGGTCTACGGCCTGATGGAGGGCGAGATCTCCGTCCTGCAGGTCGAGAAGAAGATCCGCTCGCGCGTGAAGCGCCAGATGGAGAAGACCCAGCGCGAATATTATCTAAGACGCGCCTGTCCAAGGAAGCCCGCACCAAGGCCGAGGCCGAGGTCAAGAAACTGCGCAATATGTCGCCGATGTCGGCGGAATCGACGGTGGTCCGGAACTACCTCGACTGGCTGCTGTCGATTCCGTGGGGCAAGGCCAAGTCGAAGCCCATCGACCTGGACAAGGCCGAGGCCATCCTTGAGGAGGACCACTACGGCCTCGAGAAGGTCAAGGAACGGATCATCGAGTATCTGGCGGTGCAGTCGCGCACCAACAGCCTGAAGGGCCCTATCCTGTGCCTCGTCGGCCCTCCGGGCGTCGGCAAGACCTCGCTGGCCAAGTCGATCGCCAAGGCCACCGGCCGGGAATACATCCGCATGTCGCTGGGTCCGCGGCCACCGCCGGACCTACATCGGCTCCATGCCGGGCAAGATCATCCAGTCGATGAGGAAGGTGAAGACGACCAACGCCTTCATCCTGCTGGACGAGATCGACAAGCTGGGCGCCGACTGGCGCGGCGACCCGTCCTCGGCCCTGCTGGAGGTGCTGGATCCGGCGCAGAACAATGCGTTCGGCGACCACTATCTCGAGGTCGACTACGACCTGTCCAACGTCATGTTCGTGACCACGGCCAACAGCCTGAACATGCCCCAGCCCCTGATGGACCGGATGGAGATCATCCGGGTCAGCGGCTACACCGAGGACGAGAAGGTCGAGATCGCCAAACGGCACGTCCTGCCCAAGGTGACGGCATCGTCCCGGACGAGCAGATCCGCAACCTGATCCGCTACTACACGCGGGAAGCCGGCGTTCGGTCGCTGGAACGCGCTCTGGGTGGTCTGGCGCGCAAGTCGGTGCGCGAGATGTCCAAGAACAAGACCCTCTCGATCACCATAGACGAGGCCAAGCTGGCCGAGTTCGCGGGGGTTCGTAAGTTCCGCTACGGCGAGACGGACGAAGAGGATCAGGTCGGCATCGTCACCGGCCTGGCCTGGACCGAGTTCGGCGGCGAGATCCTGACGATCGAGGCCATCAAGATGCCGGGCCGCGGCCGCATGACCGTGACCGGCAACCTCAAGGAAGTGATGAAGGAGTCCATCTCCGCCGCCGCCTCCTACGTCCGGGCCCGTTCGCTCAGCATCGGCGTCAAGCCGCCGGCGTTCGAGAAGACGGACATCCACGTGCACGTGCCGGACGGCGCGACGCCCAAGGATGGTCCGTCGGCCGGCGTGGCCATGACCGTGGCCATGGTGTCGGTCCTGACCGGCATCCCGATCCGCAAGGACATCGCCATGACCGGCGAGATCACCCTGCGCGGCCGGGTCACCGCCATCGGCGGCCTGAAGGAGAAGCTGCT
>NZ_LMFL01000008.1:0-1136 GCF_001426805.1 Brevundimonas sp. Root1423
AAGGGTTTCAGCAGCGGATCGGCGCCGGGAGTCAGCGCGGCCCAGGACATGCGCGGCAACGCCACCGTCGTGAACGCCTTCGTGCCGCTGGCCAACATGTTCGGCTATGTGAACACGCTTCGCGGCATGTCGCAGGGCCGCGCGGCCTTCACCATGCAGTACGACCACTACGAGCCGGTGCCGCAACACGTCGCCGACGAAGTGATCAAGAAGTATTCCGCTTAAATCACCCCCTGAAACACTAGGACAAAGCCCCCTGTTCAGGGGACGGAGAGAAGAGAATGGCCAAGGAAAAGTTCGAACGTAACAAGCCGCACTGCAACATCGGCACGATTGGTCACGTTGACCACGGCAAGACGACGCTGACGGCGGCGATCACGATGGTTCTGGCCAAGGCCAGCGGCGGCAAGGCGATGAACTACGCCGACATCGACGCGGCTCCGGAAGAGAAGGCGCGCGGCATCACGATCAACACGGCGCACGTCGAGTATGAGACGGCCGCCCGTCACTATGCGCACGTCGACTGCCCCGGCCACGCCGACTATGTGAAGAACATGATCACGGGCGCCGCGCAGATGGACGGCGCCATCCTGGTGGTTTCGGCCGCTGACGGCCCGATGCCGCAGACGCGCGAGCACATCCTGCTGGCCCGTCAGGTCGGCGTGCCGGCTCTGGTGGTCTATCTGAACAAGGTCGACCTGGTGGACGACGCCGAGCTGCTGGAGCTGGTCGAGATGGAAGTGCGCGAGCTGCTGAGCTCGTACCAGTTCCCGGGCGACGACATTCCGATCACGGCGGGTTCGGCCAAGGCCGCGACCGACGGCGTGAACCCGGAGATCGGCGAGCAGTCGGTGCTSAAGCTGATGCAGACGGTCGACGACTACATCCCGCAGCCGGCGCGTCCGCTGGACCTGCCGTTCCTGATGCCGGTGGAAGACGTGTTCTCGATCTCGGGCCGCGGCACCGTGGTCACGGGCCGGGTCGAGCGCGGCATCGTCAAGGTCGGCGAGGAAGTCGAGATCGTCGGCATCCGYCCSGTCCAGAAGACGACCTGCACGGGCGTGGARATGTTCCGCAAGCTGCTGGACCAGGGCCAGGCGGGCGACAACGTCGGCGTGYTGCTGCGCGGCACCAAG
>NZ_LMFL01000008.1:1231-166438 GCF_001426805.1 Brevundimonas sp. Root1423
CCGGCGACAACGCCGAGCTGAACGTCGAGCTGATCACCCCGATCGCCATGGAAGAGAAGCTGCGCTTCGCCATCCGTGAAGGCGGCCGCACCGTCGGCGCCGGCGTGGTGTCCAAGATCAACGAGTAATCGTTCGATCCAGTAACGCGTAACAGAAGCCCCGCCGGATCACTCCGGCGGGGTTTTTGCTGTACCGCTGGGGGCGGGGATTCGCGGGGGGCGACATGTTCAGACAGGGCAGCCTGGATACGCTGTGCGGCATCTACGCCATCATCAACAGCACCCATGAGGTCTGCGCGACCTGGGACAGCCGGCTGAAGCCCGACCATCACCGGGCGCTGTTCCGCGTGCTGTGCGAGGAACTGGCGACCGAGGGCGATCTGGCCGGCGCGCTGGCCGGCGAGGGGATGGGCGTCCAGACCCTGCGCAAGCTGCTGCGCCGCGCGCATATGTATGTCGAGGACGAGACCGGCCTGCCGTTCACCCATAAGCGGGCCTTCAACAGCGAGCCCGTGACGCTGGACTGCTACTGGGATGCTGTCCGCGATCATGTCGACGAGAACGGGCCGGGCTCTGTCCTGATCAGCCTGACCGGCCGCCACTGCCACTGGTCCTGCGTCCGCAGCGTCAGCGACGCCGGGATGGTGCTGCGGGACTCAGACGGGTTGATCCGCCTGAGCCGCGCGCGTTGCACCACGGGCGCAGGGGACGACCGGCGGCACCATGTGCTGTGGCCGACCGAGACCCTGCTGATCAGCTGACGGTCAGATAAACTGCACCACCACGCCCGGCTTGACCCCGGCGGCCAGCTGTTCGGCGTCCCAGTTGGTAAGGCGGACGCAGCCGTTCGAGGCGGTCTTGCCGATCTTGGACGGATCGGGCGAGCCGTGGATGCCGTAGGTGTCGCGCGACAGGTCGATCCAGACCGTGCCGACCGGGTTGTTGGGGCCGGCGGGGACGACGACCTTCTCGTCGCCCCGGTCATAGGTGACCCGTTTCGGATCGTAGGTGTAGTCGGGTTCGGGCGCGACGCCGGTCACGGTGACCGTGCCCGACGGAGCGGGGCGTTCGCTGGAGCCGATCGTGGCGGGATAGAAGCCCAGCAGTTTGCCGGAGGCGTCGAAGGCGCGGGCGGAGCGCTCGGTCTTGTCGATGACGATGCGGGCGACGCCGGCCAGCGGCGTATTGGTCACCGCCGGCACAACGATGGTCTGGCCGGCGCGGCGGAAATCGACGCCGGGATTGAGGCCCTGAAGCAGGGCTTCGGTGATGTGGAAACGTTCGGCCAACCGCTCGCGGGCACTGGTGAAGTTCGTCCCGGCGCGGGCGATGTCGGCCAGTTCGCCCGTCGCGGCAGGGCTGAACGGCCCGGCGACATCCTCGGCGGTCGTCACATATTGCGTCATCACCCGGGAGGTGTCGGCGGCGGCGAGATGCTGCAGCAAGGCGGCGTCGGCCGCGTCGCCCGAGCCGAGATTGTTGGCCTTGCGATAGGCGGCGATGGCCTGACGCGTGTTGTCGCCCGCCAGACCATCGATCATGCCGGGAGAGAACGGTGTCCGGTCCAGCAGGACCTGGAGCCGCACAAGACCGGGGTCGGGCGCGGTCGCGGCGGGTCCGGTCCCGGCCTCGCCGGTCGCCGGGGCGGGCGCGGTGGAGGGGGGCGCAGCGCCCGGAGCCGCCGCGGCTTGCGGCACGCCCGCCTCGATCTGGGCGGCGGTCAGGACGGCGGCGCCGGCCTGGGGCGCGGGCGCCTGTGCCGACGGCGCAGCCTGATCCGGCTGTTCGGGGTCCGGCGCGCCGCAGGCGGCAAGGACGATGAGGCTGGCGGAGGCGAGGATCAGACGAAGCGACATGGCAATCCGGGTGTTTGAGGGGGCCCGGACCCAATCCCTCACCGCGCCGCGCGTTCCATTCAGGGGTTCGGCTTGCCGGTCGCCGGGTCGGTCGCGGTCTCGCCCGAGTTGGACGAGCCTTCCGATCCGCGGGGCTCGGTCGCCGGGCGAGGCGGCTGGCCTTCGCGCGCCGGTGTGCGCTGGTCCTCGGTCTCGGTCTCGCGGGTCGGGGGACGGTTCGGATCGGTCATGGAAGGCTCCGGGCTGATGGCGGTTCTGCAAAGGCAACGCCTCGCGGGCCCCGGGGCTCCCGGTCACACGCCGTTCACCATGAACGCTCACCCGGCCGAAACGGGCGGCGGGTTAGAGACGCACGGTTGGAGGCGGTCCGTCAGGGATGCGTCACAGGACGATCGAATGGCTGCGCTTGAGGTGGAAATCGTTGCGATCGACGCGCTGGGCGAGGCCCGGTGGGCGTTGTGGTGCGACATGCTGGCGGCCGACCCGGCGCTGAACAGCCCCTATTTCCGACCCGAGTTCGCCCAGGTCGCGGGCCGCATCAGTCCGGACGCGGCTGTGGCGGTGTTCTCGCGCGGCGGGGACATCGTTGGCTTCTTCCCGCATCAGCGGCGCGGCGGGGCGCTGCAGCCGCTGGCCGCGCCGATGAACGACTATCACGGCGTCATCGCCTTCCCCGGTCAGGCGCCTTCGCTGGAGGAGGTTTCGCGAGTGCTGGGCGCGACCCGGCTGAACGTGACGGCCTGGGTCGGCGAGACCGGCCTCGGCGAGGACCGGCGTACGGTCCAGGTCGAACTGGGCGAGGGCGGCTATGCCGGCTGGTACGCCGACCGCCGGTCGAACCAGGGCAAATTCTTCAAGGACAAGGAACGCGCGCGCCGCAGCATGGAGGCCGAACTCGGGCCCCTGCGGGTCGAGCGCGGCCTGCGCGACCCCGCCCTGCTGGACTGGCTGATCGATCTGAAGCGGGACCAGTACAAACGCACGTCGCGGCACGACATCTTCGCCTGCGGCTGGACCGTGGATCTGCTGCACGCCCTGCTGAAGGAAGACCGCGACGGCTTCGGCGCCTCCATGGCGGGTCTGTGGGCCGGCGACCGGCTGACGGCGATCGAATATTCGCTGCACGCGGGCGACCAGTACCATTTCTGGTTCCCCGGCTATGACCCCGCGCTGGCGCGCTGCTCGCCGGGGATCCTGCTGAGCATGGACACCATGCGGCTGGCGTCGGAGCTGGGCTATCGCACCTTCGACTTCGGCTTCGAGGGCGAGCACTACAAGAAATACTTCTGCAACGGCGCGCGGATCGTGCGCGAGGCCGTGGTGCTGAAGCCGGGCCTCGGCGCGGCGGTCAGCGGAGCCGCGGTCGGCGTTCTGGGCGAGCGCGGCCAACGGCTGCGAACCAGCGTCCGGCGGCGCTGGGCGGCCATCGAGGCCTGTGAAACCTCCTCGGGCGCCCGCCTGAAGGGGGCGATGCAGGCGGCAGGCGCGGCGCTTGCAAAGGCCCGGGCGACGTCGACCCGACCCGTTCCGGCCTGAGACACTCCATGACCGACACGCGCACCCGCTATTCCGGCCCGATCAAACAGGCCGAGGTCCATCCGCACAGCCTGATCGAGCAAGGCTTCGCCTCGGACGAGGCGCTGGCGGCGGTGCTGGATCGCTATCCGGCCCATCTGTTCGACATCAATCTGTACGACTACGACGATGACGGACAGGTCTCGCTGCGCACGGGCGCACGCGGGCGGCTGAACGGCGAGGAACTGCTGGCGGCGATCCAGCAAGGCCGGCTGTGGGTCAATCTGCGCGAGGTCGAGACCGGCTGGCCCGAGCTGTGGGCCGCGGCCATGGAAGAGTTCCGCAAGGTGCAGGGCGCATATCCGGGCCTGAGGGCGGTGCGCAACGCCGGCCAGCTGATCCTGTCGTCGCCCAAGGCGCGGGTGCCCTATCATTTCGACGCGGCGGGGGTGGTGCTTTTCCACATGCGCGGCCGCAAGCGGATCTTCGTCTATCCGGGCGACGAGGCCCATCTGGCCGAGGCGGACATGGAACAGGTCGTGTCGCGCCAGACGACCGAGGAACTGCCTTATTCGCTGGCCTTCGAGGCCGACGCCCAGGTCATGGACCTGGAGCCGGGGCAGGCCCTGACCTGGCCGATCTATGCCCCGCACCGGGTCGAGAATCTGGACCGGTTCTGCGTCTCCCTGTCGATGGACTTCCAGACCTGGCCGTCGCGGTTCAGGAACGGGGCCCTCTATACCAACGCCGTGCTGCGCAGCCGGGGCGCCCGGCCGCGCATGACGGATCGTATGACGCCGCCCGAACTGGCCGCCCGCTGGGCCGCCTCGCTGGCGCTGAAGCGGGTCGGGGGGCTGAAAAGCCGCATCGCGCATTTCGAGCGCGACTTCGAACCCGAGATCGGCGCGGCCGACGGCGCGGGCGCGCTGCGGGCCTGAGCGCCTTTCTTACAATGGCGTCATGACCTCGATTTAAGCTGACTCGGCGCGTCGCCGGTCGCACCTTCCCGTCACATTCCGGGAGGGAACGCCGTCATGAAACTCGCCATCGCCGCCGCCGCCGCCGCCATCGCCGCCGCGCTCGCCGCCGCCGCCGGTCCCGTCGCCGCCAGTGACGGTCCGTCCGCAAAGATCGAATATGCGGTCGCGCGCGTCGTGGTCATCGTCGAGGACCGCGCCGACATCGGCGTCGAGATCGAGCAGGGAAGCTCGGGTCTTCCGGCCCTTCAGGTGCGCCGCCGCGGCGACGATGTCGTCATCCACGGCGGCCTCAAGGGCGGCCTGTTCGGCAACAGCGCCGTCCGCAACTGCCAGTCGGGCCCGGAGGGCGCGCGTCAGCCGGGCGAGGGGGCCTCGGTCGAGGTCCGTCAGATCGGAACGGTAAGACTGGCCGACGCCCCGCTTATCGTCATCCGCACGCCCCGCGCCGTCGAAGTCGATGTGAACAACGGCGCCGTGTTCGGCGCCGTCGGCCGCGACGCCTCCTCGATCGAGCTGAACAACGGCGGCTGCGGCGACTGGGCCGTGGCCAACACCGAAGGGACGATGTCCCTCTCCATCATGGGATCGGGCGACATGCGGGCCGGTACGTCCAACCGGCTGGAAGCCAGCATCATGGGTTCGGGCGATATCCAGGCCGGCGCCACGCGGGGGCTCGAGGCCAACGTCATGGGATCGGGCGACATCACCGCCACCCGCGTCGATGGCCCGGTCGAGGCGAACATCATGGGCTCGGGCGACATCAACATCCCCGGCACGGTCACGAGCATCGAGGCCAACATCATGGGCGCGGGCGACATCAACGTCGGGGGCGCCACGGGCGCCGTCACGCAGAGCATCATGGGGTCAGGCGATATCGTGGTCGCCGGCCAGGCGGTGCGCCAGAGCCGCCGCGACCGCTGATGCGCCGCCCCCGCCAGACTCATATTCCTAGAGAGACCGCTGCAATGAAACTCGCCATCGCATCCGCCGTCGCCATCGCCGCCCTGGCCGGTCCTGCCTTCGCCAAGCCCGGCCCCGAGGTCGACATCCGCCACGCCGTGGCCCGCGTCGCCGTGGTGGTCGAGGACCGCAACGACATCGCCGTCGAGATCGAGCAGGGCTCCTCCGGCCTGCCCGCCGTGCATGTGACCCGTGACGGCGCCAACGTCCGCATAGACGGCGGCCTTGGCGGACGTCGAAGCCTGTTCGGCCGCGGCGACAGCCTTCGCAACTGCCGCTCGGGCCCCGACAACGCCCGGACGCCGGGCGAGGGGGCCTCGGTCGAGGTCCGCAATGTGGGCCGCGTCAATCTGGCCGACGCGCCCCTGATCGTCATCCGCACGCCCCGCAATGTGAATGTGGAGGCCTCCGGCGCGGTCTTCGGATCGGTGGGCCGGGGGGCGGCCTCGGTCGAGCTGGGCAACGCCGGCTGCGGCGACTGGAACGTGGCCAATACGGACGGTCGCGTCTCTCTGGACGTCGCGGGCTCGGGCGACATCCGCGCCGGAACCTCCTCGGGGCTGGAAGTCAGCATCGCCGGCGCCGGAACGGTCACGGCCGGCGCCACCCGGGATCTGGAGGTCTCGCTGTCGGGGGCCGGAGACGTAATCGTCGCCCGCGTCGACGGACCGACGGAAATCAGCCTTGCCGGAGCGGGCGATGTGTCCGTCCGGGCCGGCACGGCGCCCACGCTCAGCATCGACATCGCCGGCGTGGGCGACGTGGACTTCGGGGGCGTGGCCGGCGACGTGTCGGTCTCGCTGGCCGGGGCAGGGGACGTCAACATCGCCCGGGCGACCGGTTCGGTCAGCCGGTCTGTGGCCGGCGTGGGAGACATCCACATCGGCGCCTGACCTCCCTGTCAGCCGCCGCAATGGGAAAGGCCCGGGAGCGTGGAACCCTCCGGGCCTTTTTCATGTCCCGCGTCCGCGCACGAAAAAGCCCCGGCGGATCGCTCCGCCGGGGCTTCCTTCGTCAGCAGGATGGAACGCTTACAGCGCGCCCAGCAGGCCCATGACGCCCGAGCCCGGCAGAGCTGCGCCGGCGCGGTCGCGCGCCTGCAGGCCGCCGCCGAAGCTGTAGCGCAGGCCGACCGAGACGGTGTCGACGTCGATGTCCTCGACATCGGCGTGCGAATAGCCGGCGGTGACCGAGAAGGGCGTACCGCCGATCTGGTATTCGGCGCCGGCGCCGTAGGTCATGCCGTCCACGTCGAAGCCGGCGGCGTCGGCGGTCACATAGCCGATGCCCGCGTTCAGGCGCAGGTTCGGCATGACATAGAAGGCGGCGTCCGCACCGACCGACCAGGCGTCGACATCGCTGTCATCGGCGCTGGTGTAGGCGACGACGCCGGTCAGGGTGGCCGAGCCGAGGTATTTCTGAACTTCGGCGCCCGCGGTCAGGGCCGTCTCGTCGGCGTAGTCGGACGCGCCGACGAAGCCGCCGATGCGCAGGTCCGAACCGGCCAGGGTGGTCAGGTGGGCCGTACCCGTGAAGGCGGTGTCGTCATCGGCGCCGTCGTCGGTCTGGCTGGCGTTGGCGGCGGCGGTGAAGGTCCAGCGGCCGAAGGCGGGGACAGCCACCACGCCGTCGAGGGCGTAGCTGTCGGACTCGGCGTCCAGACCACCGAACTCGATCTGGCTGTCGGAATACGTCAGGCCGACCGAACCGACCGGCTCCTGGGCCAGGGCGGGGGCGGCGGCGAAGGCAGCCACGGCGGCCGTGGCGAGGAAGAGAGACTTCATTCTTGTTTTCCATTGGCGCACGCGGGGAGTCGGTGCGGGGCGGCTCTGCTACCAACGGCAAAGCTGGACGCGCTATTACAAAGCCGTCACAAAACAGACGCTTGCGGCAACTGTATCGCTACGGCCACGCTTTGTGGCGACGCTGCGGCGAACAAGCGTAGGCATAACGGCGCACTGTGAATCCGGGGTCAGAAACGGGGGCGGAGTGGGCTTTCCGGCCCGCATAGCCGGGACCACGATCCATTTGCCCGTTATAAGGAGGGGGCGGGAGGCGGTCCGTGCGGCAGGATTCGACCGGATCGGGGTAAACCCAGCGTCCGCCACGTTTTCGCCGCTTGACCAAATCGGAATCGGCGGTCATAAGCCCCCACTCTTGTTGCGCAGGAACGACCTCGGACCTGTTCTTTGCAGTGACCCAGGACTTCAACGGCCTCCGCGGTTCGCTGCGTGGGCCGATCGTTTTTGCGGACGTGCGTACTCTGAAGGCTTCGGCCTGAAGACCTCCGGTCTTTGAAATGGTTCACAGGGACGCAGGTTCGCCTGCTTGGGAAATACGACCGATATGGATCAAAGCATCCGCATCAGGCTCAAGGCCTTCGATCACCGCGTCCTCGACTTTTCGACGCGCGAAATCGTCAACACGGCCAAGCGCACGGGCGCGACCGTTCGCGGTCCGATCCCGCTGCCGACCCTGATCGAAAAGTTCACCGTGAACCGCTCGCCGCACGTCGACAAGAAGTCGCGCGAGCAGTTTGAAATCCGCACGCACAAGCGTGTCCTCGACATCGTCGACCCCACCCCGCAGACCGTGGACGCGCTCATGAAGCTCGACCTGTCCGCCGGCGTGGACGTCGAGATCAAGATTTAATAAGAAAGAGGCGGGATCCGATGCGCACGGGCGTGATCGCCAAGAAGCTGGGCATGACCCGCGTGTTCGCCGATGACGGCGCACACGTTCCGGTCACTGTGCTTCAGCTCGACGGCTGCCAAGTCGTCGGCCAACGTACCCAGGAGCGTGACGGCTACGTCGCTCTCCAGCTGGGCGCTGGCACCAAGAAGGCCAAGAACACCAACAAGGCTCAGCGCGAATCCTTCGCCAAGCTGGAAGTGGAACCCAAGGCCTATGTCACCGAGTTCCGCATCGATGCGGACGCCATGATGGATGTGGGCTCCGAGTTCTCGGCCGACCACTTCGTCGCGGGCCAGAAGGTTGACGTCCAGGCCGAGACCATCGGCAAGGGCTTCGCCGGCGCCATGAAGCGCTGGAACTTCGGCGGTCTGCGGGCGACCCACGGCGTCTCGGTCTCGCACCGTTCGCACGGTTCGACCGGTCAGCGTCAGGATCCGGGCAAGACGTTCAAGGGCAAGAAGATGGCCGGCCACTACGGCACGGAAGTCGTCACCACCCAGAACCTCACCGTGTTCCGCGTCGACGCCGAGCGTGGCCTGCTGTTGATCAAGGGCGCTGTCCCCGGTCACGAAGGCACCTGGGTCAAGGTTCGCGACGCCATCAAGAAGGCCCGTCCGGCCGACGCCCCGTTCCCSGGCGGCGTSAAGTCCAAGGGCGGTTCGGCTGCTGCGGCTCAACCGGCTGAAACGCCGGCCGAGGAAGCCCCGGCCGTCGAAACCACCGAAGGCGGTGAAGCGTAATGAAACTCTCGGTCATCAAACTCGACGGCAAGGCCGCCGGTGACGTCGAACTGTCGGACGCCGTTTTCGGCATCACCGACATCCGCGGCGACATCCTGGCCCGTTACGTCAACTGGCAGCTGGCCAARCGCCGCGCCGGCACCCACAAGGTCCAGACCCGGAACGAGAACTCTCGCACCGGCAAGAAGATGTACAAGCAGAAGGGAACCGGCGGCGCCGCGCCCCGCAGTTCGTCGGTGGTTCGCGCGCCTTCGGCCCGGTCGTTCGCGACCACGGCTTCTCGCTGCCCAAGAAGGTCCGCGCCCTGGCCCTGCGCCATGCGCTGTCCTCCAAGGTCGTCGCCGGTGATCTGGTCATCGTCGACAACATCTCGCTGAAAGACGCCAAGACCGCCGGTCTGCGCGAAACCTTCGGCAAGCTGGGCTGGACCCGCACGCTGATCATCGGCGGACCGGAAGTCGACACCAACTTCGGCCTGGCCGCCCGCAACATCCCGATGGTCAACGTCCTGCCGAACGCCGGTCTGAACGTTTACGACATCCTGCGTGCGGACAAGCTGGTGCTGACCAAGGCGGCCCTCGAGGCCATCGAAGCCACCTACGCCGACTACAAGCCCTCGCGTAGCGAAGTGGCCCGGTCGCAAGCCGTGAAGGGAGCCGCGTAATGGCCGGCGCTCAACCCACCGCCAAACACTACGACACCATCCTGTCGCCGATCATCACCGAGAAGGCGACGATCCTGTCGGAGCAAAACAAGGTCGTGTTCCGGGTTTCCGGCACCTCGACCAAGGACGAGATCGCTGCTGCGGTCGAAAGCCTGTTCAAGGTCAACGTCCTGAAGGTCAACACCCTGGTTCAAAAGGGCAAGACCAAGCGCTTCCGCGGCATCATGGGCCGTCGGGTCGACATCAAAAAAGCGATCGTGACGCTGGCTGAAGGCCAGTCGATCGACGTCACCACGGGGCTCTGATCAGATGGCCTTGAAGACTTACAATCCGACGTCGCCGGGCCGCCGCGCCCTGGTGCTGATCGACCGTTCGGAGCTCCATAAAGGACGCCCCGAGAAGTCGCTGACCGAAGGCCTGACCAAGTCGGGCGGCCGGGGCGCTGGCGGTCGTATCGCTGTCCGCTTCCGCGGCGGCGGCGCCAAGACGCTGTACCGCAAGATCGACTTCAAGCGCCGGAAGTTCGCCACGGCGACCGTCGAGCGTCTGGAATACGANTAGGACGGCGAGGCCCGGGCAAGAACGTATCGCTGTCCGCTTCCGCGGCGGCGGCGCCAAGACGCTGTACCGCAAGATCGACTTCAAGCGCCGGAAGTTCGCCACGGCGACCGTCGAGCGTCTGGAATACGATCCGAACCGGACCGCCTTCATCGCCCTCATCGTCTATGAGGACGGCGAAAAGGCCTACATCATCGCGCCGCAACGCCTGAAGGCGGGTGACTCGGTGGTTGCCGGTGAGAAGGTCGACGTGAAGCCGGGCAATGCGATGCCGCTGCGCTCGGTGCCGGTCGGCACGATCATCCACAACGTCGAAATGAAGCCGGGCAAGGGCGCCCAGCTGGCCCGTTCGGCCGGCGCCTACGCCCAGCTGGTCGGCCGCGATCAGGGCTACGCCCAGATCCGTCTCGGCTCGGGCGAGCTTCGCATGGTYCTGGACGGCTGCATGGCCACGGTGGGCGCGGTTTCGAACCCCGACCACATGAACCAGAACCTCGGCAAGGCCGGTCGCGTCCGTCACATGGGCTTCCGTCCGCACGTTCGCGGCGTCGCCATGAACCCGATCGACCACCCGCACGGTGGTGGTGAAGGCCGGACCTCTGGCGGTCGCACCCCGGTTACGCCGTGGGGCAAGGACACCAAGGGGACCCGGACCCGCAAGAACAAGGCTACGGACAAGTACATCATCCGTACCCGCCACGTTAAGAAGGCTCGCTAAAGATGGCCCGCTCCTCCTGGAAAGGCCCGTTTGTCGACGGGTATCTGCTGAAGAAGGCCGAGACGGCAGCGTCGTCGGGCCGCAAGGACGTGATCAAGACGTGGTCGCGCCGCTCCACCATCCTGCCGCAGTTTGTCGGCCTGACCTTCGGCGTCCACAACGGCCTCAAGCACGTGCCGGTGTCCGTCTCCGAAGAAATGGTCGGCATGAAGTTCGGCGAGTTCTCCCCGACCCGGTCGTTCCCCGGGCACGCGGCGGACAAGAAGGCCAAAAGGAAATAACTGATGGCCCAGACCAAAAATGAACGTCGGGTCGCCCCGACCGAAGCGCGCGCCAAGCTGGTGAACGTCCGGATCAGCCCTCAGAAGCTGAACCTGGTCGCCCAGTCGATCCGCGGCCTGCCGGTGCAGAAGGCGCTGAACGAGCTGGAATTCAGCCGCAAGCGCATCGCCACCGACGTCCGCAAGGTGCTGTATTCGGCCGTGTCGAACGCCGAGAACAACCACAACCTCGACATCGACAACCTGGTCGTCGCCGAGGCCTTCGTGGGCAAGAACCTGGTGATGAAGCGTTTCGCGAGCCGCGCTCGTGGCCGCTCGTCGCGCATCCTGAAACCTTTCGCGGAAATCACCATCGTGGTGCGCGAAGCTGGTGAGGCCGCCTGATGGGTCAGAAAATCAATCCGATCGGTCTGCGCCTCGGCGTCAACCGGACGTGGGACAGCCGTTGGTTCGCCCGCGGCGCCGAATACGCCAGCCTGCTGCACCAGGACCTGAAGCTGCGCACGTGGCTCAAGGAACGCCTGAACGCCGCCGGCGTGTCGCGCATCATCATCGAGCGTCCGCACAAGAAGTGCCGCGTGACGATCTACGCCGCCCGTCCGGGTGTCGTGATCGGCAAGAAGGGCGCCGACATCGAGAAGCTCCGCAAGGACATCTCGGCGCGCACCGAGGGTGAAGTTCACCTGAACATCGTCGAAGTGCGCAAGCCCGAGACGGACGCCCAGCTGATCGCCGAAAACATCGCGCAGCAGCTGGAACGCCGTATCGCCTTCCGCCGCGCCATGAAGCGCGCGATGCAGTCGGCCATGCGTCTCGGCGCCAAGGGCGTCCGCATCAACGTTTCGGGCCGCCTCGGCGGCGCTGAAATCGCGCGGATGGAATGGTACCGCGAAGGCCGTGTGCCGCTGCACACCCTGCGCGCCGACATCGACTACGGCTTCATCCAGGCCAAGACGACCGATCCGATGGCGCAGGACAAGCGCTGGGCCCAGGAAGCTTCCGGCCCGTCGTCGAACGAAGGCCGTGAACGTGGCGGTCCGCGCGGTGACCGTGGTCCCCGCCGTGGTCGTGAGGGCTAAGTCATGCTGCAACCGAAGAAAACCAAGTACCGCAAGGCCTTCAAGGGCCGCATTCACGGCGCCGCCAAAGGCGGTTTCTCGCTGAACTTCGGGTCGTATGGCCTGAAGACGGTCGAGCCGGAACGCATCACCGCGCGTCAGATCGAGGCGGCCCGCCGCGCGATCACCCGCCAGATGAAGCGTCAGGGCCGCGTCTGGATCCGCGTCTTCCCCGACCTGCCCGTCACGGGCAAGCCGGCCGAAGTCCGCATGAAATCGACGGCGTGCCGGACGACATCGCCCGTGAGGCCCTGCGTCTTGGCGCCGCCAAGCTGCCGGTCCGTACGAAGGTGGTCACCCGCCTCGACGCCGGTGTCTCGCACGTGGAGCACGTCGGAGCATGACCAAGATCGCCGACCTCCGGGCCCAAACGCCCGACCAGCTGTCCGACGAGCTGCTGAAGCTCAAGAAGGAACAGTTCAACCTGCGCTTCCAGGCCGCTACCGGCCAGATGGAAAAGACCCATCGCGTATCGGAAGTGCGCAAGGACATCGCCCGTATTTCCACGCTTCTGCGTGCGAACCGCGCGGCGGGTTAAGGAAACGAAGATGCCCAAACGAGTTCTCGAAGGCGTGGTCGTCTCCGACAAGGGCGACAAGACTGTCGTCGTCGTCGTCCAACGCACGCTGCTGCACCCGGTCCTKAAAAAGATCGTGCGCCTGTCCAAGAAGTACCACGCTCACGACGAAGCCAACGCCCTCAAGGTGGGTGATCAGGCCCGCATCATCGAGTGCGCCCCCAAGTCCAAGCTGAAGCGCTGGGAAGTCCTGTCGGACTCCTCGGCCTCGGCTTCGTAATCAGAAAGATCTGATCATATGATCCAGATGCAAACTAACCTGGAGGTAGCCGACAATTCGGGTGCTCGCCGGGTCATGTGCATCAAGGTGTTGGGCGGCTCCAAGCGCCGCTACGCCTCGGTGGGCGACACGATTGTCGCTTCGGTGAAGGAAGCAATTCCGCGCGGCCGCGTGAAGAAGGGCGACGTCGTTCGCGCCATCGTCGTGCGCACCGCCAAGGACATCATGCGCAAGGACGGCTCTGTCATCCGTTTCGACAAGTCGGCCGCCGTCATCGTCAACAAGCAGAACGAGCCSGTCGGCACGCGGATCTTCGGCCCGGTTCCCCGCGAACTGCGCGCCAAGAACCACATGAAGATCATCTCTCTGGCTCCGGAGGTCCTGTAGTCATGGCCGCCAAGATCAAAACGGGCGACAACGTCGTCGTCCTGACCGGCAAGGACAAGGGCCGCACCGGCAAGGTGACCAAGGTCCTGCCGGCGACGAACCGCGTGATGGTGCAAGGCATCAACATGGTTCAGCGCCACACCCGCCCGACCCAGGCYGACCCCCAGGGCGGCATCAAGAACAAGGAAGCGTCGCTTCACCTGTCSAACGTCGCGATCGCCGACGCCAACGGCAAGGCCACCCGCGTCGGCTTCAAGATCGAAGGCGACAAGAAGGTCCGCTTCGCCAAGACGACGGGAGACGTCATCTGATGGCCGACACCAAATACACCCCGCGCCTCAAGGGCGAGTACAACGACCGCATCAAGGGCGTGCTGACCGAGAAGTTCGGCTACACCAACCCGATGCAGATGCCCAAGCTGGACAAGATCGTCCTCAACATGGGCATCGGTGAAGCCGTGGCCGACTCCAAGAAGGCCACCGCGGCCCTCAAGGAYCTGGCCGCCATCGCCGGTCAGAAGCCCGTCGCCACCAAGGCCCGTAACTCCATCGCCGGCTTCAAGCTGCGCGAAGGCATGGTCATCGGCGGCAAGGTCACCCTCCGCGGCGACCAGATGTACGAGTTCCTGGACCGCCTGATCACGATCGCGCTGCCGCGCGTGAAGGATTTCCGCGGCCTGAAGCCGACTTCGTTCGACGGTCGCGGCAACTACGCCATGGGCCTCAAGGAACACATCGTGTTCCCCGAGATCAACTACGACCAGATCGACCAGATGTGGGGCATGGACATCATCGTCTGCACCACGGCCAAGACCGATGACGAGGCACGCGCGCTTCTCACCGAGTTCAAGTTCCCGTTCGTGACGAACTGAGCGGGAAGGGAAAAGCACAATGGCTAAGAAAAGCGCCGTAAACCGCAACGAGATGGTCAAGGCCCTCGTCGCGAAGTACGCCGACAAGCGGGCCGCCCTGAAGGCGACCGCCAACGATGAATCCCTCCCGCTTGAGGAGCGTTTCGAAGCGCGCCTGAAGCTGGCCAAGCTGCCGCGCAACTCGGCCGCCAACCGGATTCGTAACCGCTGCGAAGTGACGGGCCGTCCGCGGGCCTTCTATCGCAAGCTCAARATGAGCCGTATCGCSCTKCGYGAACTCGGCAACCTGGGTCAGATCCCGGGTCTGACCAAGTCCAGCTGGTAAGGGGAGCGACAGACATGATGATCAACGATCCCCTGAGCGACATGATCGCTCGCATCCGGAACGCGCACATGCGCAAGCGTTCCAAGGTGCTCACCCCGGCTTCCCGTCTGCGTCAGCGCGTCCTCGACGTGCTGCAGGACGAAGGCTACATCCGCGGCTATTCGCTGGTTCAGAACCCCGGCGAGTTCCCGCAGTTCGAGATCGAGCTCAARTACTTCGACGGCCAGCCGGTCATCGCCGAGATCGCTCGCGTGTCCAAGCCGGGCCGCCGCGTCTACTCCGCGATCTCCGACCTGAAGCCGATCAAGAACGGCCTGGGCATCTCGATCCTCTCCACGTCCAAGGGCGTCATGTCGGACACCGCGGCTCGCGAAGCCAAGGTGGGCGGCGAAGTCCTCTGCAGGGTCTACTAAGATGTCCCGTATCGGAAAACGCACCATCGAGATCCCGAAGGGCGTGACTGTCACGCTCGACGGCCAGACCGTCTCGGTGAAGGGTCCCAAGGGCGAACGCTCCTGGACCGTTGCTGAAGAAATCGAAGTCACCCAGGGCGACGACGGCCTGAACCTGGCCATCCGCGAGGACAACCAGCGTTCGCGCGCCATGTGGGGCCTGTCCCGCACCCTGGTCGACAACATGGTCGTCGGCGTCACCACGGGCTTTGAAAAGAGCCTGGACCTGGTCGGCGTGGGTTACCGCGCTGCGATGAAGGGCAACGCCCTGTCGCTGCAGCTCGGCTTCTCGCACGACGTCGACATCCAGCCGCCTGCCGGCGTCACCTTCGCGGTGCCCAAGCAGACGGAAATCAAGATCACGGGCGCTGACAAGCAGGCCGTGGGTCAGATCGCCGCCGTCATCCGCAAGCTGCGTCCGCCGGAGCCCTACAAGGGCAAGGGCGTGCGCTACACGGGCGAAAAGGTCCGGCGCAAGGAAGGCAAGAAGAAGTAAGTCATGGCTCTYTCTCTTCGACAACAAGCCCAGCGCCGTACGGAGCGCACCCGCCGCCGCCTGAAGGCTGTCGCCAACGGTCGTCTGCGCCTGTCGGTGCACCGTTCGGACAAGAACATCTCGGCCCAGATCATCGACGACCTGAACGGCGTCACGATCGCCTCGGCCTCCTCGCTGGAAGGCGAGAAGGGCAAGAAGGCCAAGGGTTCGGACGTCGCAGCCGCCGCTCTGATCGGCAAGCTGGTCGCCGAACGCGCCCTCGAGAAGGGCATCAAGGATGTCGTCTTCGATCGCGGCGGCTACATCTATCACGGACGGGTGAAGGCGCTGGCTGATGCCGCGCGTGAAGCCGGCCTGAACTTCTAAGGGACGCGACAGATGGCGCAAACACCCCAACGCGGCGGCGGCGGCAACGATCGCAACCGTCGTGACAACCGCAACGCTCCCGCCGTCGACGGTCCGGATTCGGACATCGTCGAGAAGCTGGTTCACATCAACCGCGTCGCAGCCACCGTCAAAGGCGGCCGCCGGTTCTCGTTCGCGGCCCTGATGGTCGTCGGCGACGGCAAGGGCCGCGTCGGCTTCGGTCACGGCAAGGCGCGCGAAGTGCCGGAAGCCATCCGCAAGGCGACSGAAGAAGCCAAGAAGACCATGATCCGCGTTCCGCTSCGCGAGAACCGCACCCTGCACCACGACGGCAACGGCCGTTGGGGCGCCGGCAAGATCATGATGCGCGCCGCCCCTCCCGGGACCGGCGTCATCGCGGGCGGTCCGATGCGCGCCGTGCTCGAAACCCTCGGCGTCCAGGACGTCGTGGGCAAGTCGACCGGTTCGTCGAACCCCTACAACATGATCCGCGCCACGTTCGAGGCCCTCAAGGTCCAGTCGTCGCCCCGTCAGGTCGCGTCCAAGCGCGGCAAGAAGGTCGCCGATCTGATGGGCCGCCGCAACGACGGCGCCTCGGCTCCGGAAGCGGCGCCTGAAGCCCAGGAAGCCTGAGACCATGGCCAAGACTGAATCCAAAGCCACCGTCACCGTCCGTCAGACGGGCTCGCCCATCCGCCGCAAGTCGGACCAGCGCGCCACCCTGATGGGTCTGGGTCTCAACCGCATGGGCCGCGAGTCCACGCTGGAAGACACCCCCTCGGTTCGCGGGATGATCGCCAAGGTCGCCCACCTGACCGAGATCGTCGAAAAGTAAGCCGTTTCGCCCTCTCCCTCACGGGGGAGGGCGTCTCGCGTCTTGCGATGCTGAAGGGGGCCGCCTAGAAGCGGCCCTTCAATTATTTCAACGCCGAGTCCGGATCTGATCCGGGCGCTAGCACCCGAAAGGATCAGGCACATGAAACTGAACGAAATTCGCGACAACGAAGGCGCCCACAAGAAGCGCATGCGCGTCGGCCGCGGCCCGGGTTCGGGCAAGGGCAAGACTGCCGGTCGCGGCGTCAAGGGCCAGAAGTCCCGTTCGGGCGTCGCCATCGGCGGCTTCGAAGGCGGCCAGATGCCGCTGTACATGCGTATGCCCAAGCGCGGCTTCAACAATCCGAACGCGCTGAAGCTGGCCGAAGTGAACCTGTGGCGCCTGCAAGACGCCGTGGACGCCAAGAAGCTGGACATCAAGGGCGAGATCAAAGGCGACGCCCTGGTCGCGGCCGGCGTGATCCGTCGCGTCAAGGACGGCGTCCGCATCCTGGGCACCGGCGAGATCAAGTCCAAGCTGAACCTGGTCGTCTGGTCGGCCTCGGCCGGCGCCGTCAAGGCGTATCGCTGCTGAAGCCAAGGCCGCCGCGCGCGTCGAGAAGCGCAACGCCGCCAAGGGCAAGGTTCCGGCCGCCAAGGCTCCCCGTGGCGACGCCAACAAGATCTCGGCCCGCACGACCCGGACCGCCGCCAAAAAATAAGCTTGAGGGGCGCTCTCGCTAAGAGGGCGCCCTTCGCCTATCTGGACCGTGGCGACGGATTCCTGTCCGATGCGCCGCGTTCTGATCAGTCGGGGTGACGACATATGGCTTCGGCCGCCGAACAACTCGCAGCAAACATGAATATGGGCTCGTTCGCGAAAGCGACCGAGCTGCACAAACGTCTGCTGTTCACGATCCTGGCCCTGCTGGTCTACCGCATCGGCACCTATGTGCCGATCCCGGGGATCAACTCGGAAGCCTTCCTGCAGTTCTTCCAGAACCCGGACGGCCAACGCGGCATCCTGGACATGTTCAACATGTTCTCGGGCGGCGCCGTCGAGCGCATGGCCGTCTTCGCCCTGAACGTCATGCCCTACATCTCGGCGTCGATCATCGTCCAGCTGATGGGCGCTGTGTATCCGCCCTGGGAGAAGCTGAAGAAGGAAGGCGGCGAGAGCGGCCGCAAGCAGCTGAACCAGTACACCCGCTATCTGACCGTGGTCCTGGCGCTGTTCCAGTCGGCCGGCATCGCCATCGGTCTGAACGCCCAGCCGGGCCTGATCGACCAGCCGGGCCTGTTCTTCATCATTTCGACCGTCACCGTCCTGACCGGCGGCACCATGTTCCTGATGTGGTTGGGTGAGCAGGTCACTGCGCGCGGCGTCGGCAACGGCATCTCGCTGATCATCTTCGCCGGCATCGTCGCCGTTCTGCCGGGCACCATCGCCCGCATGTTCGGTCTGGCGCAGCAGGGCCAGATCTCGGCCTTCACCCTTCTGTTCTTCGCCGCCATGGCTATCGCCGTGGTCGTGTTCATCGTCTTCATGGAGCGCGCCCAGCGCCGCCTTCTGATCCAGTATCCGAAGCGCCAGGAAGGCAACCGGATGGCCGGGGGCGAGCGCTCGTTCCTGCCGCTGAAGGTCAACACCGCCGGCGTCATTCCGCCGATCTTCGCCTCGTCGCTGCTGATGCTGCCGACCACGGTGGCGCAGATGACCGCCAATGCCGATCTGCCGGCGTGGATGGACTGGCTGCCGCTCGTGACGGCCGAAATGCAGCACGGCCGCCCGATCTTCATGCTGCTGTACGGCGCGCTGATCGTCTTCTTCTGCTTCTTCTACACCTCGATCACCTTCAATCCCGAGGACACGGCCGAGAACCTGCGCAAAGTCCTGACCCGCCTGACCGTCATCGGCGCCGCCTACATCACCGCGGTCTGTCTGCTGCCGGAAATGCTGATGGCCAACTCGGGCATGGGCCCGGCGGTGATCGGCGGCACCTCCATCCTGATCGTGGTCTCGGTGACCATGGACACGGTGGCGCAGATCCAGTCGCAGCTGCTGGCGCACCAGTACGAAGGCCTGATCAAGAAGGCCAAGTTGCGCGGCCGCGGCCGGACCCCGGGCAAGGGCGTCACCGCCCCCGCCCGGCGCTAGGACCTTCGGGGGAGGGGCGGCGATGAACCTGATCCTGTTCGGACCGCCCGCGGCGGGCAAGGGCACGCAGGCCAAACGGCTGGTCGAGAGCCGCGGCATGGTCCAGTTGTCGACTGGCGACATGCTGCGCGAGGCGATCGCCTCGGGCTCCGACCTGGGCAAGGAGTGCCAGGCCATCATGTCGCGCGGCGACCTGGTGTCTGACGCCATCGTCATCGCCCTGATCGAGGCCCGGCTGAAAGAGGCCGAGGACGCCGGCGGGGCCATCTTCGACGGCTTCCCCCGCACCGTGGCCCAGGCCGAGGCGCTGGACGCCATGCTGGCCAAGCTCGGCAAGAAGATCGACCGCGTGGTTCGGCTGAAGGTCGACGACGCCGCCCTGCTGGAGCGGGTCGCTGTCCGCTTCGCCGATCAGGGCCGCCCGGACGACAATCCGGAGAGCTTCAGGGTCCGTCTGGACGCCTACAACCGCAACACCGCGCCCCTGCTGCCCTACTATGCCGACAAGGGTCTGCTGACCGAGATCGACGGCATGGGCGCCATCGCCGATGTCGCCGAGGCCATCGATGCGGCGCTGGACGGCTCCGCGACCTGAACGAAGCCTGACCTTTTGGCGCTCCTGCGCGTTCATGTCCCCGGTGGCATGACAGGAGCGTGAAAATCCAACCCCCCTGGCTGACGAAGAAACGACTGCGCACGGCCGGCATCGTGGCGGTCGTGACGGCCGGGCATGCGCTGGTGTTCGCCGTCGTCGCGCGCACCCAGCCCACGCCGCCGGTGCTGCCGCCGTTTCCGCCGATGAGCGTGGTGCTGTTTCGCCCGACGCCGCCTCCGCCTCCGCCACCGCCGCCCCTGAAGCCGACCCCGGATCCCGGCGGCGGCAAGCCCGCTGCGCCGTCGCGGGTTCATGTCACGCCGAAACCACCGCCCAAGGCCGAACTTCCCGCGCCTCCCCGACCGGCGCCCGAGCCCGCTCTGGTGATCGGGGCCGCTCCCGTGGCCAGTCCGACGCCGGGGATGGGGCAGGGCGGTACGGGCAATGGAACCGGCACGGGCAATGGCGACGGTGAAGGCTCCGGCTCGGGCGGCATCGGCCCCCGTTTCATTCGCGGGGCCACGCAGGACGAGATTTTCCGCGTCATTCCCCGCGGCCGCCGCTCGGGCCGCGGATCGGTCAACTGCGTGATCCGCCTTGATGAGCGGCTCGACAGCTGCCGGGTCGTCAGCGAAACACCGCCCGGACAGGGCTTCGGGCCGGCCGCGGTGACCGTGGCAGAGACCTATTTCCGCTTCCGCCCGCCGATGAGCGCCTCCGGTCGTCCCGTCGAGGGTCAGCGGGTCACGGTTTTCGTCCAGTTCGGGCGCTGATCGGCGCGTCTGCGGGGGCGTCAGGCGTTGACGCGGAGTGAATCCCCTGTATAAGGCGCGCTTCCGCGAAGGGCGTCGGCGCTCCTGGTCTGTTGACCGGAGCGTTTGTTGCGTCCGCCAACGCGTATCTGGAGAGCTTCGTGGCCCGTATCGCTGGTGTCAACATCCCGACCAACAAGCGCGTAGAGATCGCGCTGCAGTACATCCATGGCATCGGTGAACCAGCTGACCGACGCTGAAGTGCTGCAGATCCGCGAGACCATCGACCGCGATCACACCGTCGAGGGCGACCTGCGCCGCGAGACGTCGATGAACATCAAGCGTCTGATGGACCTGGCCTGCTACCGCGGCCTGCGTCACCGCAAGGGCCTKCCGGTCCGCGGTCAGCGCACGCACACCAACGCCCGCACCCGCAAGGGTCCCGCCAAGCCGATCGCCGGCAAGAAGAAGTAAGAGATAACGATGGCCAAGGAACCGGGTCGCGTAAAGAAGCGCGAGCGCAAGAACATCACCTCGGGCGTCGCCCACGTGAATGCGTCCTTCAACAACACCATGATCACGATCACCGATGCCCAGGGCAACGCGATCTCGTGGTCGTCGGCCGGACACATGGGCTTCAAGGGTTCGCGCAARTCGACCCCKTACGCCGCCCAGATGGCCGCCGARGACGCSGGCAAGAAGGCSCAGGAACACGGCGTSAAGACGCTGGAAGTCAACGTYTCGGGTCCCGGYTCCGGCCGYGAGTCGGCCCTGCGCGCCCTGCAGTCGGTCGGCCTGACCATCACCACCATCCGCGACGTCACGCCGATGCCGCACAACGGTTGCCGTCCGCCCAAGCGCCGCCGCGTCTAAGCGAATATCGACCGACTACCTATCTCCGCCGGTCCTGCCGCCCCTGACGAGGAGCGAGGGACCGGCGAACTCCGTTTTCGAGGGACACCCATGATCGAACGTAACTGGCAAGAGCTGATCCGTCCCGAGAAGCCGCAGATCGAGGCGAGCTCCGACCCGCAGCGCAAGTCGCGCCTGGTCGCCGAGCCCCTGGAACGCGGCTTCGGCGTGACGCTCGGCAACGCCCTGCGCCGCGTTCTCCTGTCGTCGCTGCAAGGCGCCGCCGTGACCGCGATCCAGATTGACGGCGTCGTCCACGAATTCTCGTCGCTGGAAGGCGTGCGGGAAGACGTCGTCGACATCGTGCTGAACATCAAGCAACTGGCGCTGCGCATGCACGCCGAAGGCCCCAAGCGCATGACCCTGCGCGCCACGGGCCCCGGCGCCGTCACGGCCGGCCAGATCGACGTCCCTTCGGACATCGAGGTGCTGAACCCCGACCACGTGATCTGCACGCTGGACGAGGGCGCTTCGGTGCGCATGGAACTGACCGTCCAGAACGGCAAGGGCTATGTCGCCTCCGAGCTGAACCGTCCGGAAGACGCCCCGATCGGCCTGATCGCCGTCGACGCCCTGTATTCGCCGGTCAAGCGCGTCGCCTATCGCGTCGAGCCGACCCGTCAGGGCCAGTCGCTGGACTATGACAAGCTGATCCTGGAAGTCGAAACCAACGGCGCGGTTTCGCCGGTTGACGCGGTGGCCTACGCCTCGCGCATCCTGCAGGACCAGCTCCAGATCTTCATCACCTTCGACGAGCCCAAGAAGGCCGTGGAAGCCGCCGACGGCAAGCCCGACCTGCCCTTCAACCCGGCCCTGCTGAAGAAGGTGGACGAGCTGGAACTGTCGGTGCGTTCGGCCAACTGCCTGAAGAACGACAACATCGTCTACATCGGCGACCTGATCCAGAAGACCGAGGGCGAAATGCTTCGCACCCCGAACTTCGGCCGCAAGTCGCTGAACGAAATCAAGGAAGTCCTGATGACGATGGGGCTCAGCCTCGGCATGGACGTGCCGAACTGGCCGCCTGAAAACATCGAAGACCTGGCCAAGAAGTTCGACGACCAGATCTAGTTTCAACCCTCCGCCCTTGATCCACCCGGATCGCGGAGCGGTTAGAATGAGAAAGCCCCAGGTCCGCGTGACGGATACCAGGGTTGAGTAGGAGAGACCCCGATGCGCCACGGCGCCGCCTATCGCAAGCTCGGACGTACGAGCGCACACCGGACCGCCATGTTCGCCAACATGGCTGCGTCGCTGATCAAGCACGAGCAGATCACGACCACGCTTCCCAAGGCGAAGGAACTGCGTCCCTTCGTCGAGAAGCTGGTCACGCTCGCCAAGAAGGGCGATCTGCACGCACGCCGTCAGGCCATCAGCCAGGTCCGCGACGTTCCGCAGGTCGGCAAGCTGTTCGAGACGATCGGCCCGCGCTACGCCGAACGGGCCGTGATCGAGTTCGTCGATCGCGACGCCGACGCCAAGGGCCTGGACTCGGGTCCGGTCTACGCCATCGAGGGCGACGACGAAGCGTAAGCCGCTTCCCGTCAGGGGCTTGAGAAAAGGGCGGCCGGTGCGAACCGGCCGCCCTTTTTCCTTGTCCGCTTCCATCCCGGATAGGGCGGGAGAGGGGTTTGCATGACCGCACACATCGAGATCGTTCCGTACGCGCCCGGCCACGCCGCGGCATGGCGGTCGCTGAACGAGGACTGGCTGATCGCGGGCGGCTATGCGCTGGAGGCCAAGGACCAGCTGGTTCTCGGCGATCCGCAGGGGTCCATCCTCGACAGGGGCGGCTTCATCTTCATCGCCGGGCGGGACGGCGAGCCGGTTGGCTGCTGCTCGCTGATGGCCATGACGGACGGCGGCTACGAGGTCGGGAAGATGGCCGTCGTCGAGGCGGCTCGCGGCCTGAACCTCGGCTGGCGATTGCTGGAAGCCTGCGAGGCGGCGGCGAGGACGGCGGGCGCGCCGCGCCTGTATCTGGAGACCAACAAGGCCCAGACCCACGCCATCGCCCTGTACCGCCGCTTCGGCTTCGTCGACCTGCCGCCGCAGCCGACGCCCTATGCGCGCTGCGACGTCTGGATGGAAAAGCGGTTCTGACCGCTACTCCTTCGACAGGTCCTGACGCCTGAACCAGGCCAGGGCGGCCGCCAGCGGAACCAGCGTCCACAGCGCGATGCTGGCCCAGGCCTTGAGCGCCAGACCCGCCGGCAGGGCCGCTGCCTCCGCGCCGCCCTTGAGCACCGTCTGGATGGCGTCGATCGCCGCGCCCGGATTGAGCAGCACGGCCACCCAGGCGTCCGGCATGACGCCCATGGGCATCAGCATCTGCGGCGAGAAGAACTGCGCGATCCCGACCACCAGCGGCACGAACAGCGCCGCCAGCAGGGACCGGGTCACCACCGCCGCCAGCATGCCCATCATGGCGAACTGGACGATGCGCAGCCACGACAGGCCCGCGAAGCCCGCGAACAGGCCGACCTTCTCGCCCGTAATGTTCATGGTCAGGGTGCGTTCGAACACCGCCGCCTTGATCAGGCTCTCGATCACCCCGGCGACCAGCATCAGCCCCATCGCCGCCAGCGCCAGCCCCGCCACCACGGCCAGCTTGGCCAGCAGCAGGTTGGTCCGGCTGTTGCGGGCGCTGATCAGCCGCCAGGTCTCCCAGCGGTAGTCGCCGGCGTAGATGGTCGCGGCGCCGATCAGGACGAACAGCAGCACCAGCGGATTGGCGAAGTTGGCGGCCGTCGTCACCAGGGCGTCGGCCATGTCCAGCGTCCCGCGTCCCAGCGCTTCCTTGAGCTGGGGCGGCATCTTCTCGTCGCCGAGGATCTTGGTCTCGCTGCCCTTGAGCACGAAATTGGTCAGGGCCCCGATCGCCACGGTGATGAGCGGGACGAAGGCGAGGCTCCAGAACACGGCGGTCCTGTTCTTCGAAAGGCGGAAGCCTTCGGCGCGGATGGCGTCAACCAGCATGGATCGTCTCCGGCGCCTGAACCGAGCCCGTCTCGGTGAAGAAGATGCTTTCCAGATCGGTCCCGACCCAGCGCGCCTCATGGATGTCGACGCCCTGTTCGACCAGACCGCGGATCAGGGCCGGGGCCTCGGCGCGGCTGACGTCGGCCAGCACGGCCTCGCCGTCGCGGACGCCCTTGGCGCCGAGGACGGCCAGCACCCTGTCGACCGGTCCGGCCATGAGGCGCAGGCGCTCGCCGATGGCCGTCAGCTCGCTGACCGCGCCTTCGCGCACCAGCTTGCCCTTGTTCATGATGGCGACGCGGTCGCAGACGCGCTGGACCTCGAGCAGCTGGTGGCTGGCGAGGACCACGGTGACGCCGTCGTGGTCGGCCAGGGACCGGATCAGGGCCCGCATCTCCTGGATGCCGGGGGGATCCATGCCGCTGGTCGGTTCATCGAGAATGATCAGCTCGGGCCGGCTCAACAGGGCGGCGGCCACGCCCAGCCGCTGCAGCATGCCGACCGAGAAGCCGCGCACCTTGCGGTCCGCCGCCTCGGTCAGGCCCACGCGCTCCAGCCAGCGGGGAACATCGGCCTCGGCCCCGACGCCATGCTCCAGCGCAAGCCAGCGCAGCACCTGACGCGCGGTCATGTAGGGCGGGAAGCGGGGCGTCTCGATCATCGAACCCATGCGGCGCATGGCGGTCAGGTCGCCGACCCCGCCGCCCATCACCGTCGCCGTCCCGTCCGACGCGCGGATCAGGCCCAGCAGGATGCGGAACAGGGTCGACTTGCCGGCCCCGTTCGGCCCCAGCACGCCATAGACGCCGCCCCGGGGGATCGACAGATCCAGCCCGTCGAGGGCGCGTACGCTTCCGTAGGTCTTGGTCAGGCCACGGGTTTCGATCACGGTTGTCATGCCGTCAGCTTGGCCTTGCGCCGTCCGTTCGCGCAAGGCGTCGCCGGATTAAGCTTTCGCAACCTCGGCTTGAGGAGAGCGCGCAGGGCTGACGGGCGCGCCGGCGTCGGCTAGAAGGCCCGTCCCCAGCAAGGCCTCCCATGTCCACTCTCGCCCGCCTCCGCAACAAGCGCGCCGCGCTCGCCTTCATCTTCGTGACGGCGGTGCTGGATATCGTGGCCATGGGGATCATCATTCCGGTCCTGCCGCGGCTGATCGAGGACTTCGTCGGCTCGAACGCCCAGGCGGGGGTCATCAACGGCGTCTTCGTGGCCCTCTGGGCGGGGATGCAGTTCGTCTGCTCGCCCATCATCGGTTCGCTGTCCGACAAGTACGGACGCCGCCCGGTTATCCTGATCAGCTGCGCGGGTCTGGCGCTGGACTATGTGTTGATGGCGCTGGCGCCCGACCTGTGGTGGCTGGCGCTGGGGCGGATCATCGCCGGGATCACCTCGTCCAGCTTCACCACCATCTACGCCTATATGGCCGACATCACCGCGCCCGAAAAACGGGCCCGGGCCTACGGCCTGATCGGTGCGGCCTTCTCGGGCGGCTTCGTCCTGGGCCCCGTTCTCGGCGGCTTCCTCGGCGAGTTCGGGCCGCGCGTGCCCTTCTGGTTCGCCGCCGGCCTGTCGACCGTGGCCTTCCTGTACGGCCTGCTGGTCCTGCCGGAGAGCCTGCCGGTCGAGAAGCGGATGGACTTCAGCTGGAAGCGGGCCAACCCGGTCGGCTCACTGATCCTGCTGCGCCGCCACCCCGAGCTCAGCGGCCTGTCGGTCGTCAACTTCCTCCTCTACTTCGCCCACCACGTCTTCTCGGCGGTGTTCGTGCTGTACGCGGCCTGGCGCTACGGCTGGGGTCCACGCGAGGTCGGCCTGCTGCTGGCGCTGGTCGGGGTGCTGGACATGATTGTGCAGGGCGTTCTGGTCGGGCCGGTCGTCAAGCGGCTGGGCGACCGGTGGACCATGGTGCTGGGGCTTGTCGGCGGCACGGTCGGAATCGCGGCCATGGGCTGGGCGCCGGACGGGCTGATGTTCATCGCCGCCATGCTGCCCAACGCCCTGTGGGGGCTGGCCATGCCGACCCTGCAATCGCTGATGACCCGTCGCGTCGGCGAGGATGAACAGGGCCAGCTTCAGGGCGCGAACATGAGCGTGGCCTCGATCGCCGGCGTGATGTCGCCGCTGTTCTTCGGCTGGATCTACTCCCTGTCCGTGGGCGAGTTCGCAGTCATCCAGATGCCGGGGCTGGCCTTCTATCTGGCGGCCGTCGTCCTGCTGCTGGCGGCGGTCATCGGCTGGCTGGTCGGACGCGGGCAGGAACGTCGCGACGCCGCACTCGTTCAGGCCCCGCCGACGCCTTGATCCGGTCCAAAAGCCGGTGCGGAATGGCTACGCCTGTGCGTTTCTGACTGAACCGGATGACCATGAAGACCCGAACGTTCGCCCTCGCCGCCGCCTTGATCTTCTCCGCCAGCGCCGCTGTGGCGCAGGACGGGGTCTTCCCCGACAGCCGCGTCGTTCCCGGCGACGCCCTGGCCATGAAGTCCAGCTTCGCTCCCGTGGTGCGCACCGCCGCCCCGGCCGTGGTCAACGTCTCTGCGCGCGGCGTGCAGCGCGTGCAGGACCCGTTCTGGTCGATGTTCGGACAGGGACCGCGCGCCCAGCAGGTCGGCTCGGTCGGTTCCGGCGTCATCGTGCGGGACACGGGCGTGGTCGTGACCAACTATCACGTCATCAACGGCATGCAGCAGATCAAGGTCGTGCTGAACGACCGGCGCGAGTTCGAGGCCCGCGTGGTCCTCGCGGACGAACGGTCCGACATCGCCGTGTTGCAGCTGGAAGGCGTCAATGAGCGCCTGCCGACCCTCAGCATCGACGACCGCGAGGAACAGCAGATCGGCGATCTGGTCCTGGCCATCGGCAACCCCTTCGGCGTCGGCCAGACGGTGACCAACGGCATCATCTCGGCCCTGAACCGGACCGATACGGGCATCTCGGACTCGGGGTCGTTTATCCAGACCGACGCGGCCATCAATCCCGGCAACTCGGGCGGGGCGCTGGTCGACATGGACGGCGACCTGATCGGCATCAATACGGCCATCTTCTCGCGTTCGGGCTCGTCGTCCGGTGTCGGCTTCGCGGTGCCGGCGGCGGCCGTGCGCCGGGTGGTGGATTCCGCGGTCGGCGGGGCCACGGCCGTGGTCCGGCCGTGGCTGGGCGTGAAGGGCGAGGCGGTCAGCGCCGACGTCGCCCGCAGCCTTGGTCTGGACCGGCCGCAGGGGCTGGTGGTCACCGAGGTCTACGCCGGCGGCCCGGGCGATCGCGCCGGCCTTCAGACGGGCGATGTCATCACCGCCATCGACGGCGCCGAGGTCAACGATCAGGGCGGTCTGAACTATCGGGTCGGCACGCACGAGCCCGATGAGACGGTGCGGGTCTCCGTCCTTCGCGACGGACGGGCCCAGACGCTCGATGCGCGGGTCCAGTCCCTGCCGGGGAACGCCGAACTGGAGAACGCCACCCTTATCCAGTCCGGTGGACTGTCGGGCGCGCAGGTGCTGGGGCTGAATCCCGCTCTGGCGGACAGTCTGGGCGGCGATCCCTTCGCCAGCGGGGTGATCGTCGGCCGGGTCGCGGGCAACAGCTACGCCAGCCGCGGCGTCGGCCTTCGCGCCGGCGACATCATCATGGCGGTGAACGAGCGGCCGGTGTCTTCGCCGCAGCAACTGGTCAATCTGCCGCGCGGCTCCCAGTTGCTGGTCGAGCGTCGCGGACAGCGTGGCGTTCTGGTCGTCCGCTAGTCCTTCCGGATCGGCGATCCGATCGACCAGGTGTGCCCGAACGGGTCCCGCAGCTGGCCGTAGCGGTCGCCCCAGAACTGGTCGGCCAGCGGGAAGACCGGCACGCCGCCTGCGAGGATCGCCCGGTTCCACCATTCGTCGGCGTCGTCGACCTGAAGGTGAAGCGTCACGGCCTTCGGCACGACGTCCTGCTCGCCGTTGTACTCGGGGAATTCGTCGGCCAGCATCACGCTGCCGCCGTTGATGAGCAGATGGGCGTGCATCAGCCGCTCGCCGTCCTCGGCCGGCATGCGGCGCAGTTCCTCGGCCCCGAAGGCGCGCTGGTAGAATTCGATCGCTGCCTGACCGCCCCGCGACGCAATGGACAGGTGCGGGGTGACGCCGCTGGTCGGGCCCTGCGCATTGTGATCGGTCATGGCGCCGTCTCCTGTGTTTCGTCCGATACTAACGCGTGAAAACTCCGGCGGTAACGCCTATCTCTGAACGTGCATGACCGACCTGTTCGAAGCCTCCGGCATCCATCCTCCCGACGCACCGCTGGCCGACCGCCTGCGCCCCCGCACCCTCGACGAGGTGGTGGGCCAGGATCATCTGCTGGGACCGGGCGGACCGATCCGGCGGATGGTCGAGGCGGGGCGTCTGGGCTCGATGATCCTGTGGGGGCCGCCCGGCACCGGAAAGACCACCATCGCCCGCCTGCTGGCCCAGGCCGCCGGCTATCAGTTCCAGCAGATCAGCGCGGTCTTCTCCGGCGTGGCCGATCTGAAGAAGGCGTTCGAGGCCGCCCGCATGCGCCGCGCCGCCGGCCAGAGCACCCTGCTGTTCGTCGACGAAATCCACCGCTTCAACCGCGCCCAGCAGGACGGATTCCTGCCGTTCGTGGAGGAGGGGATCGTCACCCTCGTCGGCGCGACGACCGAGAACCCGTCATTCGAACTCAACGGCGCGCTCCTGTCCCGGTCGCAGGTCTATGTCCTGAAACGACTGGACGACGAGGCGCTCAATCAACTGTTGATTCGTGCTGAGGAACAGGAAGCCAAGACCCTGCCGCTCACGCCGGAAGCCCGTCAGGCGCTGCTCGCCCTGGCGGACGGCGACGGCCGCTATCTGCTGACCATGTCCGAGGTCCTGTTCGACCTGACCTCGACCGATCCGCTCGATGTGCAGGCCCTCGCCGGCATCCTGCAGAAGCGCGCGCCGGCCTACGACAAGAGCCGGGAGGAGCACTACAACCTCATCTCCGCCCTGCATAAGTCGGTGCGCGGATCGGACCCCGACGCTGCCCTCTACTGGCTGGCCCGGATGCTGAACGGCGGTGAGGATCCGCTGTATCTGGCGCGCCGCATCGTGCGTATGGCGGTCGAGGACATCGGCGAGGCCGACCCCCTGTCCCTGCTGGTCGCCAATGCGGCGAAGGACACCTACGACTTCCTCGGCAGCCCCGAGGGCGAACTGGCCCTGGCCCAGGCCGTGGTCCATCTGGCCACCGCGCCCAAATCGGTGGGCGTCTACGAAGCCTTCAAGGCGGCGAAGAAGGCGGCGCATGAAACCGGCTCGCTGATGCCGCCCGCCCACATCCGCAATGCGCCCACGAAGCTGATGAAACAGCTCGGCTACGGCAAGGGCTACCAGTACGATCCGAGTACCCCCGAAGGCTTCTCCGGCGCCAACTTCTTCCCCGACGGCATGGAGCGCCGGACCTTCTACGCGCCGAAGGGGGAGGGGCATGAGGCCAAGGTGAAGGAGCGCCTCGAACGCTGGGCGGTGATGCGCGCGGCGCAGGGCGGCGCCGACGAGGGTTAGCGTTGCCGTAACACCGGTTTTGGGTCTAGCCTCCGCCCATCGATCAACCTTGGGAGGGGATGATGACCGATACGATCTCAATGACGACGCGCACGCCGTGGCACCTGTGGCTGGTCGGCGTGCTTTCGCTGCTGTGGAACGGCTACGGCGGCTACGACTCGGTGATGAGCATCACCCAGGGCGAGAGCTACTGGCGCGCCTCGGGCATGACCGATGCGATGATCACCTATTACAACGCCATGCCGACCTGGATGTACGGTCCGTGGATCATCGGCGTCTGGGGCGCGATCGCGGGCTCGATCCTGCTGCTGATGCGCAGCCGTTACGCTGTCCACGCCTTCGCCCTGTCGCTGCTGGGCGCGGTGGGAAGCCTGATCTACGGCCTGATGAACCCGATGCCGGAGCTGCCGCCGGCCATGGCCGCCATGGCCTGGATGCCGTGGGTCATCGTCGCCATCGCCGCCTTCCTGCTCTGGTATGCCTGGACCATGGGCAAGAAGGGCGTCCTGCGCTGAGGGGCTGACGGACGGTCGGTCTTTCGCCTATGCAGGCGCGTGACCGACCGTTCCCCCGTTTCCCTGTCCGATCAGGACATCGCCGCCGTCCGCTCGTGGATCATCCACGAGGACGAGGCCGTGATCGCCTTTAACAAGCCCGCGGGCCTGTCCAGCCAGGGCGGCCGCATCCAGGCGCATACGCTGGACGACCTGCTGTGGGCCTTCGCCCGCTCGAACGGCAAGCGGCCCGATCTGGTGCACCGGCTGGACCGCGACACCTCGGGCGTCATCCTGGCCGCGAAAACCAAGCCCGCCGCCGGCTTCCTCGGCAAGGCGATGCAGGCGCGCCGGTTCAAGAAGACCTATCTGGCCCTCGTCTCCGCCGCGCCCGAGCCGGCGTCAGGCGTCATCGACAAGCCCTTGATGCGTCAGGAGATCGGCCGCGAAAGCTATATGCGCGCCGTCGCCCCGGAGACGCCCGGCGCCCAGGCCGCCCTCAGCCGCTATCGCACCCTGTCGGCGTCCGACGACGGGGCGCTGGTGGAGCTGGATCCCGCCACGGGCCGGATGCATCAGCTGCGCGTCCACATGGCCTCCATCGGCCGTCCGCTGGCCGGAGACGCCCGCTACGGCGGCGCCTTGACCTTTGCCGGCCGCGCCGCCCCGCGTCTGATGCTGCATGCGGCGAAACTGGTCTTTCCGCATCCGGACGGCGGCTACCGCACGGTGGAGGCGCCGCCGCCCGAGGACTTCAGGGCGCTTTGCATGGCGGCGGGGCTCTGACCGCCTGTATCGGCTGGCGCACACAGGAACCTCCGTCAGCCCCCGGCGCTAATTCAAAAATGCCGGAGACCCTGTCATGACCCGTTTCACCCTGCCTCTGATCGCCGCCGCGGGCCTCGCCCTGTCCGCCTGCGCCAGTCTTGCGCCCTACGGCATGCAGTCCTCGCCCGGCGGCCAGGGCTATTCCGAGCAACGGATTGAATCCAATCGCTTCCGCGTCGCCTACAACGGCGTCGGCGCGCCGGGCCCGGTGGCCGACTACGCCCTGTTGCGGGCCGCAGAGCTGACGACCGCGCAGGGCCATGACTGGTTCGAGGTCACACAGCGCTGGACCGACGGACGCCCCGACAGCGCCGGCGGCATGCAGCCCAATGTCGGCGTCGGCTTCGGCTCGAGCAGCTATGGCGGCCGTTATGGCGACTATTCGGCCTCGGGCGTCGGTGTCGGCATCGGCCTGAACTTCAGCGGCCCGTCCGCCACCTCGACCACGCTCGAGGTGGTCATGGGCAGCGGGCCCAAGCCCGACCAGTCGAATGTCTACGACGCCCGCGAGGTCCAGAACGCCCTGCGGCGCTAGCGCCCCCGCGTCAGCGCCCGGTATTCCACCAGCCGTTCCTTGTCGCGTCGCACCTGTTCGCCGACCGCATTGTCGACGTCCAGCGAGGCGTAGCGGACCCAGCCCTCGACCCCCAGTTTCTGCTGGATGGCCTCCATCGGCGTGCGCCAGCGCACATAGGACACCCAGCTGACCAGCACGCCCAGCAGCACCGCCAGCCCCTGCAGGCCGCGGAAGGTCATCATGTCGCCGGCCACCGGCTCCAGCGCAAACAGCACCAGCCAGACGATCAGCACCAGCGGCGTGGCGAACCGCTGCAGCCAGCGGGTCCAGTAGCGTTCACGCCGCACCCGCCACAGCTCCATCTGGACGTATTTCTCGAGGTATTCCATCCGCGCGCCCAGCCACATGGTCAGACGCGTCAGATACATGGCGCGCGCGCCCCAGCCCTTGCCGTCCATCTGGAATTGGGTCTCGGCCTGATCGGCCATGGCCCGGGCCGAGGTGAACAGGTTCTGGAGCTCGCGCGTCCGCTGCACGATCTCGCGCGACATCTCGTAGGAATCGTTCTCCAGCCGGAACCGGTATTGGGTGAACAGCACGGACTGGATGCCCCACCACAGGCCCAGCACCCCGAGCATCGATCCGGCCGCGAGACCAAGTCCCATCGGCGCCGATCCGCTCCACCCCGTGAACCATGTCGGCCCCAGGGTCGCCAGCGCGGCGAAGGCGATCAGGGCCAGGGCCTGATTCAACCGCTTGACCCCGATGTGCACCATCAGGGCCCCGAACACCCCGCGCCCGTAGGTATGGACGTGGCTGCGGATGTCCTGGTCGATCGGGAAACGCTCCTCGATCTGGCGGTTGAACAGGACGTGGAAACGGTCCGGCTTGCGGCCGTCCTCCCAGAAGGGGAACAGGTCGAGCGGCTGGTTGAAATATTCGTCGATGTGGGCCGAGACGATCTGTTCGGCGCCCGGGGCGGTCGAGAAATACTCGCTCTCCTGAATCGGCCTCAGGATGCCGTCGCCCTCGCGCAGCGGGTTGACGGCGTGCGGCGTCGGCTGGGGCGGCGCGCGGTGGTGGCTGTCCGCGGCGCCGGGCGGCGGCGGGTTGGGCGCGGGCGGGATCGAACTGTGCAGCCGGGCGTCATGGCCCTGCCCCCCGTGCCCGCCGTCGAAGGGCGCCGCGCCATGCCCGTCGTGGCTATGACCGTGCCCGCCGTGGCCGTGCCCGTTATGTTGATCGTCGTGCGACATGCGCTTCGGCGGCCCCTGATCCCTGAGCCCGGCAGTATGGCGGAGCGCCGCCGCCGGGCCGATGGTCTTCCCTCTTGGCGCGAAGCTGCGCCGTTAGGCCCAGGTATCACCGTTAACCCTGCCTCCCGGCAAGTGAAGTTTCGGTCAGGCTGCGCGCCTTCGTTTTCGCGGCGGGTCCGGTATAAGCGCGGCCATGACCCGTTTCCTGATCGTCGCAGCCGGGGGCGCCCTCGGCGCCGTGGCCCGCTACGGCCTCGCCCGCCTGCTGCCGGCGACGGGCTGGCCGTGGGCGACGCTGACAGCCAATGTCGCGGGCGGCCTTCTGATGGGCCTGCTGGCCGGCTGGCTGGCCTTCCGGGGCGGCGTCCACGGTGAAAGCATCCGCCTGTTCGCCGCCGTGGGCGTGCTGGGCGGCTTCACCACCTTCTCGGCCTTCTCGCTGGAAACCGCCCTGATGATCGAGCGCCGTGAATTCGCCTTGGCGGGCGGCTACGTCGCCGCCTCGGTGTCGCTTTCGGTGCTCGCCCTGTTTATCGGCCTGATGGTCGCCCGCCGCGCCTTCGGAGCCGCCCTTTGACCGACGAACCCATTCAAGAGTCCGAACCGGCGCCCAAGCGCGAGGTGCTGACCCTCTACGTCGCCGAGGCCGAGGATGGCATCCGTCTGGATCGCTGGTTCCGCCGGCGCTGGCCCCACCTGTCCAACATCCAGGTGCAGAAGATGGCCCGCAGCGGCCAGATCCGCGTCGACGGCGCACGCATCAAGCCCGAAGGCCGACTGACCGCCGGCGCCGCCGTCCGCGTGCCGCCGATCCCCGACGACACCTCGCGTCAGGCCGGCGACATCCACACCCTGTCGGCGCAGGACATCAAGTTCGCCAAGTCGCTGGTCCTCTATGAGGACGACATGGTCATCGCCATCAACAAGCCGCACGGCCTCGCCGTCCAGGGCGGCACCAAGACCAGCCGCCACGTCGACCGCCTGCTGTCGGCCTGGGGGGAGGGGATGGACCGCCCGCGTCTGGTCCACCGCCTCGACCGCGACACCTCCGGCGTCCTGCTGCTGGGCAAGGGCCCCGAGGCGGCGAAGCGCCTCGCCGGCGCCTTCGCCCGGCGTCAGGCGAAGAAGACCTACTGGGCCATCATCATAGGCAATCCCAAGCCCTCGGCCGGCCAGATCGACATGCCGTTGAAGAAGACCGGCATCAATGACTTCGAGATGATGCGCCCCGCCGACCGCAAGGACCCGCGAGCCGAACCGGCCGAAACCGCCTTCGCCACCATCAGCCGCGCCGCCCACCGCGCCTCATGGATGGCCCTGCGCCCCTTCACCGGCCGGACGCACCAGCTGCGCGCCCACATGGCTGGCATCGGCCACCCGATCCTCGGCGATCCCAAATACGGGGACGAGAAGTCGAAGGAGCTGTCCGGGCCGCTGAAGCTGCAGCTCCACGCCCGCAGCATCGAGCTGGAGCATCCGCGCGGCGGCATGCTGAAAGTCGAGGCCCCGCTGAGCCCCGAAATGCGCGCGGGCTTTGCCCATTTCGGCTTCGAGGAAGCCGAGGGCAACGAGAGCGATCCGTTCGAAGGGGTGAGACGGCAGAGGTGAGTACTTTTCAATCCGCTCATCCCGGCGAAAGCCGGGACCCGGTCCTGTCCAGCTTGGCACTGGCGCTTCAGGACCTGGGTGGCAGTGACAAGCCTGAAGTGACATCACCCAAAGCACTGGGTCCCGGCATTCGCCGGGATGAGCGGTGATCTCTTGAGACCCCTCGCAGTCTTCGACATCGACGGCACGCTCGTTGACAGCCGCGCCTCGATCCACCGCGCCGCCTGCGAGGCCGCGCGCGACATCGGCCTGCCCGAACCCGACTACGACCGGGTCCGCCAGATCGTCGGCCTGTCGCTGGACCACGCCATGGCGGTGCTGGAACCCGGGCTGAACCCCGAGGAATTGGCCCGCTTCGTCGCCGGCTTCCGCGCCAGCTTCAACCGCATGTACGCCGAGGGCCATGAGGAGCCGCTCTACCCCGAGGCCATGACCACCCTGCGCCGCCTGCATCGCGACGGCTGGCGGCTGGCGCTGGCCACCGGCCAGAACCGCCGCGGCGTGGCCCGCAATCTGGCCCGCGAGGGTTGGGCCGACCTGTTCATCTCGTCCCACTGCGCCGAGGACGGCCCGGGCAAACCGGATCCCGCCATGCTCCACGCCGCCATGGCCGCCTGCGACGCCGATCCGGCCACCACCGTCATGATCGGCGACACCGCCCATGACATCACGATGGCGATCAACGCCGGTGTCCTGCCGCTGGGCGTGGCCTGGGGCTTTCACACCATCGAGGAGCAGCAGGCCGCCGGCGCCCGCCACGTCGCCCGATCCTTCTCCGAACTGACCGTGGTGCTGGACGGCTTCGCCGACCTGACCCGCGCCGCCTGAGACCCCGCATGAGCCATATCCCGCCCCTCGATCCCAACGTCGCCGCCCGCAAGGGCTTCCGCGAGTCCGAAGAGCGCCTCAAACGCTTCTGGACCACGGCTGACGTCGCGGAGCGGGAAGGGGGCTGGGCGGTGACTCTCGACGGCCGCACGCCCAAGACGCCCGCCCACGCCCAATTGGTCCTGCCGACCGAGGCCGCGGCCCGTCTGGTCACCGACGAATGGGCTGCGCAGGGCGAGTTCATCGACCCCGCGACCATGCCCGCCACCCGTCTGGCCTCCACCGCCATCGACCGCGTCAGCCAGGCCCGTGAGCCGGTGGCCGAAGAGATCGCCGCCTTCGCCGGCTCGGACCTGCTCTGCTACCTCGCGGACCATCCAACCTCGCTGGCCGTCGAACAGGCCCGCGAATGGACGCCCTGGCGCGACTGGGCGGCGCTGGAGCTGGGCGTGGTCCTTGAACCGGCTGAGGGCGTCATCCACCGGCCGCAGGATCCCGCAGCTATCGCCCGCGTGCAGGATCTGGCCCTGCGCCTCGACGATTTCGCCCTGACCGGCCTCGCGACCGCCGTGCCTCTGCTGGGCTCGGCCGTCCTCGGCCTCGCCGTCCAGCGCGGCGTGCTGTCGGGCGAGGCCGCCTTCGAGCTCAGCCGTCTCGACGAGGCCTTCCAGGAGCGCCAGTGGGGCGTGGACGAGGAGGCCGCCGAACGCACCGCCGGCCGGCGCGCCGAGGCCGTTCTTCTTGACCGGTGGTTCCGCGCCCTCGGCTAACTTTCCACATCGGAAAGTTTCCACTTGCCAAGTTGGAAAGTCTCGATCATTTTCCAATTCGGAAAGTGAGGAAGACGCGATGACCGAAGACCCGACCCCCGCCGAGGCGCTCGCCGCCATCCAGCGTTCACAACAGGACATCCAGCGCAAGGTGGCCGCCGGCTCATGGCGTTACGACATCGGCTATTCCGCGATCTGCGCCATGATGGTGGGCACGCAGGCGCTGGACCTGCCCCTGAACACCCTGGGCGTCGCCGTCGGCGTCCTGCTGCTGACCGTCCTGTTCCGGCGCGAGGCGAACCGGCTGGGCGTCAGCATCACCGGCATGTCGCCGCGCCGCGCCCGATGGGTCGCCATCGGCCTCGGCATGGTGCTGATCCCGCTGATGGTGCTCGCCATCCTGCTGAATCATTTCGCGACCTCGGGCGTCATGCTGGCGCTGGGAGCGGCGGCCCTGATGGCGGTCGCCTTCGTGTTCTGCCTCATCGGCTCGCGTCTCTGGCTGCGCGTCTACCGGCGTGAGACCGGGGTGGATCAATGAGCGTGCCGCAGTTCGACGCCGTTATTCACGCCCCCGGCCGACTGCAGATCTGCGCCATCCTTTCGGCCGCGGAAGAGGCCGAGTTCGCCACGATCCGCGAGGCCATCGCCGTCTCGGACTCGGTTCTGTCCAAACATCTGAAACAGCTCGAGGACGCCGGCTACATCAAGCTGCGCAAACAGGCCGCCGCCGGCCGCCAGCGCACCTGGGCCGCCTTCACGCCCCAAGGCCGGCGCGCCTTCGCCGCCCACGTCGCCGAACTGACCCGTCTGGCCGGCATGGTCGAGCCGACCCGGCTGGGCGAGGGTTTCTCGGGCTAGCCGCCGGGCCGGACCATCACCGGTCCGCCGGCGCCGGGTGGCGGCGGCGGGGGCGTCCAGCCGGGCGGCGCCACGGCGCGGCGCATCATCGCCGTGCCCGGCCGCTGCGCCGGGTCCTGATTGACCAGCACGATGAGGGTAATCGGCGCGGTCTCAAATACGTCCAGTTGCCCTGCAGCCCCCGGCGTGCCGCCGTTGTGCCCCCAGGTCTGCAGGCCATGCACCGTCTGGCGGCCGAAGCCGAGACCCCAGGCGTCCATCGGTCCGCCCTGCCGGGTCATCTTGCCCCGCTCGGCCGTGAACAGGGCCAGCGTTTCCGGCCGGATCAACCGCCCGGTCTTCAGCGCCTCGGTGAAGGCGTGCAGATCCCGCACCGTGCTGGCCCCGCCGCCCGCCGGTCCGCCGCGTACGCCGCTGGTCGGGCGCGCATCGACCCAGTCGCCGGGCGTGCAGACCGACGGCGGCCGGGCGAAACAACCGTTGGTGTAGGGAACCGCCAGATCGCCGGTCTCGTCCAGCGTCGGATAGCCGGTGCGCGTCATCCCGGCGGGCGCGAAGACCCGCTCCTGCATGGCCGTATAGAAGTCCTGCCCGGTCAGCCGCTCGATCACCGCACCCAGCAGGATGAAACCGGAATTGCTGTACTCGTAGCGTTCGCCCGGCGTGAACTGCGGCCGCTCGTCGATCATGGCGCGGTAGTCCGCCACGGTGCGGATCCAGGCCCGCCGCGCGTTCCAGTCCGGCGCGCCGAAATAGCTGCCCAGACCCGAGCTGTGCAGCAGCAGCTGTTCGATCGTGACGTCCGCGATCGCCGGGCTCACGTCGGGCAGATGCGCGGCCAGCCGGTCCGACAGCGTCAGCTTGCCTGCCTCCATCAACTGCGCGATCCCCACGGTGGTGAACAGCTTGCCCATCGAGGCGATGTTGAAGCGGGTGTCGACCGTGTTCGCCGCGCCGGTCGCCCGGTCCGCCTGACCCCAGGCCTTCGCCAGCAGCGGACGCCCCTCGACCGCGCCCAGCACAGCGCCGGAGAACCGCCCATCGGCGGCCAGTTCGTCGATCAACGCCTCGATCCGCCCGCCGGGCGCCAGCGCCTCGCGGGCGCGGGCCGTCAGGTCGGCGGGGGTGAGGGCGGTCGCCGCCTGGGGCGCGTGCAGCCCGGCGAGGGCAGGGGCGGCCATGAGGGCGGCGGCGACGGCGGACAGGGCGGAGCGTCGGGTCTGTGTCATGGGCCCGATCTGTCACGCCGCCCGCTCGCTTCCGTTTCAGCGCCGCAATATTCGTCGGCCTCCGTCGCATCTTCGTCGCGGGCCGGCCCCACTGGCCTCCCGCCGGGACTGACGTTAGAGTGAACGGCGTTACTTCGATCTGCGTCGGCGGGAGCGGATGATGCGCAGAATGATCGGCGGCGGCCTGGTCCTGGCCTTGGGCGTGTGCATCACGGGCTCGGCCGCGGCTCCCCCCACCTCTGGCGCAACCGCGCTCTCCCCGGCCATCCTCGAGCTGCTTGACCCGGTGCGGCAGGCCCGGGCCATGTGCGGCGCAGGCCGGGACGGCGCCTCCGCCCTCAAGATCCGCCTGCTGGCCGCGTCTGCGATCGCGGGGCCGGCGGGCAAGGCGGACGAGGACATCGCCCTCTATCCCGACCTCAGCGAACCGCGCTTCCCGGTCAGCACGGGCGACGATCAGGCCCGGCGCTATTTCAATCAGGGCCTGATGCTCAGTTACGGCTTCAATCACGCCGGGGCGGTGCGTTCCTTCCGCGAGGCCCAGCGCCTCGATCCGGACTGCGCCCTGTGCTGGTGGGGCGAGGCGGTGGCGCTGGGACCCAATATCAACGCGCCCATGGACGACCGCGACCGGCCCGCTGCGCTCGCCGCCCTGGCCCGCGCGGTCGCCCTGAAGGACAAGGCCCCGCCGATGGAGCGGGCCCTGATCGAGGCGGCTGCGGTGCGCTATTCGGCCGACGCCGCCGCCGACCGCGCCGCGCTGGACGGCGCCTACGCCGACGCCATGCTGGCCGTGGCGGCCCGCTTCCCGGACAATGACGATGTCGCCGTGCTGGCTGCCGAGGCGGCGATGAACACCACGCCATGGAACTACTGGGAGGCTGACAAACGCACTCCCATCGGCCGGACGGGGGCGGGGGTCGAACTGGTCGAGCGGGTCGTGGCCCGCAACCCCTCCCACGCCCAGGCGGCGCACCTCTACATCCACCTGCTGGAGGCCAGCGACCCCGACCGCGCCGAGGCCGCCGCAGACAGGCTGGCGACCGTCCGCTCCAGCGCCGGCCATCTCGTGCACATGCCGGCCCACATCTATCTGGTGCGGGGCCGCTACGCCGACTCCATCCGGGTCAATGTCGCCGCCGCCCGTGCCGACGAGGCGTGGATCCGCGCCTCCAACGATCAGGGGCTGGTCCGCTACGGCTACTATCCGCACAACGTCCACTTTATCGTCGCCTCGGCCCAGATGGCCGGCGACATGAGCACGGCGATCGAGGAGGCGACGCGGCTGCGGACCCTGCTGGACCCCGACACCTCGGCCCGCATCGCCTGGATCCAGGCCATCGACGCCGCCCCGTATCAGGCCATGGCCCAGTTCGCCTCGCCCGAGGCCATTCTGGCGATGCCCGAGCCCGATCCGCGCCTGAAATACGCCGGCGCGATGCGGCTCTACGCTCGCGCCGTGGCCCATGCGCAGAAGCGGGACCGGCCCGCCTTCGATGCGACCCTGAGCCGGCTCGCCGCCCTGCGGACCCCGGACGCCTTCGCCGACATGGTCGCGCAGGGCATGCCCGCCCCGGACCTGATCGCCCTGGCCGAGGCCGCCGCCCGCGGCCGTCTGGCCTTCGCCGAGGGGCGCTATGAGGACGCCGTCCGCCACTACCGCGCGGCCGTCGCCCTGGAGGGCAGGTTCGCCTACATGGAGCCGTCCTGGTGGTACTATCCGGTCAGCCAGTCGCTGGGCGCGGCCCTGTTGCGCGCCGGCCGGCCCGAGCAGGCCGCCGACGCCTTCCGTCAGGCCCTGATCCAGACCCCCAACAACGGCTGGGCCCTGTACGGCCTGGCCGAGAGCGAGACCGCCCGCGGCCGGACCGTCGAGGCCGCCGCCGCCCGCCGCGCCCTGTCGCAGGCCTGGCTCGGCGATCCGGCGTGGCTGAAGCTCGAGCGGCTGTAGGTTCTGACGCCGGGTCGCTTGCCTCCGTCCGCGCGTCTCCTTAAGCCAGCGCTCAAGGAGACGCCGCATGAAGACCATCCTCGAACAGCTGGAACAGCGCCGCGCCGGCGCCCGCCTCGGCGGCGGCGAGAAACGCATCGCCAGCCAGCACGGCTCGTTCGAGGAAACCGACATGTTCGTCGAGCACCGCTCGACCCAGTTCGGCATGGAAGCCCAGCGCATCCCCGGCGACGGCGTCGTCACCGGCCGCGGCACCATCGGCGGGCGTCTGGTCTATGTCTTCTCCAAGGATTTCACGGTCTTCGGCGGTTCTCTTTCGGGCGCGCATGCGGCCAAGATCGTCAAGATCCAGACCATGGCCCTGACCAACGGCGCCCCGATCATCGGCCTGTTCGACGCCGGCGGCGCGCGGATTCAGGAGGGCGTGGAAGCGCTGGCCGGCTACGCCGACATCTTCCTGCAGAACACCCTGGCCTCGGGCGTCATCCCCCAGATCAGCGTCATCATGGGCCCCTGCGCCGGCGGCGACGTCTATTCCCCGGCCATCACCGACTTCATCTTCATGGTGAAGGACACGAGCTACATGTACGTGACCGGCCCCGACGTGGTGAAGACGGTCACCAACGAGGTCGTCACCCATGAGGATCTGGGCGGCGCCCGCGTCCATTCGCAGAAGTCCGGCGTCGCCGACGGGGCCTTCGAAAACGATCTGGAGGCCCTCAGCGAGGTCCGCCGCCTGATCGGCTTCCTGCCCCTGTCGAACCGCGAAAAGCCGCCGGTCCGCGACAGCTACGACGACCCCGAGCGCGACGAGGCGTCCCTCGACACCCTTGTCCCCGCCAATCCGAACCAGCCCTATGACATCAAGGAACTGATCCTGAAGACGGTCGACGAGGCCGAATTCTTCGAGATCGGCCCCGACTTCGCGAAGAACATCGTCACCGGCTTCGGCCGCCTCGACGGCCAGACGGCCGCTCGCTTCGTCCGCTTCTGCGACGCCTTCGACATCCCGCTGGTGACGTTCGTCGACGTGCCCGGCTTCATGCCCGGCACGCGTCAGGAGTACGGCGGCCTGATCAAGCACGGCGCCAAGCTGCTGTTCGCCTATGCCGAGGCCACGGTGCCCAAGCTGACCGTCATCACGCGCAAGGCCTATGGCGGCGCCTATGACGTGATGAGCAGCAAACACCTGCGCGGCGACGTCAACTACGCCTGGCCCTCGGCCGAGATCGCCGTCATGGGCGCCAAGGGCGCGGTCGAGATCATCTTCCGCAAGGAGGCCGGCGACCCCGAGGCCGCCAACCCCTTCGTGGCGGCGGGCCTCGGCTACATCGACGACGTGATCATGCCGCACGGGACGCGGCGGCGGCTGATCAAGGCGCTACGGACGTTGAAGAACAAGCAGCAGAGCAATCCGTGGAAGAAGCACGATAATATTCCGCTTTAGTCCTCGTCCAATTTTGGCCGGTACAGAATATTATGGACAAAATCGTTTAATTCCGCCTGTGTCCGGTCCTTCGGAGCACGTGTCATGAAGCGAGCGTCGGGACTCAAGGCATTGTAAGTTGTCGGTAATTTTCTTGCTGTTTGGATTTCAATGTTTTGGATGCGGATCGCGAGCTTCTGAAGTTCATCCAATATCTGCGACTGCTGGTCCTTCTGCGTATGCCTAGCGGAACTGGGGGCTGGTATCGCCACCGTGAACGGACTCTCGGGTTTGTATGAAGGTCCGGAAGCGTAAATCAGGGCTTCAGCGAGCTGCTCTTGCGCCATTTCAAGGGCATCCGGATCAGTTAGATCATAGACGACAGTGCGAACGGCGGCGATGTCGAAGGGAATTTTCCCGCCCGCGTTGATTATCTGTACGGTCGGTTTTCTGAGAGCATGCCGTATCGCTAGCTCATAGAATACGTTCGGATTGCTGTCGGTAAGATCCGCCACAACGATGTCTGCGGATTCAATAAGACTTATGATCTGATTTGTTATGATTCCGGGGTCAGAGATCTTATCGGCTCTGATCGTCTTGAATCCTGCTGGCACACATTTGGAAATGAGGTGCTTGAGTACTTTGTCAGCATGAGAGCGCGTAGGTGTTCCCGTGTCACCTATCGGAGAGATTACAAAACAGATTTTGTCTGCCGTGTTTTCCTTCTCAGTCATACAAAATCTCTGCGTTTGCCGGCCAGTCTCAAATATTCCTACGTTATCTAATGCGTTCGACGCAACGACGAACCTCCCCCTCGTCTCCTCCCGCAACCGCCTCCGCTCCCCACGGCCGAGCAGGTCTTCGCGTCCCGCCCCCGGCGTCGAGACCGCCTCCGCCGGCCTGTAAGGTTGAAGCATTACCTTCACCTGCCGTCATCCCGGGGCGCGCAGCGACCCCGGGACCCAGCGGCGCGCGAGAGCGCGACCCTGTCGGGAGCGCGGCTGCGTCGAGCATCGCCTTCGGCGCCGCCGGGTCCCGGCCTTCGCCGGGATGACGACGGGTGTGGCCGGGATGACGGCGGCGAGATAAAGCTATAGGTTGTGCGGATGCCGACGCATCGCACCTTCATCGCGACCTACATCATGGCCAGCGGGCGGAACGGGACGCTCTACACCGGCATGACCGCCAACCTGACGGCCCGGGCGTGGAGGCATCGGACGGGTGCGTTCCAGGGATTCAGCAAGACATACGGCTGCACCCGCCTCGTCTGGTTCCAGCGCTTCGACTGGGTCACGGAGGCCATCCGTCGCGAGAAGCAGATCAAGGAATGGAAACGGGACTGGAAGTTGCGGCTGATCGAGGACGCCAATCCCGACTGGCTTGATCTCACGGCCGACTGGTTTCCCGAAAACGATCCCGACTGGACGCCGCCCGAGGAAGCGGACTGACGCCCACCTTGCCGTCATCCCGGCGAAGGCCGGGACCCAGCGGCGCGCGAGAGCGCGACCCTGTCGCGGAAGCCGGTGCGTGAACAGATCGCCTTCGGCGCCGCTGGGTCCCGGCCTTCGCCGGGATGACGGCAGGTGAAAGTGCGAATCTATAGTCGGGTTGGCGAAATAATCGTCCGCCCCTTCAACCACTTCCCCTTTTCCCAAACTCAATTCCCAGCACCCCTCCCGGCGCCCTTATCCTTCTCCCCATCCCGTCGCGGGGGGAGGGCGTCTGGCGCCAGGGCCAATCACGTGCGGCGGGGTGCGATCGAGCGGGAAACGTCGTCCTGTAATCGTCGCCCGGACCCTTGTGCGGTGNCTCGTGTGAACCGGTCGCGCGGAGCGCAGGCGGCGACGCCGAAAACTCTTCACGGTCCCCGTAACGCGAAAGCAGGGGGCCATTTCACGGTTCCGGGCAGACCGCCCGCGCTCCGCCACCTCCCCGCACTTTCCGGCCCATGGGCCGGAGAGGGCTTCAGCGCGCCTGCATTCTCCCTCCCCTTCATGGGGAGGGATGTCGGCGCGAAGCGACGACAGGGTGGGGTACGCCTGAACTTCCCCACCCGGTCGCTGCGCGACCACCCTCCCCATGAAGGGGAGGGAGACGCTGCTTCCGGTCTTTGAAAATCGAATCCCGGCTCGCGGCTAGTCCAGCACCGCCGCCGCCCCGACCACCAGCGCGGTCGCCAGGACATACGTCCCGACGGCCCAGCCGAAGGCCCGCCACCTGGTCATCCCCTCGACCCGCATCAGCCACCGGCGCTGGATGGCCAGATACCAGACCGTCGTCGCCACGATCAGCGCCACCCCGACGGCCGTCCAGAAATTGCTTGGATAACGGATCCCCGTCGACCCCAGCCCGACGAGGATGGAGGTCGCGCCCGACAGATAGCACTGGGCGAAGAACGGCGGCCGCAGGGTGTCGCGGTCCAGCCGCCGCCCGCCCAGCCACAGGAACACCACCGCGAACAGCAGCGGGTGGGTGCTGAACATCAGGGCGCGGAAGATCATCAGGTTCTGGTCGCTGGACACGATGCCGGCGGCCAGCGCCGCATGCATCTCGGGGGTCTTCAGGCCGGCCACCACCTCGATCCCGTGCGACAGGATGATGCTCAGCACCAGGAACAGCGGCGGGCTCAGCGTCTCCAGATACTGCTGATCGGGCTGGTCGTGCTGCTCGCTGTCCGAATAGCGCATCGTCCGCAGCGGGTGGCGCAGGGTCAGCCACAGGGTGCGCGGATAGAAGACCAGCCACGACATGACCTCGTAGAGCAGCTCCTCCACGGATCGCAGGATCTTCAGCAGGTCCATGGGCCAAGCCTGACACGACTCTCCCGGAGCGGGAAGGCGCGGTGGCGGGCGCTGCAACCAAAACGAGAAAAACGTGGCGACGTCGCACAACCTGTGATAACCAAAGGTTGTATCCACTCGAGACCAGGAGGTCATCATGCTTTACCCGAACGTAGCGGCCCGCTTCTTCACCTCGGCCGGCGACAACCGCGGCACCAGCGCCTATTTCGTCTATGCGAACGGCGTCCTGCGGGCCAAGACGGCGACGCAGACCCTGCATGTGCGGCCCGACAAGAACCTCTGCTTCGTCCGGTCCGCCGACGCCGACACCGTGCTGGACGAGGGGGTGGCCCGCGTGGCGCACAACGGCGCCGACGTGACGCTGACGCTCAACAACGCCGCCGTCGTGGCGGCGCGCAAGGCCTCCGGCGGCGGCTATGACACGCCGGTCGATTTCTTCCTCAACAACGACGGCGCCTACGCCAGCGGCCAGCACGTGGGGCACGCCATCACCAACGCCTTCGACGCCGGAAACAGCGGCATCACGGTGAACGACATCAATCGGGTCAAGGCGACCCAGGTGAATCCCGCCGACACCGCCATCACCGGGGCCAACGGCGACGTCGCCATCGACCATCAGTGAGACGGGATGGGGCCTCAGGCGACCTGTCTGAGGCCCGCCCGCAGCGCATCCCCGCCGCCGGCCAGTCCGGCCTCGATCGCGGCGTGCTCCCGGATCCAGATGGGCGTCGCCGCGGCCAGCAGGGCCCGGCCCGCTTCGGTCAGGGCCGGGCGGCGGTTGCGGCGGTCCTTCGGATCGACGCTCATGACGACCGCGCCCATCCGCTCCAGCGGCTTGAGGTTGGCCGTCACCGTCGACCGGTCCATGGCCAGCAGCGTGGCCACCGCCCCGATGGTCGGCGGCTCCGGCCGGTTCAGGCCGTTCAACAGCGAGAACTGGCCGCTGGTGATCCCCAGCGCCCGGAACGCCTCGTCGAACCGCCGAGACAGCGTCCGCGCCGCCCGCTGGGCGTGCAGGCAAAGACAGTGATCCCGTATGTGCAGGGTGTCGGCATAGGGCGACGCGTTTGACATGGCTTCAATTAGGTTGATATCAACATAACTGTCAAACGGAGGAGCCCGCCATGATCCAGGTCACCGCCTTCAAATGGGTGCCGCCCTTCGCCCAGGGCTCCGTCCGCGACATTCGGGTCCGCTGGGCGCTGGAGGAGGCGGGGCTCGGCTATGACGACGACCTGATCGGCTTCGAGGACCAGTCGACCGCCGCCTACCGCGCCCGCCAGCCCTTCGGCCAGGTCCCGGCCTTCAGCGACGGCAAGGTCGAGATGTTCGAGAGCGGCGCCATCGTCCTCTACATCGCCCAGACCTCGGACCAGCTGATGCCCGCGGACGAGGCGGGACGCGCCATCGTCCTGACCTGGCTGTTCGCGGCGATGAACAGCGTCGAGCCGTATGTCGCCGAACTGGCCACGATCGACCTGTTCAACCCCGACAAGGCCTGGGCGAAGGAGCGGCGGCCGGAGGTCGAGACCATGCTGCGCAAGCGTCTGGGCGACCTGCAGTCCGCGCTCGGCGACCGCCGCTGGTTCGCCTGCAACCGCTTCAGCGCCGCCGACATCCTGATGACCCACGTGCTGCGCGACCTGCGCCATACGAACATCCTCGCCGACTATCCGGCGCTGGCCGACTACGTGGCCCGGGCCGAGGCCCGCCCGGCCTTCCAGCGGGCGCTGGCTGACCAGCTGAAGCCGTTCCGGGCGGCGGAGGCGCGCAACCCGGAACTGGCGGCGGGCGGGGAGAACTGAGCATGGCGCGGATCGTCTTCGGGATGAACGTGTCGCTGGACGGCTATGTCGACCACGACCGGTTCGAGCCCGGCCCCGAGCTGTTCCGACACTGGATCGAGCAGGTGCGCGGCCTGACGGGCAGCGTCTATGGCCGCCGGGTCTACGAGCTCATGCGCTACTGGGACGAGGACCAGCCTGACTGGAGCCCGGACCTGCACGCCTTCGCCGCGGCCTGGCGCAACCAGCCCAAATGGGTGGCCTCCCGCTCCCTGACCGCCGTCGGCCCCAACGCCACCCTCGTCAAGGATGACATCGAGGGCGTGGTGCGCAAGTTGAAGACCGACCTCGAGGGCGAGATCGACATCAGCGGTCCGGCCCTGGCCCAGAGCCTGGGCAAGGCGGGGCTCATCGACGAATACCGGCTCTATTTCCGCCCCGTCGTCCTCGGGAGCGGCAAGCCCTTCTTCGCCGGGCCCATGCCGCCGCTCCGCCTCGTCGCCCAGGAGCTGATCGGCGAGGACGCGATGCGGCTGACCTACGTCCCCGCTGACGACTGACTCAGCCGACCAAAGCGGTCCGCTCTTCCGCCGTCAGCATCCGCCACCGGCCCTCGGGCAGATTGTCCAGCTTCAGCGGTCCGATGCGGACGCGGATCAGGTCGACGACCTCCAGATCGACCATCTCGCACATCCGGCGGATTTGGCGATTGCGGCCCTCGCGCAGGATGAATTTCAGCCGGAAGGACTCCATGCGGCTGACGTAGGCGGGCTTCAGCTGTCGCCCGTCCAGCATCAGGCCGTGGCGCAGGATCTTCAGCTTCTTCTCGGTGATGTCGCCGGTGACACGGACCAGATATTCCTTGTCCAGATCGGACTGCGGCCCGATCACCGCCTTGGCCACCACCCCGTCCGACGACAGCAGCAGCAGGCCGCGGGAATCCTCGTCGAGCCGTCCGATCGGGGGCAGGGAGGCGCCCTCGGCTGGTACCGGGCTCTCGCCGACGCGGTTGGCCTCGGTGATGAGCCGCACGGCGGGGATCTTGTCCGGCTCCGGTTGTCCCGAGACGAACCCCATCGGCTTGTGCATGACGATGGTCACGCCCTTGGCGAGGGCGGCTGTGGCTCGCTCGTTCAGGGTCAGGGTCTGGCCGGGCTCCAGCTTTCGGCCGGCGTCGGTCACCACCTCGCCGTCGACCGAGACCAGGCCGTCGGCGATCAGGGCGTCCGCCTCGCGCCGCGAACAGACGCCGGACTGGCCCAGCCACTTGTTGATCCGGACAGGCTCGGAGCCGTCATAGGTGCGGGAGAAGGCCATGCGGGGGTCCGTACCGGTCGGGCGCCCCCTACGGCAAGCGCGGCGTCAGCGCGGGGCGAGGGCCGCCCGCGCCACTTCGTCGTCCTGCGCCGCCGATGCGCCGGAGACGCCGATGGCCCCGACGATCCGCCCGTCGACCACGATAGGGATTCCGCCGGCGATCGGCAGGACGTCCTCATTGGCCAGGGTCACGGTCCGCCCGGCCAGCGTCCGCTCCTCCATGGTCGAGGTGGCGCCGCGGTACCGGGCCGCCGTCGTCGCCTTGCGCTGGGCCACGTGGATCGAGCCGTACTGGGTGTCGTCCATCCGGGCGAAGGCGACCAGTTCGCCCGACGGCTCGACGATGGCCACGGCCATGCGGAAACCCCGCTCGCCCGCCGCCGCGATGGCCCGGTCGATCAGCGCCTGCGCCGCCTCCAGCCCGATCGGCGCGCCGTAGGACGGGGCTGGCGTCGCTGCCGGGGCAGGGGCCGTCTGGCTCCATGCCGGGGCGGCCGTGGCCAGAACGGCCAGAATGACGAGGAGACGGGTCATGGCGGAGGCTCCGGTGAAGGTGGCGCGGATGCCGCCACATCCGGGCCGCAAGCACAAGGGCAACGGGTCAGACCCGCCGGAACATCAGCATCAGATTATTGGCCGGCATGGAGGTCCGCAGGGTCAGCGCCAGTCCCTCCGCCTTCGCCGCCGCCGCCACTGCGTCCCGGTCGCGAAGGCCCCAGGCCGGGTTCCGGCCCTTCAGACTTTCATCAAAGGCCGCGTTGGAAGGAGCCAGCGGAACCTCCGCCTCCCGATACGGCCCATAGAGCGCCAGCAGGCCGCCGGGCGCGAGCATCCGTCCGGCCAGCGCCATCAGCCCCCCGGTCGCCGCCCACGGGCTGATGTGGATCATGTTGATGCAGACGACGGCCTGTACAGTTCCCTCCGGCCATGTCGCAGGGTCGAGCATGTCGAGCGCAAGCGGCGCCTGCAGGTTGGGTAGCCTCGCCGTCTCCGCCCACGCTGCGATGCTGGCTCGCGCTTCCGGCGACGGATCGCTGGGCGTCCAGTCCAGTCCGGTCAGGGCGCTCGCGAAGGCGACCGCGTGCTCGCCTGATCCCGCGGCGATCTCCAGCACCGCGCCCCGGGCGGGCAAATGGGCGCGCAGGACTTCGAGAATCGGCCCGGTGTTGCGCGCCACGGCAGGCGACCTCAGGCCGCCCGAGGGAGTCGCGTCGATCGGATCCATGGTCTGCATGGCGGTTCCGATACCCCGCCCCGAGGCTCGCAGGGAATGGAAATATGCACCGGCTGCTGAGCTCCCCGCTCGCGAGAGGTTGAAACGTGCATCGGTTGACGCCGCGTCCGCTTCGGTGTCATTCCGGCTGAAACATTGCGTGATATGTACGCAGCGGAGGAGCCACGGCGGCGTCAGATCGCCGGGCGACGTTCAGGAGAATGCGCGTGACCAGTACCGTTCCCGGCCTGCTTCCGGCCCCTACCAACCATGCCGGCCTGATCGCCTGGGTCGAGCAGATCGCCGCCCTGACGAAGCCCGCCCGCGTTCACTGGTGCGACGGCTCGGAGGCCGAGAAGAAGGCCATCGTCGCCGACCTGATCGGCAAGGGCACGCTGAAGGAACTGGATCAGGCCAAACGCCCCGGCTGCTACTACGCCGCCTCGGATCCCAAGGATGTGGCCCGCGTCGAGAGCCGCACCTTCATCTGCTCGGCGAACCAGATCGACGCCGGCCCGACCAACAACTGGGCCGATCCGGTCGAGATGCGCGACCGCCTCAACGGCCTGTTCGACGGCTGCATGGCCGGCCGCACCATGTACGTCGTGCCCTTCTCCATGGGCCCGCTGGGTTCGAAGATTTCGGCCCTGGGCGTCGAGATCACCGACAGCGGCTATGTCGCCGTCTCGATGGGCATCATGACCCGCATGGGTCAGCCGGCTCTGGACGTGCTGGGCGACGACGGCGTCTTCGTGCCGGCCGTGCACACGCTCGGCGCCCCGCTGGCCGAGGGTCAGGCCGACGTGCCGTGGCCCTGCAACGACGACAAGTGGATCGTCCACTATCCCGAGACCCGCGAGATCTGGTCGTACGGCTCGGGCTATGGNATGGTTCAGCTTGCATCGCAGGCATTGGACAGCCCCGCTGGCCGAGGGTCAGGCCGACGTGCCGTGGCCCTGCAACGACGACAAGTGGATCGTCCACTATCCCGAGACCCGCGAGATCTGGTCGTACGGCTCGGGCTATGGCGGCAACGCCCTGCTGGGCAAGAAATGCTACGCCCTGCGCATCGCCTCGGTCATGGCCCGCGACGAGGGCTGGCTGGCCGAGCACATGCTGATCCTGAAGCTGACCGATCCGAAGGGCCGCGCCAAATACGTCGCCGCCGCCTTCCCCTCGGCCTGCGGCAAGACCAACCTGGCCATGCTCCAGCCGACCATCCCGGGCTGGAAGGCCGAGACCATCGGCGACGACATCGCCTGGATGCGCTTCGGCGACGACGGCCGCCTGTACGCCGTNGCCATGCTCCAGCCGACCATCCCGGGCTGGAAGGCCGAGACCATCGGCGACGACATCGCCTGGATGCGCTTCGGCGACGACGGCCGCCTGTACGCCGTCAACCCGGAAGCCGGCTTCTTCGGCGTCGCCCCCGGCACCAGCCGCAACACCAACGGCAACGCCCTGGCGACGCTGGCTACCAACACCGTCTTCACCAACACCGCCCTGACCGCCGACGGCGACGTCTGGTGGGAAGGCTTGTCGAAGGACGCGCCGGAAGGCCTGACGACCTGGAAGGGCGCGGCGCATGACCCGGCCTCGGGCGAGCCCGCCGCCCACCCCAACGCCCGCTTCGCCGCCCCGGCGTCGCAGTGCCCGACCATCGCGCCGGAATGGGAAGACCCCCGCGGCGTGCCGATCGACGCCATCCTGTTCGGCGGCCGCCGCGCCAGCGCCGTGCCGCTGGTGACGGAAGCCTTCGACTGGGAGCACGGCGTCTTCATGGGCTCGACCGTCGCCTCGGAAGGCACCGCCGCCGCCGAGAACGCCATCGGGACCCTGCGCCGCGACCCGTTCGCGATGCTGCCCTTCTGCGGCTACAATATGGGCGACTATTTCGCCCACTGGCTGTCGATGGCCGGCAAGACGGACGCGGCGAAGCTGCCGCGCCTCTACTTCGTCAACTGGTTCCGCAAGAACGACGACGGCAAGTTCGTGTGGCCGGGCTTCGGCGACAACGCCCGCGTCCTGAAGTGGATCTCGGAACGCCTCGATGGCGAAGCCGAGGCCGTCGACACGCCGGTCGGTCGCGTTCCGACGCGCGAGGCGCTGGACCTGTCGGGCCTGAGCCTGTCGGACGCGGATCTTGCGACCCTGCTGGACGTCGACGCCGAGGTCTGGGCCGAGGAAGCGGCGCTGATCCCCGAGTTCTACGCCCAGTTCGGCGACCGTCTGCCGACCCGCCTGTGGGCCCAGCATGAAGCGCTGACGGCCCGTATCGACGCCAACCGCGCGGCCGCTATCGCCGCCGAATAGGGCGCTCAAGACGCAAGCGACCGCATCGCTTGCGTCAGCGCCCTTGCAAAGACGCTCCGGGCGGTCGATCAGATCGCCCGTGGCTTCCTCTCCAGACGTGATCGTCATCGGCGCCGGCGTGCTCGGCCTCTGCACCGCCGCGGAGCTGGGCGCGCGTGGCCATGCGGTGACGGTCGTCGATCCTGGCGGCCCCAACGCCAGCGCGGTCGCGGCCGGCATGCTGGCCCCGGCTATGGAATCCCTGCTCGAAAATCTGCCGCCCGAGCGCGCCGCCCTGCTGAAGCGGGCGCGGGACCTGTGGCCCGCGGTCGCCGAGATGCATGGACTGAAGCTTCACCGGGACGGCGCCGACTGGCGCGGGCCTGACCCCGTCGACGCTCTTGAACGCCTGCGCGCTCTTGGCTTCGACGCCCAACCCGAAGACGGCGGCCTGACGTTGCCTGACGACTGGCGCATCGAGGTGGGCCAGTCCCTGACGGCTCTGGCCCGGGCGCCGGGCGTCTCGGTCGTGCGCGGAAAGGTCGTGCGTCTGTCGGGCGAAGGCCGGCGCTGGCGGGTCGAGGCCGGCGACGGACGGGTCTGGTTCAGTTCGACGGTGGTTCTGGCCAGCGGCGCCGAGCCCGCAATCGAAGGGCTTCCGGATGGAGTGAGCGCCATCGTCAGCAGCATTCTGCCCATCAGGGGCCAGCTCACCGCCGTCGCCACGGCCGCACCGCACCGCGTGATCCGGGCCCCCAACGTCTATGTCGCCCCGGGCGAGGGCGGCGTCGTCATCGGCGCCACCATGGAGCCGGGCCGCCGCGATCTTGAGCCGGACGTCGCCGAATCCGCGCGTCAGGTCGCGGCCGGACTGGCCCTGCTGGGCGCGACAGGCGAGGCAGGGCCCATCCGCGTCGGCGTTCGCGGCGCCACCGCCGACGGCCTGCCTCTGGCGGGCCCGTCAGGCGAACCCGGCCTACATCTCGCGCTGGCTCCGCGTCGCAACGGCTGGCTGATGGGGCCGCTGGTCGCCCAGGTCGTCGCCGACGGTATCGAGGGCAGGGCGCCCCTGGCGGACGCCGCCGCCCTCGACCCGCTCAGGTTCGCCTAGTCTTCCGGCAGGGTGAAGCGCAGGCCGATATTGACCCGCGCCCCTTCCGCCGCCCCGTCGACCGTCCGGGGGTTGATCCGGAAATAGCGGGACAGGCTCTGAGCCGCCCGGCCGAAGCCGTAGCCGCCCGGTGTTTCGCGCGTCACATTGCAGTCCGTCACATTCCCCTTCGGCAGGACGAGGCAGTTCAGGGACGCCGAACCAGACACATCCGCCGTCAAAGCCCGGCCGGGATAGGCCCGCATGAGCTGCTCCGGCGTCGGCTGGCGCGACCAGCTCGGGTTGGTGATCACCGCCGCCGGAGCGGGAGTCGGCTCGGCCGTCCGGACGTCCGGCGCCGGATCCCTGACCAGTGTGTCGAAGGTGAGGGCCGTGCTGTCGGTCGGTTCCGCATCGCTGGGGACGGCCGGCAAGGTGTCGGTCGGCGTCATGGGAACCGGCGTCTCGTTCACCGGCAGGTTCGGGGCCGGCGGCGTCTTCGCCTCCAGCGGCTCAGGCGGCGTGGGCCTGCGGAAGGTCACCTCGAAGGGCCGGCTCTCGGGCGGCGTAGCTACCGCCGGCATCTCGAACCGCTGATAGTAGAGCGCGACGCCCAGCCCCGCATGGGCCGCCACCACGATGCCCGTCGCGATCCAGGTCGCGCGGGAAAAGCGGGGCCGCTTCCGTTCGTTGAAGTCCAGCGGATGCACCGGTCCGGGCCCGCCAGCGGTCGTCATCATCATGGCCGTCACTCCCTGTCTCTCGCCGTCCCCACAGCGTCCCACGGGGAAGTTGAGCGCCGGGCTTGCGTCAAATTCCGGGCGAGCTTGGCCACGGAAAGGCCATGACTCGGCGGGAACGGCACAGGTTAAGGGACTGTGGATGTTAACCTCGTCATTAGGATTTGATTAACCACGGTCACCGAGCCTGATCACATGAGCATCGGAGCGATTCCATCCTCTGGCGGAGTCGAGGCGGCCATCCGGCGCGCCTCGAACGCCACCGGCGTGGATGCAGACTTCCTGGTCCGGACGGCGCGCCGCGAAAGCGCGATGAACCCCTCGGCCAAGGCCCGGACATCGTCGGCCGCGGGCCTGTTCCAGTTCATCGAACAGACCTGGCTGGGAACGGTGAAGGCGCACGGCGCGAAACACGGCTACGGCCAGTACGCCGATCTGATCTATCGCGGCGGAGACGGCCGCTGGCGGGTCGAGGGCTCGGCCCGCAACGTCGTGCTGGACCTGCGTTTCGATCCGCAGGCGGCTTCGACCATGGCCGCCGAGCTGACCGCATCCAACGCCGCCTATCTGCGCGGAAGGTCGGGGCGCGAGCCCGGGGCAGGGGATCTTTACGCCGCCCACTTCCTTGGGCCGGCGGGCGCCGCCCAGCTGATGGACGCCATGGACCGCCGTCCCGGCAGCTCCGCGGCGGCGATTTTCCCGGAGGCGGCGTCTGCCAACCGCTCCATCTTCTATCGCGACGGCCGGCCCGCAACGGTGGCTGAGGTTCACGCCAACCTGCAGCGCAGCGCGGGCGACGGTGCTCCGGCTGCGGCCTCGGGGACCCTGCAGGCGACGCCCGACCTGTCCGAACGCGACCAGATGCTGGCCGCCCGCCTCGATCGGCTGAAACAGGACCAAAGCCTGCTGGCGCTGCTGCTGGGCCAGGACGGCGACGGCAAGAACGGCGGCTTCGGCGGCGCCTTCGGGCCCGATACGGAAGCGCGCATCTGAGCCGAATCCGGTGATGGTAAACCGCCCGTTAGGGATGACGGGCCGATGTTGACCGGCAAATCCTGGATCCGCCCATGACCGCCTATCGCGCCCGCCTCACCGAGATCGATATCCATCGCCTGATCAAGGCAACCAATGAGGACGAGCGCGCGGCGGCGGCCCACAAACTGTGCCGCAGCATGGACCGGGCCGAACTGGGCGAGGACGACCGCGCGGCGGCGCAGAAGATTCTGCGCATCCTGTCCCAGGACGCGGCCGAACTGGTGCGCCGGGCCATGGCGGTGACGCTGAAGGCCTCGGACCTGATCCCCCGCGACGTGGCGCGGCGCATGGCGGCCGATGTCGACAGCGTGGCCCTGCCGATCATCAATTTTTCGCCCGTCTTCACCGACGAGGACCTGATCGAGATCGTGCGCGCGGGGTCGGCCGTACGTCAGGTCGCCGTGGCGAGCCGCCCGACGGTCGGGCGTGACGTGGCCGAGGCCGTTGCCGAGGTCGGTTGCGAACAGGCCGTGCGTGCGCTGGCGGCGAATGACAACGCCGACGTGGCCGAGGCCGCTCTCGGGCGCTGCGTCGACCGGTTTGGAACCTCGTCGGAGATCGTGGCCGCCATCGCCTATCGGCAGGTCCTGCCGCTGACGGTGACCGAACGACTGGTTGAACTGGCCTCGGACGCGGTTCGCGAGCACCTGGTGACGCGTCACGCCCTGGCCCCGGAAACGGCGATCCGCCTCGCCGCCTTCGCGCGCGAGCGAGCCACCGTGGATCTGGTGGATCAGGCGTCAAGCCAGTCCGATCTTCCGCAGTTCGTGCAAGGTCTCAACGCGCGTCGCGCCCTGACGCCGTCGCTGCTGCTGCGGGCCTTGGCCCGTGGGCAGATGGCGTTGTTCGAGCACGGCATGGCCGAACTCGCCGGGACGCCGATGGCCCGCGCCTCGCTGATGATCCACGACGCCGGTCCGCTGGGGCTGAGGGCTGTCTACGACCGCGCGGGCCTGCCGCCGCGGCTGTTCCAGGCCTATCGCGCGGGGGTCGACACCTGGCGACAGCTTCAGGCCGAGGGCGTGGACACCTCGGGCGACGACTTCCGCCACCGGATGCTCGAGCGCTTCCTGACCCAGCGCCCGAACGCGCCGCGCGAGGACCTGGCCTATCTGATGGAGCGGCTGGACCACGATCCGTTGCCGGCCAGGGCGCGGCTCAGCGCCGCCGCCTGACAGCAAAACGCCCGCCGGTCAGGCGGGCGTCAGCTTCGATCGAATAGAGGCCGGTTCAGCCCAGATGCTGCGCGACGCGGGCTTCCAGCGTCTCGGCCAGCACCTTGCCGACCGGATGGTCATCGGTCTGGATCTGGTCGCGGACCACGGCCTTGATGGCGTCAATGTGCGCGTCAAGGATGACCAACGGGGCGGCCATGCGCTTGGCGGGATCGTCCAGCATCTTGCACAGCGAGCCGGCCAGACGCGTCACCAGCGGATATTGGTAGGTCGTGCCCAGCCCCTTCAGGTCGTGGGCGCGGAAATACAGGGCCTCGGCGGTCTGCGCATTATAGCCCTGCGCGCGGATGTCGGCCTGGGCCTTGTCCAGCTTGACGATCTCGTCCTGCAGCCACTGGCCGAATTGGGACGACATGGCTTTCAGGGCCGCTTCCGCCTTGGCGATGGCGCCGGCGTCGATGCCGCCAAAGGCTCCGCCAACCTTCATGCGAAGGGTGTTGGGCGGGCGAATGACCTGGGCGGGGTTGGTCACGGCGGACTCCTGAAGACAGACGGGAGGGATTGTGGGCCCGTGTCCCTAAAAAACCGTGCACGCCCTCATGAAGCGAATTGCTCGGCCAGAACCCGTTCCTCGAACGAGCGTCCGGCGTCGAACAGCATGGTCAGGGCGATGTCGCGGCGTTCCCGGACTTCCACGCGCGCAACCCGGCGGACCTCGAAATTGTCCGCCGTGGCGCTGACAGGCCGTTTGTCCGCCTCCAGAACCTCGAAACAGACCTTTGCCTGATGCGGCAGCAGGGCGCCACGCCATCGGCGGGGACGGAAGGCGCTGATCGGGGTCAATGCCAGGACCCGGGAATCCAGCGGAATGATCGGTCCGTGGGCCGACAGGTTGTAGGCCGTTGATCCGGCCGCCGTGGACAGCAGGCAGCCGTCGCAGGACAACTCCTCCAGCCTCACCCGGTCGTCGACGCTGATGCGCAACTTGGCGCTCTGGCGAGTCTGGCGCAGCAGGGAGACCTCGTTGATGGCCAGACCGCTGTGAACCTGACCGGCCTCGGTCCAGGCGTCCATCTGCAGGGGGTGGATCACGGCCCGGCCGGCGCCGGCCAGCCGTTCCAGCAGGCCCTCTTCCTCATAGTCATTCATCAGGAAGCCGATCGAGCCCCGGTTCATCCCGAACACCGGGACCCGCCGCTCCATCACCGTGTGCAGGGTCTCGAGCATGAAGCCGTCGCCGCCGAGGGCGACGATGACATGAGCCTGATCAGGTTCGACCGAGCCGTACATGGCTGTCAGCCGTTCCCGGGCGGACTGGGCCTCGGGCCGGTCTGAAGCCACAAAGGCCACGCGCATGTCTGGGATGGGGAGGTCGCTCACCGGCCCACGCAAGCCGAGCCGGCCCGCGAAGTCAAACGGCGGCTTTTAATTCGGCGTGTCCGTCAGCAACCAGCGCACGGAATGCACGGGCCGCCGAGGTTGTGGACAGGGCGCCGCGCAGCCACACAGCCTCGCCGCGATCGCCCGGCAACGACTGGTTCAGCTTGCGCAGTTCCATCAGCAGGGTCGGGAACACCGCACGGTCGATGCCGACCGCCGCGCAGGCGTAGCAAAGCGCCTCGGGCGTCGGCGCGGTCAGAGACTGACGAATGTCATCGGCCGCGAAACCGCCCAAGGCGGCCAGCCCATGGACGAACAGGCTCAGGCGTTTTTCGCGGACGGCGCGGATCAGGAAACCGGCCCGAAGCTGTCCGGCGGATTGCAGCTTGTCGATCAGCCGGCGTTCCATCTCGTCGCGGCCGGGATCGTCCTGGACCGCCTCGTCCGCGCGTTTGTGGCGGATAACGCCCTCGACCGCGTCATAGACGGCGGCGCCCAGCGCCTGTTCGTCGACGTTGAATCGGGCGCTGATGGATTGGCGCAGGGCCGTTCCGACCCACTGGTACATCTGCTCGGCCAGAGCCTCTGTCAGGCGCGGATGGCGGGTCAGGGGCGCGCGCAGGGCGGCGATGCGGCGCGAATGCTCAACCAGCCGGCGCACGCCGTCGATGCTCAGATCGGCCGTCCGGTTGGTGGCGAGGGCCGTCAGCACAGCCGGTTCACCGCGCTCGATCACCGCGTCGGCGACCCGTCCGCTGATCTGCGGACGGCGGGCGATGGCGATCTGGTGCTCCAGAGAGGCCTCGACCATGACACGCAGCAGATCGTCGTCCTGCAGGATGGGGCTGGACGCCAGCACCGGGCGCGCGATCTCGATCTCGTCCAGCGCCAGCACATTGACGAGGGCCGCGGGGGCCCAGTCGGCGTGCGCCAGCTTTTCGGACAGAACCTTGCGCACCTCGCGCTCGGCCTGACGGGCGAGGGTCAGGAAGATTTCACTCAGAACGGGCGAAAGCTCGCCAGACGGGGGGCTGGCGTCGCAGAGGGCCAGGACGCCCATCAGCAGCCGCTGGCGCGCGTCCGGGCTGGTGTTGCGGGCAAGGGCCAGAAGGTCGCTGGCGCTCGGAGCCTCGGCACGGGCGGCAGGAACCAGTTGAACGAGGACCACGGACGTCTCCGGCGAGCCGATGGAGTTCGACGGGGCCGAGCTAACAAGCTGGACGCTAAGACGCGGTTAACGGAAGCTGAATCTTGACGCCGGCCTCGCCCGGCGCGAGCGTGCGCCGCAATCAGGAGGCGATCATGGCTGACGGCGCGACCACATCTCTCAAATCGAGGGTGTCAGAGGCGGAATGGAACGTCCGCGTCGAACTGGCCGCCCTCTACCGGCTCGTCGCCCTGCACGGCTGGGACGACATGATCTTCACCCACATCTCGGCGCGCGTGCCGGGTCCCGAGCATCATTTCCTGATCAACCCCTACGGCTGGTATTTCGAGGAGATCACCGCCTCGTCGCTGGTGAAGGTCGATCTGGAGGGGAAGATCGTCCAGGAGACGACCAGCTTCATCAATCCGGCCGGCTTCACCATCCACTCCGCCATCCACGGAGCGCGCGAGGACGCCCATTTCGTCATCCACCTGCACACGGTGGCGGGCGTGGGCGTCGCGGCGCAGCAGGAGGGGCTGCTGCCGATCGGCCAGAACGCCTGCCTGCTGCAGCACCAGGTCGCCTATCATGGCTATGAAGGTCTGGCGCTGAACCACGACGAACGTGAACGGCTGGTCGCAGATCTTGGCGACAAGCCGCTGATGCTGCTGCGCAATCACGGCACGCTCGCGGTCGGTCAGACGGCCGCGGCGGCCTGGGTCGGCATGTTCTTCCTCGAGCGCGCCTGCGCCCAGCAGGTGGCGGCGCTTTCGGGCGGGCGCGACCATGTGCTGTTCGCCCCCGACGCCGCCCAGGCCGAGACGAAGGAACAGGGCAGGGGCATCGGCTTCATCTCCGGACTCGCCTGGCCCGGCGCCCTGCGCATGCTCGACCGGAAATCTCCGGGCTACGACGCTTGAAATCGGCCGGGGGGCTGCTGACCGGACTGGCGGCCCTCGCGATGGCGAGCGCCGCTCATGCCGGTCCCTGGACCCAGCCCAAAGGGCATGGCCAGATGATCCTGAAATACGAGAACATGCACGCCGATCGCGGCTTCGACCCCGACGGCTCGCTGGCGGACCTGCCCGCCGAGCGGCGCGACGCCTCCCTCGGCGTGTTCGCGGAATACGGCCTGACCGACCGCCTGACCCTGCAATTCAAGGGCGACTGGCAATCCGGCGAGGACGCCTTCGTCGACTATGACGGGCGCGGACCGCTGGAGATCGGCGTCACATGGCAGGCATGGCGTGACGATCGGACCGCCGCCAGCCTCTACGCCGGCTATGCAGACGGCGGCGAGGGCCGGAACGCGGGCTACGCTGCGCCGGGGCAGGGCGACAGCGACTGGGAGCTGCGCGGCTCAATCGGGCGCTCTTTCAACGGCTGGAGCGGAAGCTGGGCCCCCACGGGCAGCTTCGTAGAGGTGCAGGGCGCGCGCCGCATGCGTCAGGGGTTGCCGGACGAAATCCGCATCGACGCCACGGCGGGCGCCCATTTCAGCGATGACTGGATGGTCTTGGCCCAGGCCTATGGCGGACAGGCCGACGACGGCGGCCCCCGCTGGTTGTCCGTGGAGGCTTCGGTGGTGCGCGACCTCGGCGACTGGAGCCTGCAGGCCGGTTGGCGTCAGGCCATCGCCGGTCGCGAGACGCCGGAAAGCGGCGGCCCCGTCATCGCCCTCTGGCGCCGGTTCTGACCGCGACATAGAAGCGCGGCTTCCGGCCGACGGAAACCGCCGCAACACTCGTTACAATCACTTTAGTTGCGTCGACGGCGTCAGCCGCTAAGTCGGCTCGTTCCCCCTGCCAGAGAGCGTCCCGCGTGATCAAACGCCACTTCTTCCTCGCCGCCGCCGCTGTCCTGCTGGGCCTGATGGTCGTGGCCGTCGTGCTGAAGATGGCATTCGCCGAGGACGAGAAGGGCGGCGGCGGGCCGGGCGGCCGTGGCGGTCCGGGAGGCGGACGCGGCCAGACGGTGTCCGAGGCGGTCATTGGCGCCCGCTCCTTCACCGACGAGATCCGGGTGCTGGGCGTCGCGCGCGGCCGACGCTCGGTCAACATCACCTCCTCGACCAGCGAACTGATCACCCGCGTTCTGTTCACCGACGGCCAGCGGGTCGCGGCGGGCGCCCCCCTCGTAGAACTTCAGGCGCGCGAAGAGGACGCCGGGATCATCGAGGCCCGCGCCCAGGTGGCCCAGGCCCAGCGCCAGTACGACCGCTTCAAGACCCTCGCGGATCAGGGCATCGCCCCCCGCGTCACCGCAGAAGACGCCGAGACCTCGCTAGCTACAGCCCGGGCGTCGCTGAACGCCGCACAGGCGCGTCGCGGCGACCGGCTGATCCGCGCCCCGTTCGCGGGCGTTCTGGGCCTCAGCTCGGTCACGGCCGGCACCCTGGTCAATCCGGGCGGAATCATCACCACGCTGGACGACATCGATGTTGTCCGTGTCGATTTCCCGGTGCCCGAGCGCTATCTGGGCGTGCTGCGGGCCGGAACCCCGATCCGAGCCACGATCGACGCCTACGGGAACGAGGTCTTCACCGGCCGCATCGCCCTGATCGACACGCGCATCAACGAACAGACCCGCGCCGTCACCGCTCGTGCCGAAATCCCCAACCCGGGCTATCGCATTCGTCCGGGCATGGCTGTCCGTGTCGCCGTCCAGCAGGGCCAGCGCACCGCCCCGGCCGCGCCGGAAGCGGCGGTCCAGTACGAAGGCGACGGCGCCTTCGTCTACCGCATCGCCAAGGGTGAAAAGGGCACGACCGCCCAGCGCGTCGAGGTCGAGACCGGCTCGGTCGAGGGCGGCTTCGTCGAGATCGTGTCCGGCCTCAATGCGGGCGACCGCATCGTCGGCTCGGGGCTGAACCGCATCCAGCCCGGTGCGCCGGTAAGCGTCACCGGGCAGGGCGGCGGTCGAGGGCAGGGCGCGCGCCGTCCCGCCGGCGTCGCTCCTGCGCAGGGCGCCGCCCGATGATGCTGTCCGATCTCGCCGTCCGCCGCCCCGTTTTCGCGGCGGTGGCCGCCATCGTCCTGTGCGTGATCGGCGCCGCGGCCTTCTTCTTCCTGCCGGTGCGCGAGCTGCCGGATGTGGACCCGCCGATCGTCTCGGTCAGCACCAGCTACGCGGGCGCCTCGGCCGAGGTCATCGAAAGCCGGATCACCGAGCCGATCGAACAGCAGATCGCTGGCATCCAGGGCGTCGAGCGGATCAACTCGTCCAGCCGCGACGGCCGCTCGAACGTCTCCATTGAGTTCTCGCTGGACCGGAACATCGACGACGCCGCCAACGACGTCCGCGACCGCGTCTCCCGCGTCGTCGGCCGCCTGCCGGATCAGGCCCAGCCGCCGGAGGTGTCCAAGGCCGACACCGACAGCCAGCCGATCATGATCCTGTTCCTGCGCTCGACGGCCATGAACCGGCTGGAGCTGACGGACTACGCCGACCGCTATCTAATCGACCGTCTGGCCACCGTGCCCGGCGTGGCCCAGGTGCAGATCTATGGCGAGCAGCGCTACGCCATGCGAATCTGGCTGGACGCCTCTGCCCTGGCCGCCCGCGGCCTGACCGTGACCGACGTCGAGACCGCCCTGACAGCCCAGAACGTCGAACTGCCCGCCGGCCAGCTGGAGTCGGGCCAGAAGGACTACACCGTCCGCGTCGCCCGCACCTACGCCCGCGCCGAGGACTTCCGCCAGCTGCCCATCGGCACGCGCGGCTCCAGCGGGGTCGCCGCCTCCCCGACCGGCGCGGCTTCTTCGGCCACGGCCCTCCCCAGCGGCGCCTCGGGCGCCATCCAGGGCCAGTCCGGCTATGTGACCCGTCTGGGCGACATCGCCCGCATCGAAGAGGCGCCCGCCGAGGACCGCCGCCTGTTCCGCGGCAATGGACAGGACCAGATTGGCCTCGCCGTCACGCGTCAGGCCCAGTCCAACGACCTCGCCATCTCCAAGGGCGTCGAGGACATGCTTGAGCAGGTCCGCCCCAGCCTGCCGCAGGGCACCGAACTGGTCATCGGCTCGGACAACTCGGTCTTCACATCCCACGCGATCGAGGAAGTCTGGATCACCATCGGCATCTCGCTGGCGCTGGTGGCGCTGGTCAATTTCGTCTTCCTCGGCAGCATGCGAGCGGCCTTCATCCCCTCGATCGTCGCGCCCATCTGCCTGCTGTCGACCTTCATCGTGCTGGCCCCGTTGGGCTTCTCGTTGAATCTGCTCACGCTTCTGGCGCTGGTTCTGGCCATCGGTCTGGTCGTCGACGACGCCATTGTGGTGACCGAGAACATCCAGCGCCGCCTCGATCACGGCGAGCCGCCGCTGGTGGCCGCCGAGCGCGGGACGCGGCAGGTGTTCTTCGCCGTCGTGGCCACGACCATCGTCCTGCTGGCCGTGTTCGCGCCCCTGCTGTTCCTGCCTGGCTATGTCGGCCGTCTGTTCGTCGAGCTGGCGGCGGCGATCGCGGCGGCCGTGGCCTTCTCGGCCTTCCTGGCCCTGACCCTGTCGCCCATGCTGGCTTCGCGGATTCTGAAGCCGGCCTCGGGCGGCGGCTGGCTGGCCCGCCGGGTCGACCGCGCCATGGAGGCGCTGCGCAACTCGTACCAGAACTCGCTGCAGGCCATGCTCGGCAAGCGGATCGCGGTCGTCGGGGTGTCCGTCCTCGTGCTCGCCGTCGCCGGCGGCGCGGCGGCCATGTTCTTCGCCCTGCCCAACGAACTGGTGCCGGCCGAAGACCGCGGCCGGGTGCAGGTCCGCGTTCAGGGCCCCGAGGGCGCCGGCTTCGACTACACCCGCAAGATCATGATGGGCATCGAACCCATCCTCGCCGAGTACAAGGCCAGCGGCGAGGCGGACTCCTATCTGATCTCGGCACCCGGTTTTGGCGGCGGCAGCTTCAACTCCGGCAACGGCAGCCTGATCCTCAGCGACTGGTCCGAACGCGACCGGGCCGCCGACGAGATCGCCCAGGAACTGAACGGCAAGCTGCGCGGCCAGACGGACGCACAGGTCAACGCCTCGGTTCCCGGCGCCTTCCAGCGCGGGGGCGGAAACTCCAACTCGGTCGAGATGGTCGTGACCGGCGCGGAGTACGAAGACATCTACAACTGGCTTCAGCCCGTTCTGGCGGCCTCCCTCGAGAACCCGGGCCTGTCGCGGCCGCGCCTGAACTACGAGCCGAACGCGCCGCGTCTGCTGGTCGAGGTCAACCCCGAGAAGGCCGCCGCGCTTGGCGTGTCGTCACAGGCCGTCGGCCGGACGCTGGAGACCATGTTCGGATCGCGCCGCGCCACCACCTATCTGCGCGGCGGTCAGGAATACGACGTCATCCTTCAGACCCAGCGCGACGATCGGCGGACCGTCGCCGATCTTGAATCCCTGTATGTCGCGACCGGTTCGGGCCAGCTGGTCCCCCTGTCCGCCGTGGTCACCACCCAGACCTCGGGCGACACGCCGGACCGGCGCCGGCTGGATCGTCAGCGGGCCATCTCGATCTCCGCCGACCTGAACCCCGGCACGACCCTGGCCGACGCGACCGAGTTCATGACCCGGGTGTCGCGCGAACAGCCGCAGGGCGTGGTCACCACCCAGTGGGGCGGGGCCGCCCGCGACCAGCAGGAGGCGGGCGGCGCCGTCGCCGCGGCCTTCGGTCTGGCGCTGCTACTGGTCTTCCTGGTGTTGGCGGCCCAGTTCGAGAGCTGGATCACCCCGGCGGTCATCATGCTGACCGTGCCGCTCGCGGCTGCCGGCGGCCTGTTCGGTCTGATGATGGCGGGCTCCAGCCTCAACATCTACTCGCAGATCGGTCTGATCATCCTGATCGGGGTGGCGGCCAAGAACGGCATTCTGATCGTGGAGTTCGCCAACCAGCTGCGCGATCAGGGGCGGACGATCCAGGAGGCGATCATCGAGTCGTCGACCCTGCGTCTGCGCCCGATCATCATGACCTCGATCGCCACCGCCTTCGGGGCTCTGCCCCTGGTGCTGTGGCAGGGGGCGGGCGCCGGCAGCCGCCAGACCATCGGCGTGGTCATTTTCGCCGGGGCCATGTTCGCGACCCTGCTGACCCTGTTTGTGGTGCCGGTGATCTACGGCGTGCTGGCGCGCTTCACCAAGTCGCCCGAGTACACGGCCCGCAAGATCGAGGAGTGGGAAGCCCAGGAGGTCACCGCCAACGATCCGGTGCCCGCGGCGGCGGAGTAAATCAGGCGGCCGGCGGCGTGTAGCCGGTCTCGACCTTCAGCCAGGCGATGACGTCGCGCCGATCCGTCGCGTCCGGCAGGCCGGCGAAGCTCATCTTGGTGCCGCGGAGGAAGGTGCGCGGGTTCTCCAGCCAGTGATCGAGGTGCTCGGCGTCCCAGACGAAGCCGGCGTCTTTCACCGCGGTCGAATAGTTGAACTTCGGCTGGCTTCCCGCCGGGCGGCCGAAGACGCCGTACAGATTTGGCCCGGTCATGTTCGGCCCGCCCTCGGTGACGGTGTGGCACGAACGGCATCGGGCGAAGACGCGGCGACCGTTCTCCAGATCGGCCTGATTGTAGGGTGCGGGCAGGGCGGCCAGCAGGACGGCCTTTTCGGCCGCCGTCGGCGCGGGTCTGGCGGGGGCCGCAGGTGCATCGCTTCCGCCGTCGCTCGGCCCGCAACCGGCGAGAGTTGCAGCGGCGAAGGCGGTGAGGACGAGGCGTTTCATGGTCGGCTCCGGCGATACCCGCCCTTGATAGCTGAACCGTCGCCTCCGGCAACCGGTGCGGCGTCGCGCCGGACTGGACGGCGGCGGTTCGCACCTGATAATCACTGTCAACAAGCGCGGAAGGCCGCGATGATCCCTGCGAGCGTGATGTCCGAGACCCTCAAACTGAGCCAGGCCCGTCAGGGCGACCGGGGCGTGATCGTCCAGGTCGGCAACCACGCCCATCACGACGAGCACGCGATGGAGCTGGAGCGCCGGCTGCTGGAGCTCGGCTTTGTCGAGGGTGCGCGCGTCGAGGTGCTGCACGAGGGACTGTTCGGCCGCGACCCCATCGCGATGAAGGTGGATGACATGCGTGTGGCCCTGCGCCGTCATGAGGCCGCGCGCCTGACCGTCCGCTTCGAACCGGCCGCCGCCTGATGGATATGATGGTGCGGAGCGCGCGGGTCGCGCTTGTCGGAAATCCAAACAGCGGCAAGACCGCCCTGTTCAACGCCCTGACCGGCGCCCACCAGAAGGTCGCCAACTACGCAGGCGTCACGGTGGAGCGGAAGGAGGGCCTGATCCGCTCGGCGGACGGCCGCAATCTCTCTGTCCTGGACCTGCCCGGCACCTATTCCCTGCGCGCGCGCAGCCCCGATGAGGAGGTCACCCGCGACGCCGTCCTCGGCAAGCTGGCGGGCGAGACGCCGCCTGATGTGCTGATCTGCGTCGCCGACGCCACCAACCTGCGGCTGGTCCTGCGTCTGGTGCTGGAGCTTAAGGCCGTCGGCAGGCCGATGGTGCTGGCGCTGAACATGTACGACATCGCCCAGCGTCAGGGCCTGCGTATCGATCTGGAGCGGTTGTCGGCCGAGCTGGGCGTGCCGGTCGTTCCGACGACGGCTACCCGCAAGCGCGGCATCGACGACCTGATCTCCACCGTCTCCGGCGTGCTGGACGCCGCGCCGCAGATCGCCGCCAACGCCTGGGCCGCCCCCGACGCCGCCGCCCTTCGAGGCGCCGCGCGCGAGGCCGAACGGATCATGAAGGCCTGCGTCCGCCCGCCCGAGCGGCCGGATACGCTGACAGGCAAGATCGACACTGTCTTGCTGCACCCGGTTGGCGGGCTCGTGATCCTGTTGAGCCTGTTATTCGTCATGTTCCAGGCCGTCTTCACCTGGGCCACGCCCCTGATGGACGGCATCGAGGGCCTGCTGGCGGCGCTGGGCGTCGCCGTGGCGACGATCATGCCCGACGGCATCTGGGAGAGCCTGATCGTTGACGGCCTGATCTCCGGCGTCGGCAGCGTGCTGGTCTTCCTGCCGCAGATCCTGATCCTGTTCCTCTTCATCATCCTGCTGGAAGACTTCGGCTACATGGCCCGCGCGGCCTTCCTGATGGATCGCATCATGGGCGGGGCGGGGCTGCACGGACGCGCCTTCATTCCCCTGCTCAGCAGCTTCGCCTGCGCCATTCCGGGCGTCATGGCGGCGCGGGTGATCGACAGCAAACGCGACCGGCTGACCACCATCATGGTCGCGCCGCTGATGACCTGTTCGGCGCGCATCCCGGTCTACACCCTGATCATCGCCGCCTTCATTCCCAACCAGCAGGTCTGGGGCTTCGCCAGTCTGCAGGGACTGGTGATGTTCGGCCTCTACGCCGCCGGCATCATCAGCGCGCTGGCGGTCTCCTTCGTGATCCGCAAGGTGTTCTGGAGAGGGGCCGTCGAGCCCTTCATGATGGAGCTGCCGGCCTACAAGACCCCCGACATGAAGAGCGTCCTGTTCAATCTGTGGATCCGGGCGAAGATCTTCCTCGAGCGGGCGGGGCGGATCATCCTGCCGCTGATGATCATCGTCTGGGCGCTGGCGACCTTCCCCTATCCGCCGGAAGGCGCGACCCTGCCGGCCATCGACTACAGTTTCGCCGGCATGATCGGCCATGCGCTGGAGCCGCTGTTCGCCCCCATCGGCTTCAACTGGCAGATGGTCATCGCCCTGGTCCCCGGCATGGCCGCGCGCGAGGTCGCGGTGGCGGCGCTGGGCACCGTCTACGCCGTCGCCGATCCCGAGAGCGCCACCAGCCTGCTGGGCGCGACCCTGGCGGCCCAGTGGTCGCTGGCGACGGGTTTGGCCTTCCTCGCCTGGTACGTCTTCGCGCCCCAGTGCGTGGCCACGCTGGGCGTGGTCAAGCGCGAGCTGAACTCGTGGAAATGGATGTGGGTGATGGTCGTCTACATGTTCGGCCTGGCCTATCTGGCGGCCTTCGTCGTCTACCGGATCGCGGTGGCGCTGGGAGGCGGCTGACGGGCGGTGGTGGTGCCGGCTGCAGGAATCGAACCCGCGACATCCAGTTTACAAAACTGGCGCTCTACCAACTGAGCTAAGCCGGCCGCCGTCCCGACGGGCCGCCCTTATGCTGGCCCGACATGACGGACGTCAAGACGGCGAACCGCGTCGCCGGTGCCGAAACACGATGACCCCGCCGACCAGCGACAGGGCGGCCAGCGCGAACCATGTCAGGGCGTAGACGAGGTGGTCGTTGCGGAAGCGAACCACCGTCATCCCGCCCCTCGGATAACCGCCCGGATTGGCGGCGGCGTCCGCATCGATGAAGAAGGGCGCGACCGGCTCCGCGAGGCCCCGGGCGCGCGCGATCGCCTCGACATCGCGCGAATACCAGCGACCGGCGGCCGGAGCGTTGCTGCGCAGAAAGGCCCCTCCGGGCTCGGTTGTGCGTAGCAGGCCCGTGACCCGCACCGTTCCAGCGGTCAGGCCCGACGGGCGACTGGACGGTGCGCGGAGCTCTGTCGGTACGAACCCGCGATTGACCAGAACGACCCCGGCGGCGGTTCTCAGAGGCGTCATCACCCACCAGCCGGGTCCGGCCTCGGTCACTGCAAGAACCGGCGTCTCACGGTCATGAAGGAATACACCGGTCACGCTGACCCGGGTGTAGGCCCTGTCGGTCGACCATTCGCTCCAGCGCGGCAGTGGACCCGGTGCGGCCGCCAGACGCGTGTCCACGGTGGTGATCAGTTGCCTCTTCCACGCCAGCCGCTCGACCTGCCAGACCCCCAGCGCCGAGAAGCCGGCGGTGAGCGTCAGGCACAGGGCCAGCAGCAGGCGCTTGCCTAGGCCACGGGGGCTTCGACCGGCGGGGGCGCCATCGGCATCATGTTGCCGTGCAGATGGTACATGATCCATAGCGACCCCGAGATGACGATCAGCACGATGATGGCGGTGAAGACCAGCGCCACCAGCGTCCAGCCGCCTTCTGACCGGGTGTTGACGTGCAGGAAGAAGACCGTGTGGACCACGATCTGTACGAAGGCGAGGACGACGACGATGATCGCCGTGGTCTGAACGCTGAGCAGTCCGGCCATCACCAGCCAGAAGGGAATGGCCGTCAGGATCGCCGACAGTATGAAGCCGGTCAGGTAGCCTCTGCGCGAGCCATGGCTGTGCCCGGCCTCGTGGCCAGGCACAGCCATGGCGGCGTCGGCGTGTTTGTCGTCGCGATCGGTCACTGCAGGGCTCCCAGCAGATAGACGAAGGTGAAGACGCCGATCCAGACCACGTCCAGCAGGTGCCAGAACATGCCCAGGCATGTCAGGCGACGCAGGTTATCCGGGATCAGACCCTTCCGGCTTACCTGCACCATCATCACCCCGATCCAGAGGATGCCGAAGGTGACGTGCAGGCCGTGCGTGCCGACGAGGGTGAAGAAGGCCGACAGGAAGGCGCTGCGCTGGGGCGTCGCCCCTTCGGCGAAGAGGTTTGCAAACTCGTAGAGTTCGACCCCGACGAAGCCGATGCCGAACAGGGCGGTTACGGCAAGCCAGGTCAGCACACCGCGGGTCTTGCCGTCCTGCGCATCCAGCATGGCCATGCCGTAGGTAATCGAGGAGATCAGCAGCAGGCCGGTGTTGAGCGCGACGATCGGAAGCTGGAACAACTCGGCGGGTGCGGGTCCTCCCGCCTGCGCCGTGACCAGCACGCCATAGGTGGCGAAGAGCGTCGCGAAGATCAGCGCGTCGCTCATCAGATAGATCCAGAAGCCCAGCAGGGTGGGGCTGTCGTGCTCCCCTGCATGGTCGTCCTCCTGAACCAGATAGAAGGTCGGTTCCTTGTTCACCTTGGTGCGGGACGCGCTCATGCTCCGGCCTCCATGGCGCGCCGCGCCTTTTCGTCGGCGGCGATCTCCTTCACCGGGACGAAGTAGGTGCGGTCATAGTTGAAGGTGTGGGCGATCGAATAGATCAGCAGCGCCGCGAAACTGAGCGCCGCCAGCCACCAGATGTACCAGACCATGGCGAAGCCCAGCACGAGGGCGAAGGCCGAGATGATCACGCCGGCCCCGGTGTTGCGCGGCATGTGGATCGGCTTGAAGCCGTTGGCCGGTCTCTCGTGTCCGCGGTCCTTCATGTCGTACCAGGCGTCGAGGTCGTGAATGACCGGGGTGAAGGCGAAATTGTAGGCGGGAGGCGGCGATGCCGTCGACCACTCCAGGGTCCGCCCGTCCCAGGGATCGCCGGTCGTATCGCGCAGCCGGTCGCGGTTCCGGATGCTGACGGCGATCTGGATGACGAAGGCGAGAATGCCGACGAGGATGATCAGGGCGCCGATGCCGGCGATCACGAACCACGGCTGCAGCGTCGGATCCTCGAAGAAGCGGACGCGGCGCGTCGTGCCCATCAGGCCGACGATGTAGATCGGCGTCCAGGCGACCCAGTAGCCGATGACCCATCCCCAGAAGGACACCCAGCCCCAGAAGCCGTCCAGCTTGAAGCCGAAGGCTTTCGGGAACCAGTAGGTCATGCCGGCGAACAGGCCGAACACCACGCCGCCGATGATGACGTTGTGGAAGTGCGCGACGAGGAAGAGCGAGTTGTGCAGCACGAAGTCCGCCGGCGGCACCGCCAGAAGTACTCCCGTCATGCCCCCGACGACGAAGGTGATCATGAAGGCGATCACCCATGCCATGGGCAGCTCGTAGCGGATGCGGCCGCGGTACATGGTGAAAAGCCAGTTGAATATCTTCGCGCCCGTCGGGATGGCGATCACCATGGTGGCGATTCCGAAGAACGAGTTGACGCTGGCGCCGGACCCCATGGTGAAGAAGTGGTGCAACCACACCAGATAGCTGAGGATGGTGATGACGACGGTCGCGTAGACCATCGACGAATAGCCGAACAATCGCTTGCCCGAGAAGGTCGAGGTGATCTCGGAATAGATGCCGAAGACGGGCAGGATCAGGACGTAGACCTCCGGGTGACCCCAGATCCACACCAGGTTCCAGTACATCATGGCGTTGCCGCCGAGGTCGTTGGTGAAGAAGTTCGTCCCGACATAGCGGTCCAGCATGAGCAGGGCGAAAGCGCCGGTGAGGACCGGAAAAATAGCGATGGCCAATACGTTGCTGCAGAGCGCGGTCCAGGTGAACACAGGCATCTTCATCAGGGTCATGCCCGGAGCGCGCATCTTGAACACGGTCGTGACCATGTTGATCGCGGACAGGGTCGTCCCGACCCCGGCTATCTGCAGCGCCCACAGGTAGTAGTCCGGCCCTGTCCCCGGACTGTTCTGTATGTTGGCGACGGGCACGTAGTTCAGCCATCCGGCGGTCGAGAACTCGCCGATGAACAGCGAGGCCATGACCAGCAGCGCGCCCGCCACGGTCAGCCACAGGCTGAGACTGTTGAGGAAGGGGAAGGCCACGTCGCGCGCGCCGATCTGCAGCGGCATCACGAAATTGACCACGCCCACGATCAGCGGAATGGCCACGAAGAAGATCATGATCGTGCCGTGGGCGGTGAAGACCTGATCGTAGTGGTGGGCGTTGAGATAGCCCTCGCTGCCGCCGAAGGCGATCGCTTGCTGCAGCCGCATCATCAGGGCGTCGGCGAAGCCGCGCAGCAGCATGACGATGCCGAGGATCAGATACATGATCCCGATCTTCTTGTGGTCGACGCTGGTCAGCCACTCCCGCCACAGCCAGCCCCACAGCTTGAAGTGGGTCACCACTGAAAGCAGGGCCACACCCAGCAGGACCACGACCGCGAAGGTGCCGATCAGGATCGGCTCATGGATCGGGAAGGACTCCAGCGTCAGGCGGCCGAAGATCGGGCTGAGGGGAGGAGTGGGGGAGGACATGGGTATCTCCGTCAGCCTAGCCATGCGCGGCCTGGCCGGTCACCGGCGCTGTGTGGGAGGAGGGTGCAGGGGCGTGTGCGGGGCCCTGCGGGCCGCGCTCGCCGGATGCGGCCGGGGCTTCCTGGGCCGGGTGATGCATCTGATCGACCAGACACGTCGTTCCGGGCGCCACGCAGCGGTTCACCACCCGCGCGAACAGACCCGCCGGCGCCGTGCTGTAGAGAGTGAGCGGGTGTTTCTCGGTCGGTCGCTCCAGCGCCAGATAGCCGTCGGTGGTCAGGCCGGCGCCGGTCGCCTGCACCTGCCGCACCCATTGATCAAATCCGGCCTGCGGCACGCCTCTCAGACGGAAGCGCATGTCCGAGAAGCCCGCGCCGCTGTAGTTGGCCGAGTAGCCCTCATAGTCTCCGGGGCGATTCAGCACCGCGTGAAGCTGCGACTGCATCCCGGGCATGGCGTAGATCATCCCCGCCAGGGTGGGGGCGTAGAAGGTGTTCATCATGTTGGTCGAGGTGATGTCGAAGCGCACCTCGCGGTCCACGGGCAGGACCAGTTCATTGACCGTGGCGATGTTCTGCTCGGGGTAGATGAACAGCCATTTCCAGTCCATCGCCACCACCTGAACCACCATGGGAGCGACGCTCGGATCCGTAGGTCGACCCTCGGCGATCCGGTCGAGCCGGCGGAAGGGATCCAGCAGGTGGGTGCTCGACCAGGTAAGGGCGCCGAGGCAGACAATGATCAGCAGCGGGATGGACCAGATGCCGAGTTCCAGCGCGGTCGAGTGGTGGAATTTCGGGTCGTAGTTGGCGTTGCGATTGCCGGCCCGATAGCGCCAGGCGAACAGCACGATCATGATGAGCACAGGAACGATGATCAGCAGCATCAGACCGGTCGACACATAAATCAGGTCGCGCTGCTGGAGGGCGATGTCCCCTGCCGGGTTGAGCACCGCGCGTTGGCAACCGGACAGCGCAGTGATCAGCGGAAGCAAAGTCAGGCTGACCAGTCGCCTGCGGGAGAACAGGTGTTCGCTCATGACTTCGCCGTTAGGCTGCGCCTGCGTCAGGCTACATTGGACATTTTGTCCCATACACGTTTTGCGCCTATACCGGCAGAGGTAGCAAGTGAGCCCGGGCGGCCTCGGCCCAGGCGGCCGTCATGTCTGCGAGTGGGAAATGAACGCACCAACCGGCTCCTCCACCTCCACTCCCCTCGAACGTGACGCCCGGCTGGTCAACGCCGGTGGTCATGAGGTCAAGCCGGACGAGATCGCCATCGGCGTGATCATCGGCCGCACCAGCGAGTTCTTCGATTTCTTCGTCTATGCGCTGGCTTCGGTGCTGGTCTTTCCGGCGGTCGTATTCCCCTACGCAGACCCGATCACGGGCACGCTTCTGTCATTCGCCGTCTTCTCGCTGGCGTTCGTTGCGCGGCCGTTCGGCACGCTGCTGTTCATGTGGATCGACCGCAACTACGGGCGCGGGGTGAAGCTGACGCTTGCCCTGTTCCTGCTGGGCGGATCCACCATGGCGATCGCCCTGTTGCCGAGCCACCAGAGTATCGGGACCCTGTCCGCGATCCTGTTGGGGGTGTTCCGGTTCGGACAGGGCGTGGCGCTGGGCGGGGCCTGGGACGGAATGCCGTCGCTTCTGGCGCTCAATGCGCCGAAGGATCGTCGCGGCTGGTATGCGATGCTCCCCCAGTTGGGCGCCCCTCTGGGCCTGCTCGTTGCGGCGGCCCTCTTCGCCTATTTCCTGGCCATCCTGTCGCCGGCCGACTTCCTTTCGTGGGGCTGGCGCTATCCGTTCTTCGTGGCGCTGGCGATCAACGTCGTGGCCCTGTTCGCCCGCCTTCGGCTGGTGGCGACGCCGGAGTTCGAGCGGATGTTCGAAAGCCGCGAGCTGCAGCCGTCTCCCGCCTTCGCCACCCTGTTCAAGGAATGGCGGACGATCGCCCTCGGCGCCCTCGCGCCGCTGGCGGCCTTCGCCCTGTTCCATCTGGTGACCGTGTTCCCGCTGTCCTGGGTCGTCCTGACCGGGCAGGAGGAGCCGATTCGCTTCCTGCTTATCGAGATCGTCGGAGCGGTGGTCGGGGTCATCGCCATGCTGGCCTCGGGGGTCATCTCCAACCGCGTCAGCCGCCGTCTGGTCGTCGCGGTCTCGGCGGTCCTGATCGCCGCCTTCAGCGGCTTCGCGCCGCAGTTGCTGAACGCGGGACCAGTGGGTGAGACGGTCTATATGCTCGTCGGCTTCGCCCTTCTGGGGCTGGCGTTCGGACAGGCGTCCGGCCTTGTCAATGACCGCTTCCCGCCTCAGCACCGCTACACTGGCGCCGCCATCGTCGCGAACTCGGCGTGGCTCGTCGGGGCCGGCTTCGCGCCGCTGGTCGCGCTGTTCCTGGCCCACCAGTTCGGCGTCTGGTCTGTCGGCGCCTATCTCCTCTCGGGCGCGATCTGCACGCTGATCGCCCTCGCCATCAACAGGGACTGGGGCGCGCGGACCGGCGCCTGACGCTCCACACCGAACTGTCCCGGGGCGGCAGGATTCTGATCAAACCGGTTATCGGGAGCCTCCAACCAGGTCGTTTACGCCGGTCGGCGGTACTTCATTGGGAGCCGTAGCGTTCCTCGACCGGCGCATAGCGGTCCCACACCGCACGGTCGGCCAGCGATCGCAGCAGCTTGATGTATTCGGCGTGCGTCCAGGCGAGGGGGGTGGCGGAGTTGGTGCCCTGACCGGGCTGGTAGCCGTGGGCGGTGGCGTCGCCCACGCCGTCCCAGACCTGTTCCGGCAGCAGCAGGCCGTCGTTGGCAAAGGACTCCATGCCGCGGACATAGGTCTGACGGATGAGGTTCAGCTGCGTCGTGTTCCAGTCCTGATCGGCGGACGGATGAGCCAGCAGGGCGGCCAGTTCGTAGTGGCCGCGCTCGCCGGTGAAGATGGGCCAGACCCGGCCGCGTTGGCCTGGCGTCATGCCGCCCACGCCGTAGTTGCCGCCCGTCTGGGTGTTTTCGCCGTAGCCGTCGTTGCCGTAGCGGCGGAAGCCCGGGACGCCGTTCAGGTCGTAGCGGACGCGGAAGCGGTCCTCGCGCTGCTGGTCGTCGTATTCCGGCAGGCTGGCGGTGATCGAGGCGGCGTCGGCGGCGCGGACGCCGTAGCGGACCAGTTCGAGGAAGCCGCCGTCGATGATGCGGTCCTCGGGCATGGCAGGCTGGCCGTTGTTCTCGCCCAGCGGCAGCTTGTCGTTCGGGTCCTCGTTGCGGCTGAGGCGCAGGAAGTAGCGGCCGTCGCCGTATTCGCCGGCGGTGGTGAACATCCGCGCTTCGACCTTCGACGCATAGTCGTCGGCGGCGGCCTGATAGCGGGCGGCCGAGGCCGGATCGGCCGAAGCGCGGGCGATGTCGGCAGCGACCGTGAGGCCGGTGATGACGGCGGCGGTGGTCGAGGGGGAATAGCCTTCCTGTTCCTCCCAGCGCTCCTGCTGGGTCCAGGGCGGGGTGATCTGGCGGTCGTTCCACAGAATGCCGGCCTTGCCGCCATCGACGAGGAAGTCGGCGGCGGGCTTGATCATCCGGGCGTACATCGCCGTCAGTTCGGCGTCGGTGATGAGGCCCGCCTTCCACAGCTTCCAGCCCAGCATGATGGGCATGGCGGTCTGGTCGAGCTGGACTCCTACCCATTCGATCTGGCCGTCGACGTGGGTCTTCTGCAGGAACCAGCCCGTCGCGCCGGTGTTGCCGGGCGTGTCGGCGCGGACCTGGACCTGGGGCAGGTAGCGGAAGGCCGCGACGGGCGTCTCCGCGTCGCCCAGCGCCATCAAGGCCATGGCCACCTGATAGAAGTCGCGCGGCCAGACGGCCTTGTAGCCGGTCGAGGATTCGGTGGCGTCGACGGTGTCGCCCCACGGATTGGACAGCGACGCGATCAGGGCGCCGGCGTGGGTGCGGTCCTCCTGCACCTTGAGCATAAGGGCCGAGGCGTATGCCAGTCTCCCGCCGTCGGTGGACTGTTCCGCGATGCGGGGCAGGTCGGTCAGGGAGGCGAGGTAATCCTCCCAACCGATGCGGTCGCCTTCGCCGTTGAAGCGGCGAAGGACCTCGTCGAGGCCCGTCACGAACGGTCGGGTCGCCTCGCGCGCTGCGGCGGGCTCGCTGTCGCCGAAGCCGATAACGAAATCGCGCGACAGGGATTCCCCGGCCCGGAGTTTCGGCAGGGCGCCCGTCAGCATGATGTTCCCACCCTCGGTTCCGGTGGAATCGTAGACGTGATCCAGACGGCCATCGGCGAGGTCGGTCAGGCCGTCGGAGACGCCGACGAAGCCGACGCTCTGGGCCTCGAACGCCGCGTTGGCCCACAGGGCGAGGTGAACGTCGCCTTCCGCCGCCTGGAGCATGCTGTAGCTCGTCGCGCCGTCCGCCGCAGTTTGGCTGAGGGTGGCGGTCGAATGCCAGCCCCGATCCCCGACGCCCGTATTGGCCATGTGTGGCTCAAGCAGGACGTAGGGTGTGGCGTCGCCTCGCAGGGCGCGGATGGAGGCGCGCACAACGAGCGCCTGGTCGTCGGGACTGACGTAGACGCGCTTCTCGATCTCGTAGCGTCCCTGCTTGTCCGTCGTGATGATCCGGTAGGCCGGTGACAGCGGCCGTCCCTGATCGTCCGTGTGCAGATATTCCGTGCGGCTGGTGGTGTCAGTCCCCTCGACGGACAGGCCCGTGTCGGTGACGACGGCGAAGCGCAGCTGCTTGATCTGGGCCTCGTGGATCAGGCCGTACATGGTCTCGGTCAGGACGCCGTCGGCGATAGAGAACCAGACGCGGGTGACGTCGCCGGTGCGGCCGCCGTCGCGGTACTGGCCATCGACATAGGCTTCGTACGAGGCCCCCGCGCCGGTCTTGGCGGCGTTGACCCACGTCGGTTGGTCGCCGGGGGCGCCGGGCGCGGTCTGCGCCATGGCGGCGCCGGCGAAGGCGGCGAGGGCGGCGCCGAGGGCGAGGCGGGAGATCATGCGCATGGGGGAACTCATCAGGCAGGCAGCAGAAAGGTGAGGGGGGCGTCGAGGCGCTGGTTCCACGAGGCTTCGTTGTGCTCGGCGCCGGGGAAGACGAGGCTGCGGAAGCGGTCGGGACCCCAGCCGGCGGCGCGGACGGTGTCGTCGATGCGCGACTGGAAGACGGCGTAGAAGGCGTCCAGCGTCTCGTCGCCGCGGTCGAAATACAGGCGATGGCCCCGTGGGTTCGGCAAGCCGTCGCGGACCACGCCGGTCCAGGCCGCGACCAGCCGTTCGCGCCAGGGCGCCAGGGCGGCCTCGTCCGTGATCTGGTCGATGCGGATGGGCCAGTGGGTCGAGACGCAGCCGGCGGCGCCGAAGACGCCGGGGTGTTTCATCAGGGCGTACAGCGAGATCAGTCCGCCCATGCTCGAGCCCATGACGACGGTGTCGTCGCGGCGCGTACGGGTGCGGTACGTCCGGTCGATGAAGGGCTTCAGTTCCTCGACCATGAAGCGGAGATAGCCGTCAGACAGCGGCGCGCCGCCGTAGATGGACTGGATGTCGGCGCGCATGTCTTCGGGCAGGGCGCGGATCAGGTCAGCGGGGATGTATTCGCGCAGGCGCAGCGGGGTGTTGTGGATGCCGACGACGATAGGGGTGCGGATCTGGCCGTTGGCGGACAGGCGGGCAACGTGTTCGTCGACGCCCCATTCCTTGCCATAGGCGGCGCGCGACCCGTCGAACAGGTTCTGGCCGTCGTGCATGTAGAGGACCGGGTAGCGGGCGTCCGAGGCTTCGTAGCCGGGCGGAAGCCAGACGGTGACGTCGCGCGGCCCGATGTGGGCCGAGGCCATTCGGGCGTGTTCGACCAGACGGCCCTCGGTCGGGGGGTCGGCGCGGGCAGCGGTCGCCAGCGGCAGGAGGGCAAGGCCGGTCAGAGCGGCGCGGCGGTCCAGCGTCATGCGGTCTCGGCCTTCGGCTCGGTGACCTTCAGGCTGCAGGCGGCGGCGATGAAGAAGCTGACGCCGCCGAGGACCAGGGCCCAGATGGCCTGGCCGTCGAACAGGCTCTTCAGCATCAGCCCCAGAATGGTGGCGGCCAGCAACTGGGGCACGACGATGAAGATGTTGAAGATGCCCATGTAAACGCCCATTTTCCGGCCCGGCACCGCGCCTGAAAGGATGGCGTAGGGCATGGACAGGATCGACGCCCAGGCGATGCCGACGCCGATCATCGGCAGCCACAGAAGCTGGGGATCGCGGATCAGGAAGACGCCGATGAGGCCGAAACCACCGAGCGCCAGATTGATGGCGTGCGCAGCCTTGCGGCCCGTGCGCCGGGCGATGACCGGAATGGCGAAGGCGGCGAGGGCCGCGACGCCGTTGTAGACGCCGAACAGGACGCCGACCCAGTTGGCGCCCTCGTTATAGGCGGCTGATGTGGTGTCGCTGGTTCCGTAGTGGACGGCTGTGACAGCGGCGGTGCTGTAGATCCACATGGCGAACAGGGCGAACCAGCTGAAGAACTGAACCACAGCGAGACCGCGCATGGTCTTCGGCATACGGAAGACGTCGTCGATGATCTCGGTCAGGCTGTTCGAACGGCGCGCGGCGTGCAGGGCGCCGACGGCCATCTGCAGCAGGCCGAAGCCGACAAGGAAGCCGAACAGGACGTAGAGCTCTTTTTCGAGTCCGGTGTAGGAAACCACGCCGATGCCGATGGCCCCGACGAAGCTCCAGATCAATCCGCCGATATAGTATGCACGGTGCGAGCGGGCGGGAGCCTGCCGGTCGTCGACGCCTTGGGCGGTCAGGGCGGCGGTGCGGGTGGTCTCGAAGGCGTCGATCTGTTCGGGGCTGTATTCGCGCGTCGAAAAGACGGTCCAGAGCACGGCCAGAAGCATGCCCGCGGCGCCGATGTAGAAGGACAGTTTGACCGAGTCCGGCGTCACGCCCTCGGGCGCGGTCGAGACGACGTGGAAGACGTTGGTCAGCAGCCACGGCAGGCACGACGCCAGCACGGCGCCGGCGCCGATGAAGAAGGTCTGCATGGCGTAGCCGCTGGTGCGCTGTTCGTCGGGCAGGTTGTCGCCGACGAAAGCGCGGAAGGGCTCCATGGTGACGTTGATCGCCGCGTCCATAACCCACAGGGTCGCCGCCGCCAGCCACAGGGACGGGGCATTGGGCATGTAGATCATGGCTGCCGACGTCAGGATGGCGCCGACGAGGAAGTAGGGGCGGCGGCGGCCCAGCGGGCCCCAGGTCCTGTCGCTGAAATGGCCGATGATCGGCTGGACCAGCAGGCCGGTCAGGGGCGCGGCGATCCACAGGATGGCGAGGTTGTCGACCTCGGTGGCTCAGGCGCGGGCGCGTACGCCAGACCGTGTCAGCGGCGGCGGTCATGCGCGGCGGCCCCGGCCCAGCGGAACGAAGCGGATGGCCTGGCCGCCGCCGGGGGCGAGGCGCAGGTTCAGGGTGTCGGCGGCGGTGACCTCTCGCGCCTCGATGACGATGGCCTCGCGGTTCGTCTTCCAGTGGGCGTCGGGTGCGTCGCGATAGATCTCGGCGCGGTAGCGGCGGCCGGGGTCGAGGAAGGAGAGGGGGGCGTCCAGCACGCGAGGGTGCTCGTCGGTCATGGCGCCGAGGAACCACTGGTCGGAGTTGCGGTCCTTGCGCGCGATGGTGACGAAGTCGCCGACCTCGCCGTTCAGGACCCGGGTGTCGGACCAGTCGGTGACGACGTCCTTGATGAACTTGAACGGGCCGGGGTTGGCCTCGTAGTTCTCCAGCAGGTCGGCGGCCATGACGATGGGGCTGTAGATGGTCACATAGAGGGCCAGCTGTTTCGCCCAGGTGGTGGCTATCCCGTCGGGCGCGCGCGTCTTCATGCCGAAGATGCCGGGCGTGTAGTCCATCGGCCCGGCGAGAAGGCGGGTGAAGACGAGGTTCAGTTCATGCTCGGGCGGGTTGCCGGGCTGGCCCCAGGCGCTGAACTCCATGCCGCGAGCGCCCTCGCGGGAAATCATGTTCGGATACGTGCGGCGCAACCCGGTGTCCTTGAACGGCTCATGGGCGTTGACCGCGACCTGGTGGCGGGCGGCCGCCCGGACGACGCGCAGGTGGTGCTGGGCCATCGGCTGGCTTTCGTGCCAGGCCAGCTGCGGCGAGCCGTCGGGGCCGCGCACGCGGGCGCCGCCGGCGTCGGCGACATAGCCGGTCTTCACCGAATGCCAGCCCAGCCGCTGGTACAGGGCGAAGCCGGCGTCCATCTGCTGTTCGTAGTGGAAGGCGTTGCCGCCGGTTTCGTGGTGGCCAATGATCTCCACGCCCTTCGATCGGGCGTAGGTCGCGATCCGCTCGATGTCGAAATCGGGGTAGGTCTCGGTGAAGCTGTAGTCCCAGCCGTTGCCGAACCAGTCGCCGTCCCAACCCTTGTTCCAGCCCTCGACCAGCACGCCGCCGAAGCCGTGCGCGGCGGCGAAGTCGATGTGTTTGATGACGTTTTCGGTGGTCGCCCCGTGCTTCGGACCCGAAGCCCAGGATTTGGTGTCGAGATGCATTTCCCACCAGACGCCGACGTATTTCATCGGCTTGAACCAGCTGACGTCACCCAGGGCATTGGGCTCGTTCAGGTTCAGGATCAGGCTGGAGGTGAGCAGATCGGCGGCGTTGTCGGCGATCTGGATTGTGCGCCACGGCGTCCTGAAAGGCGCGGTCAACTGGACCGCCGCATTGGTCAGGCCGGGCGTCAGGGCCGCCTTGAACCGTCCGCCCTCGACCCGGCGCAGGTTCATGCCGGAATAGTCGGTCAGGGCCGCCTCGTGGATCGAGACGTGCAGGCCGTCGTCGGTGCGCACCGTCAGCGGCGTCTGGGCCACGCCGACCGCATCGATGCGGGTGCGATTGTAGAGGTATTCCTCGCGGTTCCATTCGAAGGCGGGGATCCACCAGGCGGTGCCGGCGTCGGCGACCGCGAACTCGGTCAGTTCGGCGGCGATGTTGACGGTGGTCATGTTGGGCTGTTCGGGGACTTCGTAGCGGAAGCCGAGTCCGTCGTCGTAGAGGCGGAAGACGACGTCGAGCCGCCGGTTCGGGGCGTTGCGTTCGGTCAGGTGGACGCGCAGCTGGGTGTAGCGGTTGCGGATAAAGCGCTTCTCGCCCCACGGCTGCTCCCACGTGTCGTCATGGCTGGTCGGAGCATCGGCGGTGACGGTGAAATTGCGCTCCAGCTTCGGCGCGTCGGTCAGCAGGAAGCCGAGACGCGAGGGGGCGATCACGGTGCGGCCGAGGCGGGTGACGGTGTAGTCCGCGCGACCCTCGCCGGTGACCGAAACCTCGACGGACAGGACGCCGTCAGGAGACGAAGCGCGGGCGGCGGCAGGGGCCGGTGCGCCGCTCTGCGCGTGCGCCGCGGCGGGCAGCGTCGCCAGCAGGGCGGTGGTCGAGATCAGGAAACGGCGGGTCAGCATCGGGACGCACTCCACGTAACGGCACTTGCCAAGCGCGGCCGCAGCAGCGCAGAACAAGCAAGGTTTGCAGCAAATTTTGCAGACAGGACATCGATCGGAGCGCCCGCTTGAGCCGCAACACCCGTCTTGAAGATCTGGCCAAGCTGGCGGGCGTGTCGATCTCGACGGCGTCCCGTGCGCTGAACGACAGTCCGGCGGTCAACGCCCGGACCAAACAGCTGATCTGGAAGCTGGCGCGCGAGCACGACTATCCGTTCCGCCGCTACATGCCCGCCGGGCCCATCGGCGCCGACGGCGTGATCGCCCTGGTGACGCCGCGTCCGCAGGGGCGCGAGGGGCGGCTGAGCGACCCCTTCTTCCTCGAGCTTCTGGCCGGCGTCGGCGAGGCGGCGCGCGAACGCGGCTGCGACGTGATCATGAGCCATTTCTCGCCGACCAGTTACGACGACCTGTCGGCGGCGATGAACACGAGCCGCGCCGACGGCGTGATCTTTCTCGGACAGAGCACCCTGCATCAGAGCCTGAACCGGCTGGCCGAAACCGAGGGCCGGTTCGTCGTCTGGGGCGCCCAGATGTCGGATCAGGCCTATTGTTCGGTGGGGTCCGACAACCTCGCGGGCGGCCGACGCGCGACGCTGCATCTCGCGCGGCTGGGGCGCAAACGCATCGTCTTCCTCGGCGACCTCGACCCGCCCGAGGCCATGCAGCGGCATCGCGGCTACCTGGAAGCGCTGGCCAAATCCGGCCTCGAGGTCGATCCCGACCTGATCATGGAAGCCCATTTCGAGGTCGAGTCGGCCGAGGCTTCGGTCGACAGCCTGATCCGGCGCGGTGTGCAGTTCGACGGCGTCGTCTGCGCCTCGGACCAGATCGCCCTGGGGGCCGTGCGGGCCCTGCTGCATGCCGGAAAGCGGGTGCCCGAGGACGTCTCGGTCATCGGTTTCGACAATGTGCCGTTCAGTCGCTACAGCCGCCCCGCCCTGTCGACGATCGCACAGGACACGATGAAGGCGGGCCGTCTGCTGGTGTCCAAACTGCTCGACAACCCCGGCGATTCCGTCGGCCGGTCGGAGCGGATCCCCACCGACCTGATCGTGCGCGAGAGCTGCGGCGGCTGAGGTCATCCCGCCGCCAGAACCAGTCCGGCCATCGGCGGAAGCATGCCATCGACGGCCGAGCCGAGGTTGACCGCCTCGAGGACCTGATGGCCTTCGGGCAGGGTCCAGACAACGGGCTCGAAGCCGAGATTGAAGACGCACACCACACGTTCGCCGTCGTGGACGCGCTCGAATGCCAACAGGTCGTCGTTGCGGTCCAGCAAGGTCATTTCGCCGAGCATCAGGGCAGGGTGCGCCTTGCGGAAGGCGACGAGACGGCGCGTGGCGTGCAGCATGGATGAGGGGTCGCTCTCCTGCCGGTCGACCGACAGAGGCGCATGGCGCGGGTCGAGCGGGAGCCAGGGCTCGACCGTCGAGAAGCCGGCCTGCGGTAGATGCTCCGTCCACGGAATGGGGGTGCGGGCGCCGTCGCGGCCAAGCGTCTGCGGCCAGTTGGCGATGGCCTCGGGATCGACCAGCCGGTCGAAGGGCACGTCGGCCTGGGGCAGTGCCAGTTCCTCGCCCTGATAGATGAAGACGTTGCCGCGCAGGGTCATCAGCAGCAGCATCGCCATCTCGGCGTAGGCGCGCAGATCGCGACCCTCGGCCCAGCGCGAAATGGCGCGCGGGGCGTCGTGGTTCGAGAAGGTCCACGACGGCCAGCCCTGTCCGTCGCGTCCGTGCCACGCCTCGGCGCCTTCGCGCACCAGCGCCGCGCCCAGTGAAGGCGCGTAGAGGTAGAGGAAGCCGTAGGCGCTGTTCAGATGGTTCTCGCCCTGGGTGAAGGCCTGCATCTCGCGTTCGGCGTGGTCGCCGCCGACCTCGGCCACGCTGAAGCGGCCGCCGTAGCTGTCGGTCAGGGCGCGGATGCGGGCGATGAAGTCGACGATGCCGGGCTGGGACTGGTTGTGCACCTTGTCCTGGAAGTCGAACGGCCGCGTCCGCTTGCCGCCGGGAGGAAGGGGCGGGTTATCCGTTAGCTTCGGGTCATGCATCGAGAAGTTTATGGCGTCGAATCGGAAGCCGTCGACGCCGCGGTCCAGCCAGAAGCGGGCGGCGTCCAGCAGGGCGTCCTGCACATCCGGATTGTGCAGGTTCAGCTGCGGCTGCTCGGGCAGGAAATTGTGCATGTAGTACTGGCCGCGCCGGGCGTCCCAGGTCCATGCGGGGCCGCCGAACACGGACTGCCAGTTCGACGGCGGCGAACCGTCGGCCTTTGCGTCGGCCCAGACGAACCAGTCGGCCTTGGGCCCTGTGCGCGACTGCCGGCTTTCCTCGAACCATGCGTGCTGGTCCGAGGTGTGGGCGAAGACCAGATCGGTGATGATCTTCAGGCCCAGTTCGTGCGCCTTTTCGATCAGCCGGTCGAAGTCGGCGAGGGATCCAAAGATCGGATCGACGTCGCAATAGTTGGCGACGTCATAGCCGAAATCCTTCATCGGCGAGGTGAAGAAGGGGCTGAGCCAGACCCCGTCCACGCCCAGCGAGGCGATGTGCTCCAGATGCGCCGTGACGCCCGCCAGATCGCCGACGCCGTCGCCGTTGGTGTCGGCGAAACTGCGCGGATAGACCTGATAGATGACGGCGCCGCGCCACCATTCGGCAGCGTCGGGCAGGGGGGTCGGTTGTTCGAGAATCTGGGCGGTCACGCTGGTCTTTCGGATACGCAGACAAGATAGCCCAGGGCGGGCAGGGACACGGAGACTGAGCCCGGAGCGGCGCTGCGGGCGGGGCACGATCCAATCAGGGCGCGCCATTCGGCGGACCCGGTTTCGACGGCGACATTGACGTCGCGCGCCTCGGTCGAGGTGTTGAACACCACCAGGGTCTCGCCGTCATCATCCAGACGCGAGATGGCCAGAACGCCCGGCGTCTGGTCGGCGGTGCGCACCGCGACCCGGCCATGGCGCAGGCGTTTGTCGGCGGCGCGGGCGCGGCTCATTTCGGCGATGCGGCGGTACATGTCGGCGTTGGCGTCGAACGGGCCGGCGGCCGAACCGATGCGGCGGTCATCGGCATAGGAGGGGACGCGGGTCTCGAACATGTCCTGACGCGCGCGGCGGTCGTCGCCGTCGCCGGTGAAGCCTTGCTCGTCGCCGTAGTAGATGACCGGCACGCCGCGGCCGAGCAGGACGAGGGCGTGGGCCAGACTGGACCGGTCCAGCAGTTCGGCGTCGGAGATGTCGGGCTTCGCGTGCAGGATCAGGTGTCCGATCCGGCCCATGTCGTGGTTGCCGGTGAAGGTCGGCAGCTTCAGCGCCGTCTCGACGCCGCCGGCGTAGATGGCGTCCTCCATCAGCAGATAGCCCATAGCGTCGGGGTTCTGGACGCCCGTGACCATGTTCTGGACGACCCGCTGATAGGCGAAATCCAGCACCGTCGGCAGGCCGTCCACGACCGTGTGCATGGCCGCCGTGCCGGACTGGAAGTCGTAGGTTTCGCCGAAGATGTGGAAGTTCGGGATGCCCTTCGCCCGGGCCCGCTCGAGAATGGCGGGGACGAAGACCTGCCAGAACTCGGGGTTCACATGGCGGGCGGTGTCGATGCGGTAGCCGTCGATCCCGTAGTCGTCGATCCACTGGCCGTAGAGGTCGATGAAGCCCTGCACCACGCGGGGGTGTTCGGTGAACAGGTCGTCCAGGCCTGCGAAGTCGCCGTCCATACGGGCTTCGCTGTACCAGGCGCTGTTGCCCCGGTTGTGGTACAGGCCGACGTCGTTGAGCCAGGCCGGGGCCTTCACGGTCTGCTCGCCGGCGGGGACATACGGCGTGTACGCATAGGCCGGGCTCGTGAGGGTCGAGAAGTCGCCACCCGGCGCGCCGGTGAAGCCCGCGTTGATCGCCTCGCCCGACAGGCCGCCGCGGCGGCTGTACGGATAGTCGCCCTTCCACCGGTAGCCGCAGTCGTTCTGCGGGCACTCCCGGTAACGGATGACGTCGGCCGTGTGGTTGATGACGATGTCCAGATAGACCTTCATCCCGCGCGCATGGGCGGCGTCGACGAGGGCGCGGAATTCCGCATTGGTCCCAAGGTGCGGATCGATCTGCGTGAAGTCGGTAATCCAGTAGCCGTGGTAGGCGGCGCTCTCATGGCCGGGCGGGCCCTGAACCCATTTGTTCCGGAACGGCGGCGCGATCCACAGGGCCGTGGCGCCCATGCCCTGGACATAGTCGAGCCGTGCGGTCAGGCCCTTCAGATCGCCGCCGTGATAGAACCCCGTGTCGGTCGGGTCGTAGCCGGTGACCAGCCGGTCGCCGACGGCCCCGCCCCGGTCGTTGGCCGTGTCGCCATTCTCGAACCGGTCTGGCATGAGGAAGTAGATGACCTCGTCCTCGGCCGGTCGCTCACGCAGAGTCTCCAGAGCGGCGCCTGATTGGGCCCATGCGAGCGATCCGACGCCCGCGAGCGCGCCTCCCAGCAGGGCTGCGACACAGAATCGATTCCACCCGTTGAGGCGTCCCGTCATGGTCTGGCGTCCTCTCCATGTCCGCGAACGACGTGGCTCGCTGGATCAGTTTGCAAGATTTTGCAGCGCTAGGCGCATCTGTCAATCCATGGGCACAGATGTCTGAAATGAGGCAGTACGGGGCAGAATCGCCTTGTGCAGTGCAATAGAGCGTGACTAGTCGTCACATTTTCGCCACGCCGGCCATGGTGCGCCATGATTACCCGCTTGCGCGGTTCCCATAAGTTTGCATAACTTTGCGATGACAGACCGGACGCTTCGACAGAAATGCGCCGGCCCCAGGGAGAGAATGACGATGAAAACCCAAGTCACTCGACGCGCGCGTCTGCTTACCGGCGCGGCCATCGGTCTCGCAGGCTTCATGGCCTTCGCCGGAGGCGCCGCGGCCCAGGACACGCCGCAGGATCCCGACGCGACCGAGATCGACGAGGTCATCGTCACCGGTATTCGCGCCTCGGTCGAGCGGTCGATCGCCGCCAAGGCCAACAACACCTCGATCGTCGAGGTTATTTCGGCCGAGGACATCGGCAAGCTACCGGACGTCTCCATCGCCGAGTCCCTGGCGCGCCTGCCAGGTGTGACCTCGCAGCGCCTCGACGGCCGCAGCCAGCTGATCTCCATCCGCGGCCTCGGCCCCGACTTCACCACCGCCCTGCTGAACGGCCGCGAACTGGTCACCACCGGCGACAACCGCGGCGTCGAATTCGATCAGTTCCCATCTGAACTGCTCGGCAGCGTTGTCGTGTACAAGACCCCGGACGCGCGTCTGGTCGGCCAGGGACTGGCCGGCACCGTCGATATGCGCACGCTGCGCCCGCTGGCCTATGGCCGTCAGGCGATCGCGGCCAACTACCGGCATGAATGGAATGACATCGGCGCCCTGAACTCGGGCACGACCGACAGCGGCGACCGTTTCACCCTCTCCTACATCGACCAGTTCGCCGACAACACCATCGGGGTCGCGCTCGGCTACGCCCATATGTCGTCGCCTTATCAGTCCGAACGGTTCAATGCGTGGGGCTATCCGAACTATAGCGACGGCAATCTGCTGACGGGCGGGGTCAAGCCCTATGTCATGTCGTCGGAGTTGCAGCGCGACGGTTATATGGGTGTGCTGGAATGGCGGCCGAACGACCGCTTCCACACCACCCTCGACGCCTTCTATTCGGAGTTCGAGAACACCCAGGTCCTGCGGGGGATCGAGTTCCCGCTCGCATGGGGCGGCTCCGCCGAAGCGACGCCCGGCGCCTGCGCCGCAGGCGGCAACGTCCAGAGCCCGGTTTGCCGTCCCGGCCCCTCCCTTCGACCCGGCTATACGGTCGAGGATGGTCTGATCGTCGCCGGGACCTGGGACAACATCAAGGGCGTCGTCCGCAACGACCTGAACAAGCGCGACAGCAACATTACGGCCCTCGGCTGGAACACCGAGTTCGTCGCCAATGACGAGTGGACCTTCGGCCTGGACCTCAACTACTCGAAGGTCGAGCGCAACGACATCATCCTCGAAACCAACGCCGGCACCGGCCGTAACATCAATGGCGCGCTGGATACGCTTGGCTTCGAGCTGACCGACGACGGCGTCACCCGATTCACCAGCCAGCTGAACTATGCCGACCCGACCCTGATCCGCATCACGAGCGCCCAGGGGTGGGGCGGCGATGTGATCCCCGGCGGCCAGGTTGGCTATATGAATACGCCGGAGGTCACCGATGAGATCAAGGCGGTGCGCCTGACCGCCACGCGAACCGTCTATGACGCGCCCTTCCGCTCGGTGGAGTTCGGCGTCAATCTTCAGGAGCGCCAGAAGGACTTCGTCAACGACCAGTTCTATCTCGGCGTCCCCGGCGGCGGCGACGTGTTCGTGCCGGCCAGCCTGCTTCTGGCGCCGACAGACCTCGGCTATCTCGGCATCTCGCAGGTGATCAGTTACGACGCTCTCGGCGTCGTCAACAGCGGCTTGCTGGACCTAGTCCGCAACCCCAACGCCGACGTCATCGCCGGCAACTGGGCTGTGACCGAGCGGGTGTCGACGGCGTACGCCATCGGCGACATCGACTACACCCTGTTCGGCCTGCCCCTGACCGGCAACGTCGGCATCCAGCTTGTGTATACCGACCAGAGCTCGGACGGCTTCTCGGCCCGCCAGGTCGGCCCCGGGGTGTCTGAGACGATCGCGGTGTCCGGCGGCGACAGCTATCTGGAAATTCTGCCCAGCTCGAACTTCATCCTCGAAGTCCGGGATGACACCTTCGTCCGCTTCGCCCTGGCCCGCACGCTGGCGCGTACGCGGATGGACGACATGCGGGCGTCGAGGAACTATTCGTTCAACGTCGCCAACAACATTCCGACCGCCCAGCCTGACGTGAACTCGCCCTGGAGCGCCAGCGGCGGCAATCCGCAACTCCGCCCCTACATCGCCGACGTGGCGGACATTTCGGTCGAGAAATATTTCGCCAACCGCCGCGGCTATGTCTCGCTGGCCGGCTTCTACAAACATCTCGAGACCTTCGTTTACACCAACAACCAGATCATGGACTTCACCGGCTATCCGACCGGCGGGGTGGTCCCGGTCATCAATCAGGGGATCTCGTCGGCCCCCGACAACGGCGAGGGCGGCTGGATACAGGGGGTCGAGTTCGCGGTCTCCGCGCCGCTCGACATCTTCCATCCAGTCCTTGAAGGGTTCGGCTTCATGTTCAGCGCCTCGGCGACGGACAGCGAAATCCAGCCCGACCCAACGCAGGCGCCGACGGCCCTGCCGGGCCTCTCGGAAACGGTCGTCAATGGTACGGTCTACTATGAGCGCGGCGGCTTCGAGGCCCGGATGTCCAGCCGCTATCGGTCTGATTTCCTCGGTGAGGTGGCTGGCTTCGGCAACGGCCGCACCCTGCGTTCCGTCGCCGCCGAGACGGTCGTGGACGCCCAGATCGGCTACTCCTTCGAGTCTGGTCCTCTGGACGGTCTGTCCATCCTCGCCCAGGTCAACAATGTGACCGACGAGCCGTTCAAGACCTTCGAGAACGGAGATGAGCGCCGGACCATCGATTACCAGAGCTACGGCCGGACGTTCGCGGTCGGGATCAACTACCGCTACTGACCGTCCCAACCGGTCAGGAATGAGAGGGGCCGCTTCGGGAAACCGGAGCGGCCCTTTCGCTGTCCGGCCGCAGCATCGGTCGGACCCCCGGGTTTCGGGCGCGCCCGAGACGTCACACGACGACGCGCGTTTGATGGCCTGACGCACTTGCGGCAGGGCGATAACCGGGAAGGTCTCGACCGTTCAGTCGTATCTGGAGCGGCAGTGTCGGCCGAGTCAGTCCAGCGAGACCTTCAGGACGAATCGCCCGGAGCTCTCCCTCAAACGCGACCGGAGCATAGGCTTCTCCGCCCACGCGCGGTGGCCCTCCTCGCCGCGCTGGTCGCTGCAACCTCCACTTTTATCGACGAGCGGTCGCGTGGTGTCGGCGCTTGCAGCAAGGGCAGGCGGGGGAGGTGACGCCTGAGCGGCGCAACTCCCGTCCATTCAGTCAACCGACGCCGCTCCGCTTGAGGGTGCGGCGAGTATTGTACGGGAAAATCACGATGAACATCGGCGCGCATTCGCTTCCGTCCGTTCCGGCCAACACGACGAAGGCGGTCGCCAGCCGGCGTGCGGGTCTGCTCGCGGGCGTCGCGACCTTCACGCTGGTGTTCGCCACGGCCGCGCAGGCGCAGGTCGCCGTTCAGGCGCGCGAAGGCCGTGACCCCTCCACGGCTATCGAGCTGTCCGCGGGCAATGACCGGCTCAGCATCGACATCAGCCGGGTCAATGCGGACGGTGATCTCGACCTCACAGGGCTCGCCACGGGCATCAACGATCCCGGCGGTTCCGACTCGCTCTGGTTGACGGCGACCGGCGTGCAGACGCGGAACCTGCTGGAAGACAACATCTCCGTCGACGGCTTCGAGAATGGCGTGGTCTATGAGGCCTACGGCGCGGACTCCGTCCTGACGCTCAACTCGCCGGCCAGCGGATCCTACGACCAAACGCTACGGCTGGCGGGCAACGGAACGATCAATCTGGCGGGGTATCTGTCGCCCATCGGGACAACGCCGGCCATCTACGTGGAAGAGCTGACAACCGCGGGCCAGTTCGACGGGGTCGAGGGACGGCTGAACCTGATCCTGTCAGGGACGGTCGTAGGCGTTGACGCTGCGCGGCTGATTGACGTCTCCAACGCCGCCACGCTCAGCCTTGTCGGGGCCGATATCGACCTGCGCGACGGCATTGGAATCTATGTCGACGGCCAGTCTGTAACGATCGATGAGGACTCCACCCTGCGCGCGGTGGATAGCAGCGCCACTGACTCGGAGGGCAATCTCGTCAGGCAGAACGCCATTCTTGTGCACGTAGACGAGGGATCACTCATTAACTACGGCACCCTCCAGGAGATGGGCGATATCGGCGGGCCCGGAAGCACCAGCCCGGACAGACTGTCCACGGGCGTTCTGCTGAACGACGGGACGCTGACCAACAGCCGGCGGTCCGCCACGAGCTTCGCTCGGATCACCATGCATGGCAATGCCGTCGACATGGAGGGTTTCCGTTCAACCGTCCTCAACGACGGTCATATCGAAAGCACCACCGGGACCGCCATCGTCGCGACCGGGGGGCATCTCCACGTCGTGAGAAACGGGACGGCGGGCGTGATTTCGGGCGCCACCAACGCCTATCGGGACCTCTCCGACGGCACGGACGCGCTCATCGTCAACGCCGGGGTGATGAACGGCAATGTTCGCATGGGCGACGGTGCCGACATGTTCCTGACTTCCGCTGACGCGGCGGGCCAGGTCATCGGCGTCGTCAACGGCCTGATCGACGGCGGCAGCGGTGACAGTGACGCCTTTGGCCTTTCCTACTCTGCGGCCGGGAATTTCACCCACGCGCTCCCGGCGACCATTAACGGGGGCTCTGTCAGCGGTTTTGAACGCTATGGCGTCGAGGCGTTCGACGCCGGCACGATCGTCACCATCACGGGCGGCAGCGGCGCCGGTCCACTGACCCATGGTTTGTCTCTTTCCGGCAATGGCCGGATCATCAATCAGGCCCACATTTCGTTAACCGGTGATCCCGAAGTCGACGAGTTGGACGGAATTTATGTCACCGGGTTTTTCGGCGCCCTCGATTTTGAGAACAGCGGCGTGGTTCGTACAAACGCAGGCCATGCTTTTGCGTCTGACGGTAACGCAAGCCTGAAGAGCTTCTCCAACACCGGCGAGTTCTGGTCCCAATCCGGCGGTGCCGGGGTGAATATTACATCTGAACTGGCGGCTGGAGCTGGGCCGTTTATCTTCAGCAACAGCGGGGCCATCAGAAGTGCGGATTCGGGCGGTGTCCGACTCGACATTTATCCCGATCAAGGCGCGGGATCCGGGATCGAGTTCCTTAACACCGGGCAAATCACGGGCGCAGAAGGGAGAGGAAGCGCCAGCGTGGACGCCCAAGCCGTTGCGGCGCACTTCAACTTCGCAAACACCGGCGCGATCACGGGTGGCTCCGGCGCGATCCTTCGGGGTGACAGCCTCACGGCGACCAATAGCGGAACAGTTGACGGATTCAGCGTGGGAAGCGTCGGCCTGTCCGTCGTCGCGGCTGAAGGACCGCTAACCGTCATGAACAGCGGCATGATTCGTGCCAACGGCGGCGGTGTCGCGGTTCCCTCTGCGGCGATACTCTCCGCCGGCTTGGGGGTGACCGTTGCTCAAGATGAAAACGCGGACGCCACGAACGCGGTCGGGGGGACGATTGAGGCGACCGGCATCCTCTCCGTCGCAGTCTTCGCGAGTGGCCGGACTGCAAACGGTGAGGTTACCAGCACCTTCGCCCTGTCGAACAGCGGGACCATTCGCGGCAGCGGACAGGATACAACCGCGGACGAGCTGTACGTCGACAACCGCTTATTCACCCAATTTACTAGCATGGCCAGCGCCATCCAGACGTTCAACACGCTGGACGCGATCATCAACGACGGCGCCGGCCTGATCGTCGGCAACGTCGATCTCGCGGACGGCGCCGACCGGTTCGAAGCCCGCGGGGCCTCGGTCCTGCAGGGCGATCTGCGGATGGGCTCGGACGCTGACACGCTTGTCTGGGCCGGCGGCAGCATTACCGGAACGGCTTTCGGCGGCGCCGACGACGATACGCTGTTGATCGACCTCTCGGCCGACCGGACGATCAATTTCGACTTCTTCAGGGAGTTCGAGACGGTGCGTCAGCAGACGCCCGGCACGACAGGCATCCTGACCGCGAGCGGGACGACGGATCTCGACGTCCTGCTGCTCGACAACATCACGATGCGGGTCGCGGCCGGCACGACCCTGGCTTCCGCGGCGACCACCAGCCAGACGATCCAGGGGTCCGACAACAGCGAACGGCTGATCGTCGAAGGCGCGATCGAGGGCGACATCTCCATGGGCGGCGGTGACGACCGGGTCGACCTGGCGGGCGGCTCGATCTCCGGCTTCCTGGACGGCGGCGACGGCGACGACACGCTGGGCTTCCGCATCGACGGCGTCGCGACCGGCGTGCCGATGGCCATGTCCTTCGAGATCCTCGACGTGGTCGGAACCGCCGGCGGCGCCAATGACCTTCTCGACCTGACTTTGGACAGCGACTTCAACGAGATCCGCCTGCGGGAGGGCGCGAACCTGACGCTCTCCGACGGCGGCGGGACCGCCGGCCTCATTCGCGGCGACGATGGCGCCCAGCTTGTGACGATCCTGGACGGGGCCAGGATCGGCGGCGTCTCCCTCGGCGGCGGCAGCGATACGCTAAACATGGAGTTCTCGGGACGGCTCTCCGATGTGCTGGATGGCGGGGAGGACGCTGACGGCCTCGACAACGATACGCTTAATCTGACACTGACGGGCGCGACCACCTTTGGAAACGGCGCGGCCGGCTTCGAGCAGATCAACATCGCCGGCTCCCACAGGCTTACTGTGGATGGCCTGTTCGCGGCCGGACAGGCGCTGAACTTCCTGGGCGACGACAATCATCTCGTCATCGACGAGGCCGCGACCTTTGCCGGTTCGGCCCATGGCGGGGAGGGTGACGATACGCTGACGGCCAGACTGACCCGGACAGGCGTCACGACGATCTCGGGGTCGATTACCGGGTTTGAGGACCTCGTCGCCGAGGGCGGCAACGGGGGCGTTCTCGCGCTGACCGGCGCCGCCTATGCGTTCGACAGCGTCACAGTTACGGGCGTTGGAGGTCTTACGCTCGGGGCGAACACGTCGCTCGCTGCAACAAACGGGGTGACGTTCAACAACGCCAGTTCTTCCTCCAATATTCTGACCCTGGGCGCGGGATCGAGCATAACCGGTCGCGTCGACGGGGGTGAAGGCGGTGTCGAACGCGACATCCTGCGCTTCGTGCAGAACGCGGGCGAGATTGGTCGTTTCGGCGCGCTTGATCATGTGAACTTCGAACAGCTCGAGATCCAGGGCGCGGGTGAATTCCAGATAGATGTCGATGTCGATGGCTTCGATGAGGTCTACGTCAACGCCGGAACGCTGGTCGTTAACACCGGTGCGACGCTTGGCGATGACGTCAGAGGCGGCGTCTCGGCGGATACGGTGAGAGTGCACGGCGTCCTCGCCGGAAATATCTCGCTCGCAGGAGGCGCCGACACGGTCGACAACCGCGGCGTGATCAACGGCGACGTGCTGCTCGGCGACGGCAACGACTTCTACATTGCCCGCGACGGGGGCGTGGTGAACGGCGACATCGACGGCGGCGACGGGGACAACACCTTCGTCTTCCGTCTGGGCGGAAATCCCGATGCGTCCATCCCGGGGAATGTCCGGAACTTCAACTCGTTCGGCGTCTTCGGCACGGGCACCCTGAACATCGCGCTCAACGCGGGTCAGAACTATGCCCGTCTGGCGTTGTTCGAAGGCGCCAATCTCGTCCTTGACGACAACGGCGGCACTGTTGGCTCGATCATCGGGGACGATACCGCGCAGGAGGTGACCATCGGTTCGGCCCTCGTCGGCGGTGTCGAGCTGAATGGTGGCGACGACACGCTGAACCTGACGCTGAACGGCGCGCTCTCCGGCGATCTGAACGGCGGCACCGGCACGGATCGGATGAACCTCACCCTTGCGGGCGACTCGTCCATTGCCGACATGAACGCGTTCGAGGACGTCCGCGTCACGGCGGCCGACAACATCCGCCTGACCGTGACCGGCGAGATTGGCCGGGATCAGTCGATCACGTTCCAAGGCGCCACCAACAACCATCTGGCCCTGACCGCCGGCGCCGTACTGAACGGCTCGGTGAACGGCGGCGATGGAACCGACCGCCTCGAGGTTGAAACCGGCGGAGCCGATCAACGCACCGTCCTGGCGGCGCAGATCCGGAATTTCGAGACTCTGGAGGCGACCGGCAGCGGTTCGCTGGTGCTCAATGGCGGCGCTTACGGCTTCGACAGCGTGGCGTCCGCAGGCGGTCTGACGCTGGGCGAGAACGTCGTGCTCACCGCGGCGACCGTCAACTTCGCCGACAATGTCGATAACACTCTGGTTCTGGCCTCCGGCGCAGACATCCAGGGCGCGATCAATGGAGGCGAGGGCGGCCTCGACACCCTGTCCCTGATCCAGGCGCAAGGGTTCACCCGTGCGCTCAGTTCCCTCGACCAGACCGGTTTCGAACGGCTGGCTGCTTCGGGTGCGGGCGCGCTGGTGATCGACCAGAACGCGACCTTCGCACACGGCGTGAGCGTCGACGGCGGCCGCCTGACGGTGAACCGCGGCATCACGCTGACCGCGGATGTCACCGGTGGAGCCGGCGCGGATGTTGTCGAAGCCCTCGGTATCGTCGATGGCGATGTCAGCCTCGGCGCGGGGAATGACAGCCTCGCACTCGGCGGCGCGGGCAGTGTGACGGGCACCGTCGACGCCGGTGACGGTATCGACACCCTGACCCTGAACACGGCAGGCACCTACGCCGCGCCGACCAACTTCTCGGGCGCCGGCTTCAGCGCCTTCGAGAATCTCGAGGTCGCCGGCGGCGTGGTCAGCCTGACCGCGAACCAGAGCTGGAGGGACGTCAACGTAAACGCCGGCCGCCTTATCGGTCAGGCGGGAACCACGCTGACCTCGGCGGAACGGATCGACGTGGCCGTTGGCGCCACGTTCGGTTCGGCGGGCATCGTCAACGGCAACATCAACGTTCTCGGCACGCTGTCTCCGGGCGCTTCGCCGGGCACGATGACTGTCAACGGCAATGTCACGATGGCGGCCGGTTCGCACCTGGCCATCGAACTGACCCCGACGGCAGGCACCGACCTGCTGGATGTGAACGGCACGCTCACGATCGCCGATGGCGCGACGATGGACATCACCGGGGCGCTCGGAAATGCGGCGGGCTCGGTGCTCGACATCGTGGTCGCAGACACCATTACCGGGCGCTTCACCACGGTGAACAAGTCGGAGACGGTCTTCGGCTTCGTCGTGCAGAACGGCAACCGCATCCAGATCCGCAGCGAGTTTAACAACAGCAGCGCCTATCCAACCAACGTCCAGGCGAGCGTCGACTATGCGAACCAGGTGTTGCGGGCCAGCTATGGCGTCCAGGCCTTCACCGGCGCGCTCAACGTCCTCACCGCCGCTGACGGGACCATCAGCCAGCCGGCATTCGCCGCTTTGACGCCTGAGGCCTATGGTTCGGCCGTGCAGATCGGCGTCGAGAACGGTCTTTCGATCGTTGATGCAAGTCGCACGATCAAGCTGACCACGCCTATGCGCGATGGCCTCTACGCCTTCGGTCAGGGCCTTTTCGGCAGCGCGGAAATCGAAGGCCAGCGTGATACGGGCGCCGCCAGCGCGGACATGGACACGAGGGGCTTCTTCGCCGGCATGGGCTACGGCATGGGCGGACAGGCCCAGGTCGGCGCCTTCGTGGGCCAGATCAATACCGATCAATCGCTCTCGACGCTTGGGGCGACCACGGACACGGACGGCTATATGGCCGGCCTCTACGCCGATGCCGTTCTGGGCGGAGTCGGCGTCCATGGTCTGATCGCCTGGAACGGTTCCGACGCGACCACGACACGCGACCTGGCCGTCAGCAGCGCAAGCCCGGCTCGCGCCGACTATGGCGTGACAAGCTGGACGGCTGACCTGGCGGTTGACTACGCCTTCGACGTCGGCGGCACGACGGTCACGCCCAGGGCCGGCCTGACCTATATGGACATCCAGCGGGATGCCCTGGCCGAGCAGGGAGCGGGCGCCTTCGCCCTTGCCGTCCAAGGCGACAGCAACGACGCGTGGTTCGCAGATGCGGGCGTCGCCTTCTCCGGAACCGTTTCGACCGGCGGCGCCGTCATCAGGCCTTACGCTGAACTGGGTGTGAGGCAGATGCTGACCGACGCCGACGTCTCCGTCGTCGGCCGGTTCGGAGGCGCCCCGGGCGCGCCGATCACGGTATCGGGCGTCGAGCGCGGGGAGACCGTCGGCCGCTACGGCTTCGGTTTCAGCATGGATCTTGGAGCCAACGTCGAGATCAACGCCGGCTATACAGGGCAGTTCAAGGACGCTGACCGCTCGACCTTCACCGCCGGTATGTCGATGAGGTTCTAGGGGAAGCCGGACCAGATGGCCGCCTTGTCTTCACTGCGTTGAGGACGAGGCGGCCAGGCCGTCGGCTACCGCCTCGGGCTCGGGTGATTGATCCCGACACGGCTTCGTCAGTGGTCGACGGGCTTCAACGCCGATGCGGCCTTCAGCCTGTAAAGGCGTCCTCAAGGACGCGGATCAGGTTGTCCAGTTGCTCGCGTGATCGAGCGTCGCCGCTCCTCAGGGACATGTCGATGTCAGCGGCAATCGCGCTGATGGTGGGGAAGCCGAAGGAGCCAGCCGATCCGGCCAGTCGATGGATCGTCAAGGCGAGTTCGGCTTCGTCGGGCGCCGCCTTAAGCACAGCGAGGTCGGTCCGGCATCGCTCGATGAACCGGGCGCGCAGGGCTTCGAGCGGATCCGTCACGTCGTCTTTCCGAGCAGGCCTCGAACCTGCGCGCTCAGCGACATGGGATCGAACGGCTTGATGACCACGCCCACCGCCCCGAGCGCCAGAAGCCCTGCAAGCTCGTGATCCTGAGTTTGCGCGGTCATGAAAATCGCCGGCGTAGAGGCCAGGCCGGGCATTTCTCGAACAAGGCCGAGCAGTGTCGGCCCGTCCATGCCCGGCATCATCACGTCCAGCAGCATCAGATCCGGGTTCAACCCGTCGTTCAGCAGCCGGAGCGCTTCGGGCCCAGACGACGCGGAATGAACCGGACCCTCGCCACCCAGATCAAACGCGAGCGCGGTCAGTTCGCGGATACTCGCATCGTCGTCGACGTGCAGAACGCAGAGTTTCGCCATCAGATCACTCCGGAAGGCTGAAAGGGACTTCAAACCAGAAGGTCGAGCCCTGGCCCGGGACGCTGTTCGCGCCAATGCTGCCGCCCATCAGTTCAACCAGTTCACGAGAGATGGCCAGGCCAAGTCCGGTGCCGCCAAACCGTCGGCTGGTGGACTGGTCGGCCTGGACAAAGCGTTCGAACAGAGCCTGGGCGGCTTCGGGCTCGATGCCGACTCCCGTGTCGATAACCGAGAACCGAAGGGCGGTCTGATCAGCCGCACGCGAGGCCATGCGAACGGCGATGCTGACGCCTCCTCGCTCAGTAAATTTCACCGCATTGCCGAGAAAGTTGAGCAGAACCTGACGCAGGCGGACCGGGTCCCCGCGAAGCGCGAGCGGAACATCGGATTCGATGTCCTGCGAAAGCCACAGTGATTTCTCTTCGATCTGACCGAGCATGACTTCTGTCGCCTCACGGACCAGCAAGCGCGGCTCGAAGACCCGGTCGTCGAGCACGACGGCGCCCGCTTCAAGTTTTGAATAATCCAGGATGTCGTTGATCACCGACAGCAGAACCTCGCCGGAGAGGTGAATCCGGTCCGCGCACTTGCGTTCGACCGGGCCAAGGCCCTCGCGCGACTGAAGCACGCGCGCGAAGCCGATGACGCTGGTCAGCGGCGTGCGCAGCTCATGGCTCATGTTGGAAAGGAACCGGGACTTGGCGTCGGACGCCGCCTCGGCGCGGTCCAGGGCCTGACGGAGGTCTTCCTCCATTTCCCTGCGTCTGGAGACATCGCGTATTACCGCGATGATCTCGACCGTGTCTCCCGCCTCGTTGGCGACCGACTGGAAGCTGGTTTCCACCCATATGGCGCTTCCGTCGCGTCGGAGCGCACGCTGTTGCAAGGTGCAGCGACGGAGCCCGGCGCCCAGCTTCAGGAACGCGGCGATGAGCGCCGGCCGGTCGTCGGGATGGACGAAGTCCTGCGCCGGTCGCCCCGCCATCTCGGATGGGCGATAGCCCAGAAGCGAGGTGACGGCGGGGGATATATAGCTGCTGCGGCCGTCGGGCCGAAGGCGGGTGACCACGTCATCCATATGGTCCGCCAGCAGCCGGTAGCGTGCCTCGCTTCGCCGGAGCCGATCGACCACCGTATGACGCTCTGTGATGTCCTGAACGACCCCGAACAGAGCGTCGACGCGGCCGTCATCCGTGGTTTGACGCAGCGCGCTCAGGACGACGCGGCGAATCTCGCCGTCCGGGCGTCGGATCGACGTTTCGAATTCCTCCGGACGGCCGTCCGTCAGAACGCGCCGGATGAAGGCTTCGCGCTCGTCGCGCTCTTCCGGCGTGTAGAGTTGGGCGAGGTCGTTTCGCGAAACGCGAGCGCCGGGCGGCAGGCCGTAGATGCGGTAGACCTCGTCGGACCACGTCAACTCGTCGGTGTCGAGCTGCCAACGCCAGTGGCCGACCCGGGACACGGACTCTGCGAGTTCCAGCAACCGGCGCTTTTCCTCAGCGGCCAACCGCTCGGCCGTCAACTCGATCTGTTCCGACACCAGCTCGGCGATCTCCCGGAGCCGGGCTTGCTGAGCCTTGTCGAAGGTCCGGGGCTTCGTATCGATCAGGCAGAGGGTGCCAAGGTTGTGGCCGGACGTGCTGGTCAGGACCGCGCCTGCGTAGAACCGGACGCCGTCCGTTCCGGTGACGTAGGGATTGTCCACGAAACGCGGATCGCGGGTGGCGTCAGGAACCACCATGACGCTGCCCGCGGGCAGCTGGATTGCGCGATTGCAGAAGGCGTCCTCCCGGTGCGTCTCGCAAAGCTCGAGACCAAGGCGGGATTTGAACCACTGCCGCTCCTCGTCAATCAGCGAGATCAACGCCGTGGGAACGTCAAACAGGCTCGCTGCGAGATTGGTCAGGCGATCAAACCGGGGCTCCGGCGGCGTGTCGAGAATGCGCAGCGCATGGAGCGTGGCAAGCCGTTCGCGCTCGGGAGACGCAGTGGTTTTCAGCAGCTTGCGGGTCACTCGGGCGCTCCCTTGGTCTGTGGAGAGAAGCCTTTGCGGGTCATGGTCCCCCAGGACTGACTTCGGCGCAGATACTGCCATATGCCGCGCAGGCGCCACATGTTGTTGAGTTGCCGGTATCCGAAGTTTTCGAGCACGGCCATGGCGGTAAGGAGGACGAGGTCGCGGGCACGGGGAAAGCGTCGGAGTTCGGACTCCTCAAGGGCAAGCGCCCCCACTGAAATCACGATGCCGAAGGTGAAGCTGACCGCGATGTAGGCCAGCAGATACTCTGTGGACAGCAGCCCTGAAGCCCAGAACAGCGGGATCAGGAGATAACCGAGCACCTCCACGATCGGTCCGAGAACATCGACCAGCAGGATGTATCCGAAGCCGACCACCGCCACCCTTCCGTAACGGGGTTTGAAGAGGACATCGTGGTGCCGCTCGAATGTTTCCAGCGCCCCGCGATGCCAGCGAGACCGTTGTCGACCCAGAACGCGCAGATCCTCTGGCGCCTCGGTCCAGCAGACCGGCTCGGGGACGAAGGCGATACGGTACGGCAGGCGCTTGTCACGCATCAGGCGATGGAGCTTGACCACCAGTTCCATGTCCTCGCCGACGGTGCCGTGAGTGTAGCCGCCGACCTCGATGACCCGAACCCTCCGGAACAGACCGAAGGCGCCGGATATGATCGTGAGAGTATTGATCCGGCTGAAGGCGAGGCGGGCCATCAGGAAGGCGCGCAGGTATTCAACGGTCTGGAGCAGGGCCAGAATATTGCGGGAGGGCCGGACTTCGGTCACCCGACCGTGGGAAATGACGCAGCCGTTCACGACCCTGACGGTCCCTCCTACGGCGACTGTCCGCTCGGGGTCCTCGACGAACGGCCGGACCGCCCGGAGCAAGGCATCCGGCTCCAGCAGGGAATCGGCGTCCATCGAGCAGAAGATCGGGGCGCGCGAGACGTTGATCCCGGCGTTGAGGGCATCGGCCTTGCCGCCGTTTTCCTTGTCGATCACGATCAGTCTGGGCTGGTGCCGGGCGCCGTAGATCGTGCGGATCGGGGCATGGGCGAGAGCTGGCTCGAAGTGTCGCTGCACCGGCCGCAGTTCGAAGGTGTCGATCAGGACCTGAAGCGTCTCGTCACGCGAGCCGTCGTTGATCACGATGACCTCAAAGCTCGGATATTGCAGCGACAGGAGGGAGCGGACGCTCTCGGCGATCGTCGCGGCCTCATTGAAGGCGGGAGCAAGCAGGGCGATCGGGGGCGCCGCGTCGGCATACCGCCGCCACAGCAGGCCGCCGGAGGCGACAGGGGGCGTCTGGATGAGGGCGGCCGCAGCCAGGCCCAGCTGGATTAAATAGATCCCGTTCTGCAAAAGGCCGGTCCCGATGACGACAAGGGCGATCGCCTCGGCGAGGGCCCGGAGCACGATGACAACGAGGTCCATCAGGCGACCTCCGCCAGGCCGCGCTCTGCCAGCACGATGGCGGCGGTGCGCCGCGACAGGTCCCCGCCGGTCGCCGCGAGTTGCGCCAGCCGCTCGCGCCCGACATCTCCCAGTGCGGCCAGCGCCTCGCCTGCCCGGAAGCGAACCCACCAGACCTCGTCCTCAAGCAGGGCCGCCAACTCCGGAATGGCCTGCCTGAGACCGATCCGTCCGGCGGCTTCACTGGCCGCCACCCGCACAAACCAGGCAGTGTCGGACATGGCGTCCAGGATGACCGGCTCCGCCGCCGGATGCCCGAGAGCGGTCAAACCGCGGATGCAGGCGATGCGGAGCTCCACGTCGGGCGCACGTGCGGCGATGCATAGAGGCGCGAGCGCACGGTAGTCGCCGCTGGCGCCCAACGACTCGGCGAGGATGATGCGGGCGTCTCCGGTCAGGTTCGGGTCGCCGAACGCCTGCAGCGCCGTCAGCGGGTCACCGGCCACAAGGCGGGCGATCAGAGGCAGGTACAGCATGGAATCCGAAGCCCTCCGGCCAGACAGATCGGCAAGAACCTCCTCGAGAGACGGCGGAGCGCCGAGGTCGATCAGCGAGCCCATCAGACCCACACGAAGTTCGGCTTCACGCGCACCGCTCAGGGCTTTTCTCAGCGATTGCTTCCCGCCGGGCCCTGGAAAAATCGACAGCGCTTCGGCGGCCGCCATCCTTCCGGCGACCGAGCCCCTGAACAGCCGACGGCTGAACACCTCATCGATCCCGAAGGCCTGAAGGGCGGAGATCAGACGTTCGCGCTCTGCGCCGCGCACGAGCGCGACGACATCCAGCAGGGATTCGGCCATCACCCTGGCCCGGCGACGGACGCCGGAAAGATGGCCCACCGCGTCTCCAGACCCGGCGAGGATGTCGAGGAATGCACGGTGGATCAGTTGTCGGTCGCGCTCTCGCCGACGTTCCGTTCTTTCCCTGATGATCCGGGCGATGATCAAGCCGATCATCCATAAAACCGCAGCCGCGGTCAGCGCCAACGACACGGACCAGATCAGCATCAGGCTGGTCATCAGAACCGCCAGCCAAGTCCGACCGAAAGTTCCTCGCGATCGTAGGCGTCGCGGTCCTCGGACAGATACCCCACCCTGAGCGCCAGCCGGTCGGTGAGGGCGACCTCGGCGCCCACGTTCCACGCCGATACATCCACCGTGACGCCATTGGTGGTCTCCGGCGCGTCCGCGTATCCCATGCGCAGGGCCAGCTGATCCGTAGTCTGCCAGCGGGCCTGCGCGGCATAGCCGTTCCGGTATTCCCCCTGTTCGTCCCAGACGTTGATCCAGCGCGCCGACAGCTGGACGCGATCGGCGGCCAGATCGAGGGCCAGACCCGGATGCAGGTTGGTCACCGTGCCGGTGCGATAGCGCGCGACCGAGCCGTCCACGGTCAAGGCGACCACGGCGTCAAGGTCGATGCGCCCGCCGGCGGCGACGCCGATTTCCGGCCGATAGTCAGCGTCGGGCGCGCCGCCCACTGCGATATAGCCGGAGCGGCCTTCGACGAACTTGTCGAGCCGTGCCTCCAGATAGACGTCCTCATTTCCGAAACGCTCGGTCGCCTCGACCGCGAGAGCGATCGACGAGGTTGAATCCAGCCGTCGCGCGATCGACAGGCGGGTTTCGGTCCAGTCCGCCAGGCCGTTCGACAGCCGGCTGCGCGCTGTATGGATGTCGGCTCGCCATACGGGCGCCGGCTTCAGCGCCGCCTGAAGCGAAAGGACGTCCTGGCTGTCGGGTGCGACGCGACGCGCTTCAGCGGCCATATTCCGCGCTGCGCCGAGATTGCCGCGGCGCTGTTCGACCCGCGCCAGGCCGATCCAAGCGTCCGCATAGCCGGGAGATCGGTCCAGCACGGTCCGGAAAGCCGCCTCGGCGTCATCGAGCCGTCCGAGGGCCAACAGTGCAAGACCGAGGTTCAGTCGGGCGTCGACATCATCCGGCCGCGCGGCGAGCACCTGCTCCAGCTTGGGCACGGCGTCGGCGGGACGTCCCGCGAGGCGGTCGGCGACTGCGGAGCGATAAAGGCTTTGCGTGTCCGTCTGAACGATGGCGGCCGGCTCAGGCGCTACGATCACGGACAACTCCTCTCTCGGGGCCTTTCGCCTGGAGCAGGCGTCTTACCCGCTGGCCCAGTTCGTCGGGGATGAAGGGTTTGACGAGATAGTCCGCAGCGCCCAGCTGAAGCGCGCCGACAATGTCCTGTTCGCGCTTGAGCGCCGTAAGCATGATCACGGGCGCATCCGACAGACTGTCCGCCTGTATCCGGCGCAGGAGCTCGAACCCGTCCATAACGGGCATCAGGGCGTCGAGGACGATCAGATCCGGCTGTTGTTCCCGGATCGCGACGAGGGCCTGACCGCCATCCTCTGCCGTGTGGACCTCGTATCCGTCGGCGGAAAGGCGATGCACCAGCAGCGCCCGCAGAAGAGGATCGTCGTCGGCGATCAGAATGCGGTGAGCGGGCATGGGGGCGTCGATCTCCATATGTTCGTCCCCCGTCGGTGATTATCCGGAGGGCGAGCTAAATAAACTCCTACCAGGGGCAACGTTTCCCCCGGCCGGGTGAGACCGGCGGTTTCCGGCCTTGCTGTTAACTGGTCGCCTGTGCCTCGATCAGGCCTCGACGGAAACGGTGCAGATCGCCCTTCAGCCCTCGTGCGCGGATCGGCTGCCGCCGGCAAGGGCAGCAGCCTTCCCGGTGTTCGTCGATAGCCCGTCGCAGCGAATGAAAACCCGGCGCCGGCGCCGACTAGGCTGTTCGGTCCTGACCCGTTGCTCGCCGGCGCTCTCTTAACGCCAAACCGGATTTCGTCATGTCCATCGAACGCATCAGCACCAACTTCGCCGGCAGCCAGTCGGAGGGAAGCGCCTCCGGAGCCGACCTGTCGAGCACCGGGCGGTATGTGGTCTATGTGAGTGACGCCAGGGATATCGTGGGCGGTCAGGCCGCGTCCGGGGCGGGCGTCTACATAAGGGACATGGAGACCGGCAAGGTCGAACGGATTGACCGCGCTGTCGACGGCGGACCGGTCAATGGCTCCGCGTACAATGCGAAGGTGTCGGGGGACGGGCGCTACGTTACCTACACCTCCACCGCATCCAACCTTGTCGCGGGCGCGGCGGACAATAACGGCGAGGCCGATGTCTTCGTCTACGACCGCCTGACACAGACCACGCGACTGATCAGCACGAACGCGGATGGAAGCGCCGCGAGTGGCGGCTCTTACGTGGCCGGCATCTCGAATAACGGGCGTTACATCGCCTATGTCAGCGAAGCGAACGACATCCTCGTCACGTCTTCGGCGGATGGCGAGCTCGAAGACAGGAATACGCAGTACGGCTCAACGGATCTGTTCGTCTACGACATGGTCACGGGCGAGACGAGACGTGAAAGCTACTTGCCCGATGACCTCCTCGGAACGCCCGGCGTCCATGTCAGGATCGATGAGGTCAGTACGATCCACGACATGGGCTACGCCCAGTACTCTGCCTATTGGACGGCGGCTTCGGGCGTGACGCTGCGCCAGTCTCATCCTTCGGATGCGCACCGTGCGATTATTTGGTCGGACAGTTCAACATGGGGTTCGAGCACATCCACGACGGTGAAGTGGGGGCATGAGGGGCGCACTCTGACGGTTAAATATGCGGGAGAGGAAGGGTACGGAACAGTCATCGTCGGTGCAGGGTTTGAAAACGACGTATCCAGCGTGACCATGGCGGCCAACGGACGCTTCGTCGTTTACACCGCGGCGTTCGACCAGAATGGCAACTACAATGGCGGTCACAGCCTCTACCTCTACGACGCGCTGACTCACCAGACGGTCGTGCTGGCGCTGGCGACAGAAGGCGACCCGTTCAAGAACATCCAGATTTCGGCGGACGGCAGCTGGATCACCTTCGAAACCGACCAGCCCCTTACGGATGACGACGACAACGGCAAGTCCGACGTGTTCCGGGTCGCCAACCCCTTCGGCAGCGTCGGCAACGGCGGCGAGGGGGATTTCCCCGACGGAGATCACTGGATCCTCGGCACCAACGACGACGACGAGCTGCTGGGCACGGAAGCGAACGACCACATCAGCGCGCTCGAAGGCGACGATATCGTTGAAGGGCTGGAGGGCGATGACACCATCACCGGAGCCGGAGGAGTCGACTGGCTGTACGGCGGAGGCGGCGTCGATCACCTGTCCGGCGGCGATGGCGACGACCGAATTCACGGCGACGCCTCCATCGACAGTTCTCACGGCAACGGCGGGAGCTTCCCCAGCGACAACGTCGATCACATCGATGGCGGGGCCGGCAACGATACAATCTACGGCAACGGCGGCGGCGACCATCTTCACGGCGGCACGGGTTGGGATCACATATACGGGGGGGACGGCGAGGACTTCATTTACGGAGGCCGCAATGAGATCGGCAGCGACTGGCTGAGCGGCGGTGGGCAAGGCGATATCATTCACGGCGATGATGGAGACGATGCGGTCGGAGACAGCGACATCATCATGGGCGGCGACGGCCGCGATTTTCTGTTTGGCGACGGAGGAAACGACACCCTGTTCGGTGATGCCGACGCTGACCTTCTGTCCGGCGGCGACGGGAAGGACGCCCTGTTTGGCGGTCGTAACCTCATCGGTCGTGATGAACTGTTCGGAGGCGAAGGCGACGACACCCTCTATGGCGACGGTGAAGTAGACGACTTCCTGAACGACGGGGGCGACGACCTCGACGGTGGTGCGGGAAGCGATGTTCTCCACGGAGGCGGTGGCCATGACGTCCTGATTGGGGGGGCCAATGAGGGCGACAAGGACCGGCTGTTCGGTGGCTCCGGCGATGACACTCTCTACGGCGACCGAAAGACCCGCGATCCTGACGATGTGGCGGCCGACGATGGTCTCGACATCATCTACGGCCAGGCCGGGGCCGACACCATCTACGGCAACGGCGGCACGGATGAGCTCTGGGGCGGTCTCGACGAGGACACCATCTATGGCGGCGAGGGCGAGGACTGGCTGTTCGGTGAGCAGGCGACGCTGTTCGACACCCTCTTCGGCGGAGCTGGAAACGATCACATCTATGGCGACCTGGCGACGCTCGACTCCGATCTGAAATGGGTCGGCAGCGACACAGCACACGATTCGAACGACCTCATCTTCGGAGGCGAAGGGAACGACATCATCTATGCCGGCGGCAAAAATGATGAGGTCTGGGGAGAGGAAGGCGGCGATTTTATCAGTGGCCAATCCGGCTACGACGTTCTGATCGGAGGCGCCGGCGGGGGAACCGATGGCCTGTTCGGCGGCCAGGGCAGAGACGTGCTGATCGGCGATGGCGCCTATCGGGACGAAGACCTGAACTTTGTCGCTGTGGAGTCGGATGCTGACGACAATGACATCATTCACGGCGAGTCCGGCAGCGACGAAATATACGGCGGAGGAGGCGACGATCTGCTGGAGGGTGGATCTGAGAATGATTTCATCGTCGGCGGAAGCGGGTCGGACACGATCAACGGAGGCGACGATGATGACGTCATTTTCGCAGACGGGCCCACCGCGTCAGCTCTCCACAGGTCGGCGGCGCGCATGTCCGCCGGCGCCGATCGCGATATCCTCGACGGTGGCGCGGGCAACGACACCCTGTACGCCGGACTCGGTTCCCGCCTGATCGGCGGCACGGGGTCGGATACATTCGTGCTCGGCATCAACAGCGCCGGTTCCGTCATTGAGGACCTCACGACAGGCGCGGGCGGCGATCTCATCAGCCTGGTCGGCGTGCTCGACGGTGTGACCGCGAATTGGGACGGCGAGACCAATCTGTTTGCGACGGGTCACCTGAAGCTGGAGGCCCGGGGAGTGGACACGGTTCTGCTGTTCGACGCCGATGGGGCGGCGGGGTCCGGCGAGGCGGTTGAGCTGGCTGCGTTCACGGCGGTCGCGCCGACGGCGCTGACCGGCGCCAACATGGTCATCGGCGACTATGGCCATGTCATCATCGACCCGACCCGGACATCGGTCATTCAGGGTACGGATTCCGCTGATACCCTGGTCGGCACCGAGGGGAACGACACCATCGTCGGCCTGTTCGGCGACGACGTCATCCGGGGGCGTGGCGGCGACGATGACCTGAGCGGGGGCTACGGCTCCGACACCCTCTTCGGCGAGGGCGGGAATGATCTGTTGCGCGGCGGCTTCTTCGATGACTTGCTCGATGGCGGAGACGGCGACGACGTTCTGATCGGCGGCGACGGTGACGATACACTGGCCGGGGGATCAGGGAACGACACGCTCTACCTCGATACGGGTAGCGACACCGCATCCGGGGGCGGCGGAAATGACACCTTCGTCGCCTCCCGCTATTTCAGTCGGGAAGATGTCATCCTCGACTTCGATGCCGGTGTCGGCGCAGGCGATATTATCGACCTGACGCAGTTGTCGGACGTCCACAGCTTGCAGCAACTGCGCGCGTACCTGAGCACCGACGCCAATGGCGACGTGCGGATCGCCATGGACAGTCGCACCGGCAGTTACATCACCCTCAAGGGCGTCAAACCCGAAGACCTTGCGGCAGACGATTTCCGCTTCGCGCCGGATCCGAACAATCCTGATCCTGTCAATCAGGCGCCCCGCGCGATCTCGATCGACGGAGGAACGGTCTCCGAGAACGCGCCCGCCGGGACCGTCGTCGGCGTGGTGTCGGCCGTCGATCCGGACGGGGACGCCGTGACCTATCTGCTGGCCGACGACGCGGGCGGGCGTTTCTCCATCGACGCGACCACGGGCGTGGTCACCACCAACGCCGGGTTCGATCATGAAGCAGAAGAGTCGATCAGCCTCGTCGTCCGGGCCACGGACGCCGGGGGCCTGTACATCGAGCGCACCCTGGTGATCCAGATCGGCGACGTGAACGAGACGCCGCATTCCATCGCCATGGACCATGCCGTCGTCGCCGAGAACGCCGCGGCCGGGACGGCGGTCGGCACGGTCACGGCCGCCGATCCCGACGGCGATGCGCTCGTCTACAGCCTGGTCGACGACGCGGACGGCCTGTTCGTCATCGGGCCGCCGATCCCGACGGCGATGCGCTCGTCTACAGCCTGGTCGACGACGCGGACGGCCTGTTCGTCATCGATCCCGACACGGGCGTGGTGACCACCACGCGGCCCTTCGATCACGAAACCGAGGCTGCCTTCGACATCGTCGTCAGGGCCACGGACGCCGGCGGGCTGTTCGTCGATCACCACCAGACGGTGACGGTCGGCGATGTGAACGAGGCCCCCGCGACCATCGCCCTGGACGGCGCCCGGGTGAAGGAGAATGCGGCCGCGGGCGCCGTGGTCGGAACGGCCTCGGCCGAGGATCCGAAAGACGACGCCCTCGTCTTCTCGCTGACGGACGACGCCCAGGGCCGGTTCCGCATCGATCCGGCGACGGGCCGCATCACGACGACCCGCGCTCTCGATCACGAGGCCACGCCGAGCCTGCGGATCGTCATCCGCGCCACGGACGCAGCCGGCGCCTGGGTCGATCGCGAGGCCGCCATCGTCGTCGAGGACGTCAAGGAAGGACCGGTCGGAACCAATGACGGCCCCTTGCAGATCGATGAGGACGCGACCTCGGCCAATCTGTGGTCACTCCTGCTGGCCAACGACGCCGGCGGCGCGGGCCTGTCCATCGCGTCGGTGAACACCACCGGCACGAAGGGGAGCATCGTGTTCGACGCCGCGACCCGAACGCTCAAATACGTCGCGGACGCGGACGCGTTCGATCTGCTGACCACCGACGCGACCGCGACGGACAGCTTCACCTATACGGTGACCGACGCCAGCGGCGAGACCAGCACGGCGACGGTGACCTTCACCGTGAGGGGCGTCGCCGACGGCCGCGTGATCAAGGGCGGCTATGTCTCGGCCTAGCCGCGTGATCAAGGGCGGCAACGGCAAGGACACCCTGACCGGCACGGCGGGCGAAGACGTCATCACCGGAGAGAACGGCAATGACATCCTGTACGGCCTCGACGGGGCCGATCGCCTCGACGGCGGCAACGGGACGGACAAGCTGTACGGCGGCGCCGGCATCGACACCTTGGTGGGCGGCAACGGCGACGATCTCCTCGACGGCGGCGCGGGGAACGACTCGCTGAACGGCGGGCTCGGCCAGGACCAGCTGCTGGGCGGAGCCGGCGACGACTTCATCCTGGGCGGCGGCGGCAACGACCTGCTGACCGGCGGGGCGGGGGCGGACACTATCGTGTTCGGCATCGCCAGCGACATCGACAAGATCCTGGACTTCGAGGTGGGCAAGGACCGTCTCGAGTTCACCCAAGGCGTCCAGGTGCTGTTCCACGAGATCGGCGACAACAACAACGACGGCGTGCTCGACACGGTGCTGGTCACCAATCTCGGCGGCGTCATCATCATGCTGGGCGTCGAATACCCGGTTGGGCCCAGTCTGGAGGACTATCTCCGGCCGGTGTGGGAGCGGTCATCCCCCCACGGCCTGCTGATCGAACCCCATGAGCCCATGCTCTGCTGATCTGCAAGCTCCTCGCCCTCCGTAAAGGTCGCGATGCCCGGCGTTGCAACCGCGCAAGGCGACCTGCGATCATGGCGCGGCGATGACAAACTTCGCATCTGACGTCTTCGCCGACGTCGGTCGTTCGATGTCGCCCAGGTCGGACCTGGACGACAGGGTCCTGCCACGCGGAAGCCCGACGGAGGCGAGGATATAGCCTGCAATCGAACTTCCACTGTAGGCGACCAGCGGTGTCGGATAATCCCCCACGACCGCTGCAACAATGATCGCCAACCATGTTGCGCCGAAGGCTCCATGGATCGCCCGGTGGCCTCGATCGCATATGACCCCCAGCGTAGCAGGCACGAGCAACAGGACGGCTCCACCCCATACCGCCGCGCCTGCCGCCGGACCGACCGAGAATGCTGTGCGGAAGACCCGGTCCACAAACGGCGTCGGCGGCACAACATCGGGGCTCAGGCAGGTGATCGCGAAGCTGGCTGTCGACACCATCAGACAGAACAGGCCCAGCCGATCACGCGTCAACAGAACGACCGCAGCGAGACCGGCGACCAGCGCCCCCGCCATCGCCCTGTCGGGCTGAAGCGCCAGGGCGACGGCCGCGCTCACGACGCCGGCGGCTGTGAGCACATCGCGCGAGCGGGCGACCGCGGTGATGAGAAGCGGGAGGAGCACCAGGCTGGGTTGCAGCACGATCCCCGCGATCACGATCCAGCGCCGGGCGCCCGAGGCTTCGTTGCCCAAAAAGGCGGTCAGGAGCAACGCCGCGCCGATCGAAACGGCAAGGAGGCCCGCCACCGGAGGCTCGACGGGATCATGGCGGAAGAACGGGAGGGCGACGACGAGACCGGCGGCCAGGGCTGCAAGGTTCATGGTCAGCATGCGATCCGGCGCGCCTCCGGCGTCGAGATAGACCAGGCCGAGGAGTGTGGCTGTGATCGCGCAGACGAGTGCGAGGCCACGACCCCGCCAGCGATCATGAACCGTCACCGTGAAGTCTCCATGGGGTTGGGCGCCATCTGGCGAGAGCGCCTTTTGAACTGCGTCCGTGAAACATGCCCTGGCGGTCCAGACCGCGCATCCGAATGCGAAGAGAAGAGCCGGTCCCGGCCGATCGATTTCAGCCGCTTCTCTCGCCATCGCTTCCGTCCAATGACGTAAGTGCCCGGGCGCCCAGGACTGGCACGCCCGTACGATCCGTTCTGCCGCCGTCACGCGGGCTGGCCTGCCGGGGAGAGCGCACGTTCTGTCAACGGCGGGTTTTCCGCCGCCAGCCGGTGGCCGGCGGCCGTCAGCCGGTAGGCGTGGCGGGGAGGGCGCCCGGTTTCCGCAGGCAACCACTGCGCCTCCAGATGTCCCTGGCTCTCGAGCCGGATAAGGAGCGGGTACAGCGTGCCTGATTTGATCCCGGTGGCCCGGCACAAATCATAACCATGCGACCAATTCGAACCGACCTCGGCAAGAGACGCGAGAACGGATCGTGTAGCGGGCGAAAGCGAGCGAGAACGTATCATGGGCTTTAAATCTACATAGGTAGAGTTTGAGTCAAGGGTTTGACCGCGGATGTCGGCGCCCTCTTCCCGGCTCGGCTCGGCTCGGCTCCGCTCCAGCGCTAGTCTGCTTGAGTGAAAGTCCCTTTCGTCAGCTTGCTCGGATGCCGGGTCTTTGCCGCGAGGGGGCCTCCGGCCTGAATGCTGAATCTGGCCCCGGGGCGGCTTGGGAGGGGCTAACCGGCGGCTCGCCTCAAAGCGCCCGCTGTCCGGGCCTGGCCCGGTTATCTGCTCAAGGACGGGGCTTGGGAAAACGGTGGAGGTGCTGTCCGTCGGACCCCCTTGGCTCTCAGCCCGCGGTCCAGCCGCCGTCCACGATCAGCGAGCTTCCTGTCATCAGACTTGAGGCGTCGGACGCCAGCAGCAGGAGCGGACCGGCCAACTCTTCCATGCGGCCGAGGCGCCCGAGCTTGATCCTGCTCAGCACATGCTCGCGCGTGCCCGGAGTGTCGAGGATCGGGCGCGTCAGGGCCGTGTCGATGAAAGTCGGGCAGAGCGAGTTCACCCGAATCCCGTGGGGCGCCAGTTCGATTGCCATGCACCGGGTCAGGCCCTCCAGTCCCCACTTCGAGGCGCTGTAGAGCGACCGGCCGCCACCACCCACATGGCCCATCTGAGACGACACGTTGATGATTGATCCGGGCAGTTCCGCTTCCAGAAGCCCTTGCGCCACCGCCTGCGCGACAAACAGCGCCGCCTTGAGATTGAGGTTCAGGACGGCGTCATAGTCGTCCTCGGTCACCTCGGTGATTGTCCGGATGCGATTGACCCCGGCGTTGTTGAGCAGGATGTCGAACGGACCTCGCGCCCCGATCTCGCGGCGAACGGCGGCGATGTCGTTCAGATCCATAACAAAGGCCTCGGCCTCGAACCCTGCTTCCCGAATTTCCGCGACCCTTGCGTCCAGTTCTGCGCCGCTGCGGGCGCACAGGGTGACGGCGGCGCCGGCCTGGGCGAAGACGGCCGCCCCGGCGGCGCCGATTCCTCGTCCCGCCCCGGTGATGAGAGCCCTTTTTCCGTCGAGCCTGAATGAGGGCAGGGGTGGGGAAAGCGTCATGCGTTACCCGTTGACGGCCTGAAGCTCGAGTACGCGCCGGTCGGGATGCTGGACCTCGTGGTTATACTGGGCCGCTCCGGAGGCGGGGACGACTTCGTCCACGCGGTCGGAAATTCGCAGCCATTGCATCTGGATCTGTTCGGCCGCGTCGGGCGAGTCTCCGACATAGACGCCTCGTGTCATGGTCACGTGAGCCTGTTCGAAGGCGCCCGCGCCTGCCAGCAGAACCACCCGGGTCGGCGCGCCTTCCGCTGCCAGGGCGACGACGCCGGGGCTGACCAGGTCAGACGACAGACCCCTCAGGTCCTCTTCGGAGTAAAGGCCGGCGGTCATCTGCGTGGAGGCGCTGGGCGCCAGGCAGTTCACGCGAATGCCGGACTTCTCGCCCTCGAGCGCCAGCGTCTGCATCAGGCCGACCAGGGCCATCTTGGCGGCGGAATAGTTGGACTGGCCGAAATTTCCGTAGAGGCCCGACGACGAGGTCGTGAAAATGATGCGGCCGTAGCCCTGCTCGCGCATATGCGGCCATGCGGCCTTGGTCACGTTTACCGACCCCATCAGGTGGACATCGATCACGGTAGCGAAGTCGTCGAGGTCCATCTTTGCGAACGTCCGGTCTCGCAGGATGCCCGCGTTGTTGACCAGAATGTCTATGGATCCCCAGCGCGCGACTGCGCCGGCGACCATGGCTTCGACGGCGTCGCGGTCAGTGACACTGCATGTCCATGCCAAGGCTTCGCCGCCTGATGCCTCAATTTCGCACGCCACCGACTCGGCTCCGGCCTGCGACATGTCGTTGACGACAACCCGCGCCCCGTAGCGCGCCAGAGCCAGCGCGTGGCTGCGGCCCAGGCCGCCGCCGGCGCCTGTGACAATCGCCACGCGGCGCGTCAGATCAATGGACATGGGTCACTCCGGAAGCTTTCGCCGCTCTCTGCGAACAGTAGCGAACCTGCCCTGACATTGGCCAAATGGTCAACATTCACTCGGCGGCTAGTGAAGATTGACACGGCTGCGGTTCGGTGGGACCGTCCGGTTCATGGCGTCGCAAGAGCGCCGAGGAAACATCTCGAGGGAGGACGACCATGGGCCGCAAGCTCTGGATCACGACATCTGCCGCCGTGCTGCTGTGGGCAGGAGCCGCACAGGCCCAGCAAGCGACGCCGGCCGCGAACAATACGGCCGCCGAACAGCAGGATACGACGCTGGATGATGTCGTCGTCACCGCTGAACGCCGGACGACGAATCTGCAGGAGACCGCCGTAGCGGCGACTGTGCTGAGCGGCGAGGACCTTGAGAACAAGGGCGTGACCTCGCTGGAGCAACTCCAGTTCGTCGCTCCCTCGACCACGGTGCAGAATTTCGGTCAGGGCAATTTCTTCAATGTGCGCGGCATCGGCAAGTCCGAGCCGACCACGGCGATCGGGGTCGGCGTTACGACCTATCGTGACGGGGTGGCCGTCTTCCCGGGCTATTTCCAGACCGAGCCCTATTACGACATCGGCAGCGTCGAGCTGCTGCGTGGGCCGCAGGGGACCTTCGCCGGCACGAACGCGACAGGCGGCGCGGTCTTCATCAACGCCCGCAACCCCGATTTCACCGGCGTGAATGGCTATGCCATGGGGCAGGTCGGCAGCTACGGAAACATCAAGCTTCAGGGCGCGGTCAATCTGCCGCTGACCGACACCCTGGCGCTGCGCGTCGCCGGCAACTCGGAGGTTCGCGACAGCTTCCACGAGATCACCGGACCCTATAGGGGCCACCCCGGCGACATCACCTCCAACAGCGCGCGCGTCAGCCTGTTGTGGACGCCAACGCCCGCTCTGCGGGTGCTGCTGAAGGGCGACTACAACAACCTGGATTTCGGCGGCTACCCCGCCGATCCTGCGCTGGCCACCAACGATCCGTTCGAGATCACCGCCAACGGTCCGCACTCGGGGCAGGATGAGACCGCGCGGGTGTCGCTGAACGTCAGCTATGTGTTCGACAACGGCATCACCATCCGGTCGATCACCGGCTATCAGGACGGCATCAGCGAGTTCTCGACCGATCTGGATGGCACCCGCCTGCTGAACAACACCTTCTACGACCGCGTCGAGGAGGAGGTCTGGTCGCAGGAGTTCAACATCGTATCGCCTGACGACCAGCGCCTGACCTGGATCCTGGGCGCGTTCTGGCAGTATGACGACGTGGTCTTCCCGGTCACGAGCTTCCCGCAGGGCGCCTATCACGTCGGCTTCCCGGAGGGTGTGGTCGACTACTACATCTTCGGCGAGACGCCGAAGGAGACCCAGGCCGTCTTCGGCCAGATCAGCTACGACGTGTCGGACCGCCTGCAGGTCCAGCTGGGCGCCCGCTGGTCGGAGAGCACCTCGACCAATGACAATGTCTATACGACCTATCCGGCCTTCGGCCTGACCCTGCTCCAGAATGACGAGGTCACCGCCGAGAAGACGACCGGAAAGCTGAGCCTCAACTACAAGGTCAACGACGACAACTTCGTCTATGGCTTCGTCGCAACGGGCTTCAAGATGGGCGGGCTGAACGCGCCGAACTTCTATGTGCCGGCGAGCTCGTTCGGGCCGGAAGACGTCATCGACTACGAACTGGGCTGGAAGTCGACGATGTTCGACGGCCGTGTCCGCACCCAGCTGGGCGCGTACTACATGGCTTATGAAGGCTTCCAGGTCGTCGTGGGCGATCCGACAGTCCCGCTGTTCAACTCGATCGTGAACGTGGCCGGCGAAACGGTGCTGAAGGGAATCGAGGGCTCTGCCCAGATGCGGTTGGGGCAGTGGTCGGTTGATGTCGGCGGCTCCATCTCGAGCTCCGAGCTGGGCGAGTTCTTCGCCGTCGATCCGCGCCTGGCGCGCCGCCCCTGCAATCCCGAGACGGGGCCTGCTGGCGGCAACTGCCAGAACCTCGCGGGCAACAGTCAGAGCTATGCGCCGGAGGTCACCTTCAACTTCGGAGCCCAGTACGAGTTCGCTCTCAGCGGCGGTGCGACCCTGACGCCGCGCATCGACTACTCGCACATCGGCGAGTCCTGGACCTCCATCTTCAACAACGAAGCGCTGGGCGACCGGCTGGAGGCGCGCAATATCGTCAATCTCAAACTGACCTGGCAGAAGGGCGACTGGACGCTCGCCGCCTACGCGCTGAACGCGACGGACCAGACCTATATCGCTGCGATCAATGCGGGCCTGCGCTACGCCGGACCACCCCGGCAGATCGGTCTGAACCTGATGAAGACCTTCTGATCGGACCCGTGAGGGCGGCGGTTTCCCCTTCCGTCGCCCTCGCGGTGATCGCCGGCCCGGCGCCGGCGTCCTGTAACGCGTGGAATCCCCCTCCCATGGCCTCTGCCATCTCCCTTAACCCAGCACCGATCCGGGCATGACGACGCGCGTCTTCAGCCCGATGCAGGATTACGCCCTGACCGTGGATCGTTTCCTCGATCACGGCGCCAAATGGCATGGGCAGGCGCGGGTGATCACGGCCGCGGAGGACGGCGATCAGGCTGTCGGCTACGCCGATCTGCGGGTCAGGGCCAACCGGCTGTCCGGCGCGCTTCTGTCGCTGGGTCTGACGCCGGGTGATCGCATCGCCACCCTGGCATGGAACAGCCAGCACCATGTCGAGGTCTGGTACGCCGCCATGGGCGCCGGCCTCGTCTGCCACACGCTGAATCCCCGACTGACGATCGCGCACCTCGCCGCGATGATTACCGAGGCCGGTGATCGGGTCCTGGCCGTCGGCGCCGGCCTCGCCGGCATGGCCGAAAAGCTGGCGGCGTCCTGCCCCTGCATCGAGCAGTTGATCCTTCTGGACGGCGACCGGCCTGCGGCGGTTCGCGGAGACGCCCCTATCACGGTTCTGGAGACGCTGCTGTCCGATCGCGGCAGAGCGACGACGTGGGGCCAGTTCGACGAGCGGTCGCTGGCGGGCCTGTGTTTTACGTCCGGCACCACCGGTGCGCCCAAGGGCGTCGCCTACACCCACCGGTCGAACTACCTGCACACCATCCGGTCCCTCCAGGCCGATGCGATGGCCTTGACGGCCGCGGACACCATCCTCGTCGCGGTGCCCATGTTCCACGCCAACGCCTGGGGTTTGCCCTTCGCGGCGCCGGCCGTGGGAGCCAGTCTGGTCCTGCCCGGGCGGGTCACGGACGGACGCAGTCTCGCGGACCTCATCAACCGACATGGCGTCACCGTGGCCGTAGGCGTGCCCACCGTCTGGCTGGGTCTGCTGGACCATCTCGACGCCACGGGCGGCGAAACGCCGAGCCTTGAGCGGATCATCATCGGCGGCTCCAGCTGCCCGGACACCCTGTTGAGGCGGATGGAAAGCCGGCTGGGCGCCACGGTCCAGACCAGCTGGGGAATGACCGAACTGTCGCCGCTGGGCACGATCTCCCCCCGGAGCAGTGAAACCGGCGCCGCGCGTGGCGCGGGACGACCGCCGATGGGGCTGGACCTGCTGCTCACCGACGCGGCCGGGACGCCCTTGCCGGATCAGCGCAACGCGCCGGGCCATCTGAAGGTGCGCGGTCAGAGCGTCGCGCAGGGCTATTTCGGCGCGTCGGAGTCCGCGCTGGACGCCGACGGCTGGTTCGATACGGGCGATCTGGCGATCATCGACGATGCGGGCAATCTGACCCTCGCAGGACGCTCCAAGGACCTGATCAAGTCAGGTGGCGAATGGATCAACCCTGTCGAGATCGAGGAGATCGTCGGCGCCCTGCCGTCGATCAGTCTGGTCGCGGTGATCGGCAGGGCCGATCCCAAATGGGGCGAGCGTCCTCTCATGGTCATCGAGCCGGCGCAGGGGCAGGAGATCGAGGACAAGGCGCTGAAAGCAAGCCTCAAGGGACGCGTGGCCGACTGGTGGATTCCCGAGCGGATCGTCCGGGTCGTGGCCATGCCGCTGGCGGCTACGGGCAAGATCAACAAGACGCAGCTTCGCGCCACCTATGGGGGCGCTTAGGATGACCGATGTCTCCGTCATCGAGTCGGCGCGTCGGTATCAGGATGCGCCGGACCGTCTTGAGGTTCAGGTCATGTCCACGCCCGTCCGCACCCCCCGCCGCAAGGCCGAGCAACGCGCCGAGAGCCTCGAACAAATCCTGGACGCGGCTGAGGAGCTGTTTTCGCAGCACGGCCTGCACGGGGTTACGGTCAAGGACATCGCCGACAAGGTCGGCGTCCACAAATCGCTGGTGCACTACTATTTCACCGACAAGCAGGAGGTGTTCGACAAGGTCATGGCGCGGCGCGCGCCGATCACCGTCGGTCGCCGGATGGAAGCCCTGGACGCCTATGAGGCCTCGGTCGGCGGCAATCCGACGGTTGAAGGCGCCCTGCGCGCCTTCCTCGACACGGACCTGGACACCTATTCGACCGGCGGCGAGGGCTGGCGGCATTTCGGCGCCCTGAGCGCCCAGATCAACAACACCCCCGCATGGGGCGCAGAGGTGATGGACCGCCTCTACGATCCAGTCGTCCTGCGGCTGATCGGCCTGCTGAAGAAGGCCATGCCGGACTGCGCGGACGAGGACATCTTCTGGGGTTATCACTTTGTCACCGGCGCCCTGACGCTGACCCTCGCGCGGACCGGGCGGATCGATCACCTCTCCGGCGGCCTGTGCAAATCGGACGACTTCGACGCCATCAAGAGCCGGATGGCCGCCTTCATGGCGCACGGCTTCATCGGCATCTGCGAAGGCCGGACCGCGGAACGCCGGAAGAGCGGGGAGCCATGACGCAGGCCGGCGGCCTTCCGCTCGCGCCCGACCCCGAAGCATTGGGCTTCGACAGGGCGGGCCTCGAACGCCTGGACGCCTGGATGGCGGACATGGTCGGGGCGGGGCAGGTGGCCGGCGTTTCGACCCTGCTGATGCGGCACGGACAGGTCGTCGATTTCAGGACACGGGGCAGGGCGCGGCTCGATGACGAGGCGCTGCTGGGCCGGGACGCGATCTTCCGCATCTACTCCATGACCAAGCCGGTCACCGGCGTGGCCCTGATGATCCTGTTCGAGGAGGGGCGCTGGCGGCTCGACGACCCCATCACGAAATTCATCCCGGAGTTTTCGGACCTGAAGGTCTACGCCGGCGTCGATGGGGACGGCTCCATGGTCGTCGAGGACGCGGTTCGCCCGCCGACGATGCGCGAGCTGATGAGCCACACGGCGGGCTTCGGCTACGGTCTGTTCGACGTTCACCCGGTCGAGCGCGCGTACCGGAAACAGGGCGTGCTGCGGGTGGAAAGCCTGGATGATCTGGTCCGGCGAGCGGCCCGCATCCCCCTGATGTTCCAACCGGGGACGGAGTGGTTCTATTCGATCGCCACGGATCTTCAGGGCCTGATCGTGGAGCGGCTGTCCGGTCAGACCTTCGGAGAATTCCTGCAGGCGCGCGTCTTCGATCCGCTCGGCATGGTCGACACGGGGTTCCAGACCCGACCGGACAATGTCCACCGCTTGGCGGCCATCTACGCCGACGACGGGGCCGGCGGTCTGAAGCCGGCGACCGAGGCCTTCGACATGCCTCTCAACGATTTCACGCAGACGCCGAAGTTCGAGGGCGGCGGGGGCGGGCTGGTCTCGACCGCCACGGACTACGCCCGGTTCTGCCAGATGATCCTGAACCGCGGGACGCTGGACGGCGTCCGCATTCTCGCGCCGGACTCCGTCGATCTGATGGGCCGGAACGTGATCCCGGACGCGGTGCTGGAGACGTCCAGTCCGCTAAGGCTGCTGCCCTTCAATCCGGCCTTCGGTTTCGGCCTCGACTTCGCTGTCGTCATCGATCCGCCCGTGCTGGGTCTCGTCGAGGGTCGCGGCACGCTGAGCTGGGGCGGCGGGGGAGGGACGTGGTTCTGGATCGATCCCGAGAACGACCTGATCTTCATCGGCCTGATCCAGCGCCTGGCCGACCCGGTCGGAAACGCCTTCCGCGCCCAGTCCCGCGCCCTTGTCTACGCCGCCCTGACCCAACCCGAAAAATAGACGGGCCCCAAGGCTCGCTTCACCGAGGAAACGATCATGAGCCAGACCGAAGCGATCGCCGCCGCTCCGCCAACATCCGCCACAGGCGTCGGAACAAGGGCGTGGATCGCCCTCGGCTCCCTGTGGTTCATCTATGTACTGAACTTCCTCGACCGGCAGCTGCTGTCCATCCTCGCCAAGCCGATCCAGGACACGCTGCATATAAGCGACAGCCAGCTGGGCTTGCTGGGCGGTCTCTATTTCGCATTCTTCTACTGTTTCATCGCCATTCCGGTGGGATGGCTGGCGGACCGGACCAATCGCGTGGCTGTGGTGTCCATCGCCTGCGGAATCTGGAGCGCGGCGACCATCGCCTGCGGTCTGTCGCGGAATTTCAGCCAGCTGGCGGTGTCGCGCATGACCGTGGGCTTCGGCGAGGCCGGGGGCGTTCCACCCTCGTACGCCATCATCACCGACTATTTCCCGCCCGGCCGCCGCGGCATGGCGCTGGGGATCTACAATCTCGGGCCTCCGGTCGGCGCGGCGCTGGGCATTGCCTTCGGCGCTTCGATCGCCGCGGCCTTCAGCTGGCGCGACGCCTTCGTCGCCATCGGCGTCGTGGGGTTGATAGTCGCCGTGGTCACGCCGCTGGTGGTCAAGGAGCCCCGGCGGGGCGGTCTGGACCAGGCCGCGAACGCCGCGCCCCAGGAGCGCGCGCCCTTCTGGGGCACCGTCACCGCCTTCTTCTCGCGGCCTACCCTCGTGCTGGCTGCGCTCGGCAGCGGGGTCACACAGATCATCACCTACGGTCTGGGCAACTTCGCGGTCCTGTTCCTGATGCGCGAAAAGGGCATGACGCTGAACGACGTGGCGCTCTGGTACGCGCTGGTCGTGGCCATCGGCATGGGTGGCGGCATCTTCGCCTCGGGCTGGCTGATCGACCGCTTCACGCGGCGTTCGAAGAAGGCTTACGCCCTGCTGCCCGCGCTTTCGCTGGCGCTGGCCCTGCCGTTCTATGTGGCCTTCGTCTGGGCGCCGTCTTGGCCGCTGGCGCTGGCGCTTCTGTGCGGGCCCACCTTCCTGAACTACTTCTATCTGTCCTCGTCGGTGGCGCTGGTCCAGGAAGAAGTCAGGCCCAACCAACGGGTGATGTCGGGCGCCTTGCTGCTGCTGGTGATGAACTTCATCGGCATGGGCCTTGGGCCGACCTATGTGGGCGCCGCGAGCGACTTCTTCCGCGCGGCCCATCCCGACAACTCGCTGCAGATCGCGCTCTACACCCTGACGCCCTTCTATGTGCTGGCCATTGGCCTGTTCGTGTGGCTGTCCCGGGTGCTGGGACGCGACACGTCGAGAGCGGGAGGCGTGTCATGAGCGCAGCATCGAGGATATGCCGGTTGGCTTTGGTCGCGGGCCTTTTCGCGGGACTGGTTTCCTGCGCCGCCGCAGCGGTCGCCCAGTCTGATCCGGCGGTCGTGACCGCGCCGGCCGGAGCGGTGCGCGGCCGGGCCGTCGGCGACGTGCTGGCCTTCAAGGGTGTTCCCTACGCCGCGCCGCCCGTAGGACCGAACCGCTGGCGGCCGCCGATCTCCGCGCCCCGATGGTCGGGGGTTCGGGATGCAGCGGATTTCGGACCGGCCTGTATCCAGCCGACGCCGGGGGCGCCGCACATCTATTCGGACAACCTCGGCGCCACGAGTGAGGACTGCCTGTCCCTGAACGTCTGGACTCCGTCGACGACGGGCAAGGCTCCGGTGATCGTCTGGATCCACGGCGGATCTCTGGTCGCCGGCTCAAGCAAGGAGCGGCTGTACGACGGGTCGGTGCTGGCGGCCGAGGGCGCGGTTGTGGTGTCGATCAACTATCGGCTCGGCGTCCTCGGCTATCTGGCGCATCCGGACCTGAGCGCGGAGTCGCGAGACGGAATCTCCGGCAACTACGGCCTGATGGATCAGATCGCGGCCCTGCACTGGGTGCAGAGGAATATCGACGCCTTCGGCGGCGACCCCGCCAACGTGACCATCGCCGGCGAGTCCGCCGGCGGCCTCAGCGTCATGTATCTGATGGCGTCGCCGCTGGCCCGCGGCCTGTTCGCCAAGGCGATCGCGCAGAGCGCCTATATGATCTCCACGCCCGAGCTGAAGCAGGCCCGCTTCGGCGCGCCCGCGGCCGAGGCCGCCGGAAGCAATCTGGCCCGCGTCCTCCAGGCGCCGAGCCTGAGGGTGTTGCGCGGCATGGATCCGCAGACGCTGACCGACAGCGCGGCCCGCAGCGGCTTCGCCTCGTTCGGCGCGGTGGACGGTGTTCTGCTGCCGGGCCAGCTAGTGGATGTGTTCGCCCGCGGCGAGCAGGCGCCGGTTCCGCTGCTGGCCGGATTCAACAGCGGCGAGATCCGCTCGCTGCGCATGCTCGCCCCGCCCGCGCCCGGAAGCACCGCCGAGTATGAGAGCGTCATCCGCGACCGTTACGGCGGTCTGGCCGACGAATTCCTGCGCCTCTATCCGGCGTCGGACATGGGCGAGAGCATTCTCGCCGCCAGCCGCGACGCGCTCTACGGCTGGACGGCGGAGCGGCTGGTTCGCAACCAGACCGCCCTCGGGCAGCCGTCATTCCTCTACCTGTTCGACCATGGCTATCCCGCCATGGACGCGGCCGGCCTGCACGGCTTCCACGCCAGCGAGCTGCCCTACATGTTCGGCATGCTGGACCGGACGCCGCCTCTCTGGCCGAAGGTCCCGGACACGCCTGAGGAAGCGGGCCTTTCAGCCGCAATGGTCGACTACTGGGTCAGCTTCGCCCGCACGGGCGAGCCTCGAGCGGCGAACGGCCCGGCGTGGCCGACCTACGGCGCTTCCGGTGCCTATATCGCCTTCCGGGATGGTCCGACGCTGGCTGAAGGTCTGTTTCCCGGCATGTTCGCCCTGCACGAGCAAGCGATGTGCCGCCGCCAGGCCCGCGGGGATCTTGCATGGAATTGGAATGCGGGTCTGGCCTCGCCGAAGCTGCCGGGGCCGGTTGACGGGCGTCGCAGCTCCGGAACGCCCGGCGGGCCAAGCCTGTCTCAGCGATGTTCCATATAGTTTCCGGGGTTCAGAGACGGCCGCATCCCTCCCTTGAGGCGCCAGAAGGACGGCGGCGGTGCAGTCAGTCCAACGACGGGTTGTCTCTATCGACGGCGCGCGACGGATTGCGGTGGGCGGCCGGGACAAGCCCGTGCCGGGCCATCTTGTCGTAGAGCGTCTTGCGTGGAAGCTGCAGGTCGGCCAGCACCCGGCGGATGTCGCCTTCATGCCGTGTGAGGGATTCCCGGATCAGCTCAGCCTCATACGCCTGGACGCGCAGGACCAAGCCCTGCTCCGACTCCACGTCTGAGGCGAAGGGCGACAGCCCCACGGCGATCTGGCTCGCGTAGTTCGCCAACTCGCGGATGTTGCCGGGCCAGTCGTGCTCCAGCAGCCGTCGACGGATGACATGATCGATCGCGGGTGCGTCGCGTCCCAGACGCCGCGTAGCGCGATCCAGGAAGCGCGCGAACAGCAACGGGACATCCTCGCGCCGTTCCCGCAGCGGCGGCGTCCGAAGCCGGATCACGTTGAGCCGGTAATAGAGATCTTCGCGCAGATCGCCACGCGCGACCGCCTCGGCGGGATCGGCCTTGGTCGCAGCGAGAATGCGCAGGTCCAGCGCATGAGGCTCCATTGCGCCGACCGGCAGGACTTCCCGTTCCTCGAGCACCCGAAGCAGAAGCAGCTGGGCGGCGCGCGGCGCCAGATCGATCTCGTCGAGGAAGAGGGTGCCCTGATGCGATTGTTCAATCTGTCCCTCGCGGCGTCGATACGCGCCGGTGGGCCCAACCGCATCGCCCATCAGCAGGCTTTCGAGACCACTCTCCGGCAGGGCGGCGCAGGACACGGCCACGAAAGGGCGCAGACGCCGACGTCCGGCATTGTGGATGGCGCGGGCCACGGCCTCCTTGCCAGCCCCGGTCTCGCCCTCGATCAGCACGTCGACCTGGGCGTCAGCCAGCCGATGAATGGCAGTGCGCAGGGCCTCGACAGATCGGCTGGAGCCGCTGAGCGGGATCGACCCCTCGTCGTCGGCGGCCAGTGCGGCGAGCCGGCGGTTGTCCAGCACCAGAGAACGCTTCTCCAGCGCGCGCCGGATTGTCTCCACCAGACGTTCGGGCGAGAACGGCTTGGCCAGGAAGTCATAGGCCCCACGCTTCATGGCATCGACGGCCTCGGCGATGTCGCCATGCCCGGTCATCATCACCACTGGCAGGCCGGGATCCAGCCCGTTCAGCCTTTCGACGAGCTGCCGGCCGTCCATCCTCGGCATGCGCAGATCGGTGACGACCACGCCCTCGAACCGGTCGTTGACGACCTTCAGCGCGGCCTCCGCCGAGGCGAACGCCGCGACCGCCAGGCCGTCGAGCTCGAGCCGTTCGGTCAGTGCATCCCGAAAGGCGTCATCGTCGTCGATCAGGGCGACGCGATTGAGGGTCTGGAAGCTCATGACGCCTTCGCCAGACGAATGATGAATCGCGCGCCCCGGGTTGAAGGCTCCAGAGCGAGTTCGCCTCCGAAGCCAGCGACGATGTCCCGGCTGATGACCAGTCCCAGACCCAGGCCGTCCTGCTTGTCGGTCGTGAAGGGTGTGAACAGCCGCTCCTGGACCCCGGCCGCGACGCCGGGACCGTTGTCGCTGACGTGGATCACGGCCTGCTTGCCCTTCACGACGACGCCCACGTCGATGGTCGGGTTCGCGACGCCGTCCAGCGCCTCGATGGCGTTCTGCAGCAGGTTCAGAACCACCTGTTCCAGCCGGTTTCTCTCGGCCCGCACGGCCAGGCCGGACGGCGCCCGCCGGCGGTTCAGCACGATACCCTTTTCCCCCATTCGTCCGGCCACCAGCAGCAGGGCTCCATCGATCGCTGCATCCACGCCGACGGCCACCGTCTCCGACCGCGTCTTGCGCGAGAAGGCGCGCAATTCGTCTGTGATCGCGCCAACGCGCTCGGTCAGTCGGTCGATATTGGCCAGCGAGCGAAGCGCGCCGGCATTGTCTTCCCGGCGCAACTGCACAGAGGCGCTGTCGGCGTGGGTCCGAATGGCGGCGACGGGCTGGTTGATCTCGTGCGCCACCCCGGCGGCGATCTGACCCAGGGTCGCCAATTTGTTGGCCTGGATAAGATCGTCCTGCAGATCCTGACGAACCGACTCCAGTCGCCGCCGCTCTTCGATCTCATGGTTCAGGAGGTCGTTGGTCGATCGCAGTTCGGACGTCCGGAGATCGATCTGACGCTCCAGCTCGACCCGGGCCTGTTCGGCCTCGATCGACCGGGCGGCGGCGCGTTGACGGCGGCGCAGCAGGATGCCGGTCAGGGCGGCCAGCAGGCCGACAGTCAGGGCGCCCAGCCACCGCGCGACGGCGACTGCCCGCGCCTCGGCGTCGCCGGCCGGAGAGAGCAGGTTCAACTCCCAGCCGATGTCGGGAATGCTGTCGGACGCGACGGCATAGAGGTCCGCGGGGACATCGGCCGATACCCGGACCAGAGCGCCGTTGCGGGTGTCGAAGGGCAGGGGAGTCGGGACGGTCGCTCCGGCTGTCTGGGTCGCCGCGAGGCGTCGCCGGAGGTCGGCGGACAACGGCCGGGCGGCGTGGAAGCGCCAGGCCGGCACCGTGGTGATCAGCACCACCCCGTCCGCGTCAGTGACATAGGTCGGCTCGCCCGATGCGCGCCAGTCGGCCTCAAGGGCGTCGAATTCGACCTTGGCCACGATGACTCCGAGCGGCTGGCCGGTGCGATCATCCACCCGGCGGGACAGATAAAGTCCGGGGCGGCCGCTGACGGTGCCGAGGGCGAAGAAGGCCGCCTGACCGTTGCGCATGGCTTCGAAATAATAGGGTCGGAAGCGGTAGTTGGAGCCGACGAAGCTGGTGGGCAGCTTCCAATTGCTGGCGGCGAGGGTCTTCCCGTTGGCGTCGAGCGCATAGATGGCTGCAGCCCGGACCTCTGTCGCCAAGGCCTCGAACTTTCGGTTCAATCGCGCGACGCTCGTCGGGTCCGGCTTGCCCAGCAGGGCCGCCAGGTCCGGGTCCTGCGCCAGAACCATCGGCAACGACCGATGCCGCTCCAGCTCGCTGCGCAGGACGGCGGCGTGAAGGGCGCTGGCCGTGGCCGCCTGCCGCCCGGCCGACGCCCTCGCGTCCTGCCGGGCGACCTCGCCGCTGACCCACACGACGAGGATCGCGACAAGAATCCACGCTGTCGCGAAGAGTCGCCACTGAGTCGTCGATGAAGCGGGATCGCGCATCGGGCGACTATGTGAAATTACGCACAAATGTCCATCACATGTGTGCGGATTACCGCACGCTATTGCGATTAAAGTGAAGACTGCAGGAGCAAAGCCGATTTAATTCAACACGATGTCTGGCTGTCGGCCTTTCCTTGTCGCGACCTCAGGCTCACCGATACTGCAGTCAATCGCGCCGTCAGAGCGCTGTTGAGACCGGAGCCGCGCAGCGGGTCCAAGGGAGGTCGCTTGTTGCATCCAGCCGCCACAGCCGGCGCGCCCGTCGCGCGCCGCCCGTTCTATCGCAGCCTGTACTTCACCGTACTGTTGGCGATCGTTGCCGGTGGGCTGATCGGCCACCTGTGGCCAGACTTCGGACAGAGCCTCAAACCCCTCGGCGACGCCTTCATCAAGCTGGTGAAGATGATCATCGCTCCGGTGATCTTCCTGACCATCACCACCGGCATCGCCGGTATGCGCGACCTGAAGCAGGTCGGGCGCGTCGCGGCCAAGGCCTTTGCATACTTCCTGGTCTTCTCGACCCTGGCGCTGATCATCGGTCTGGTGATCGCCAATGTGGTCAAGCCGGGGCAGGGGCTGAACATCGATCCAGCCACCCTGAACGCCGGCGCGGTGGCCCAGTACACCGAGGCCGCCCACGAGAGCACCATTGTCGGCTTCCTAACCGGCATCATACCGAACACGCTCGTCAGCGCCTTTGTCGAAGGCAACATTCTGCAGACCTTGTTCGTGTCGATCCTGTTCGGCATCGCCCTGGCCATCGTCGGCGAGGCCGCGGCGCCGGTAAACCGTGCGCTGGATGCGCTGAGCCAGGTCGTCTTCAAGCTGGTCGCCATCCTGATGAAGGCCGCGCCTGTCGGGGCGTTCGGGGCCTTCGCCTTCACCATTGGCGCCTATGGCCTGGGCGCGATCGCCAATCTGGCCGCCCTGATCGCCACCTTCTACGTGACCTCGCTGGTGTTCGTGATCGGGGTGCTGGGGCTGGTCTGCCTCGCCAACGGATTCTCCATCTTCCGGCTGATCGCCTATCTGAAGGAAGAACTGCTGCTGGTGCTGGGCACCTCCTCGTCCGAGGCGGCGCTGCCCAGTCTGATGCAGAAGCTGGAGCGCGCCGGCGCGCCCAAGTCGGTGATCGGCCTCGTCGTGCCGACCGGCTATTCGTTCAATCTGGACGGCACAAACATCTATATGACCCTGGCCGCCCTGTTCATCGCCCAAGCCATGAACATCGAGCTGAGCCTTCAGGATCAGCTGTTGCTGCTGCTGGTGGCGATGATCAGCTCCAAGGGCGCGGCGGGCATCACCGGCGCCGGCTTCATCACCCTGGCAGCGACCTTGGCCGTGGTGCCGGGCGTGCCGGTGGCGGGCATGGCCCTGATCCTCGGCATCGACCGCTTCATGAGCGAGTGCCGGGCGCTGACGAATTTCGTGGGCAATGCAGTGGCGACCCTGGTCGTCGCCCGCTGGGAGGGCGAACTGGACCGCGAGGCGCTGCATGCGGCGCTGGGATCCGGACCCAAGGCATTGGCCGCTGCACCGGATCCAGCCGCAGGGCCGGGCGATCGAGACGTCATAACGGCCGACTGAGAGCGGCCGAGCCAAAAACGGGAGGAAGAGACAATGAGGACCATCCACAGAACCGCTCTGCTCGGCAGCGCCGCCGTGCTGACCCTGCTCATCGCCGCTCCGGCGTTTGCGCAGACGGCGCCGGCGCCCGCCTCGAACGACGAGCCGGACGCGACGACCGTCGACGACGTCGTGGTCGTGGGCTCCCAGATCCGCGGCGCCAAGGTCAACGCCGCCCTGCCGGTGACCGTGCTCAGCGAGGAGCAGATCCTGGCGACCGGCGCGGTCAACGGGGACGACCTGCTGCGCTCCATTCCGCAGATGGGCGACGTGCTGTTCAGCGCCGCCAACAACCCGCAGACGTCCAACGCCGCCCGGGGCGACGTGAACTCGGTCAACCTCCGCTCGCTGGGCGTCGGGAACACCCTGGTGCTGCTGAACGGCCGCCGGCTCATCTCCCACCCCACCAGCCAGGGCACCTCGGATACGGGAACGGTCCCGGTCCTGAGCTACAACTCCAATACCATCCCGGTGTCGGGCACCGACCGGCTGGAAGTCCTGCTGGATGGCGCCGCCGCCATCTACGGCGCGGACGCCGTGGCCGGCGTGGTCAACACCGTGCTGCGCGACGACTTCGACGGTTTCCGTTTCCAGGCCCAGTACGGCGGGGCGGAGGGCACGCACCTGCGCGAGCTCTCGACCAACATCTTCGCCGGCAAGAATTTCGAGCGCGGCAATATCTCGGGCTTCATCGACTACACGGACCGGTCCGCCCTGCTGGCCGAGGACCAGGATTATACGGCCTCGTCCAACCTGCGCAGTCTGTTCGCCAACGAACCGGGTTTCGAGACCAGCCTGGATCCTGACGCGCGCGCGACCCGCGGCGCCTGGGCCAATCTGCAGGCCCAGACCAGCACCACCATCCGGCGCAACGGCACGGCCCTGACGACCTCGGCCGGCGCTTTCCACATCCAGCCGGCAAGCTTCGGCTGCGCCACACCGGTCGGGACGAACATCTGCATCGCGTCGGGCAACGCCAGCGCCAACGGCGTCCAGCGCGACCTGCGCTACGATACCCAGGTCGGCACCACAGTGACCCCGGAGGTCGAGCGGCTCAACCTGTTCGTTTCCGGCCACTACGAACTGTCGGCCGACGTCGAGGCGTTCGGCGAGATCGGCTTCTACCAGGCCACGACCCAGAACATCCAGCCGCCCACCATCAGCCTGAACGCCATCTGGATCCCGGCCTCCAACTACTGGAACCCGTTCGGCCCGGTGACCTTCGCCAACGGACAGGCCAATCCGAACCGCCTGTCGGGCCTGACCGGTGTCCCGATCGGAGGGCTGAACGTGAAACTGGGCAACTACCGCTTCAATGACGCCGGCTTCCAGATCGTGGATGTCGAGAATTCCCAGTCGCGCCTCCTGGGCGGCCTTCGCGGCGAACGCTGGGGCTTCGACTGGGAGACGGCGCTGGTCTATTCGGAAGCGGAGGCGACCGACACCTCCAACGCCGTGAACATGACCGCGCTGCAGGCCAGCCTGGCCCTGTCCACGCCCGACGCCTACAACCCGTTCAACGGCGGCTGCGTCGCAACCACGACCTACGGCGACTGCACGCCGAGCTCCCAGACCGCCATCGACGCGATCTCGACCGAACTGGTCCGTGTTTCCCGCACGACGCTGACCATGGCTGACTTCCGCATGAGCCGGCCTGACCTGATGGAGCTGCCGGGCGGGCCGCTGGGTGTGGCCTTCGGCGTCGAGTTCCGGCACGAGACCCAGAGCGACGACCGCGACGCCGATCTGGACGGCACCAACATCTTCACAGACAGGATCGACGGCGCGGTCAGCATCTCGAACCTGTCGGCGGTCAGCTCCAATCCTGACACCCATGGCGAGCGTGACGTGGCCTCGGCCTATGTCGAGTTCGCGGTGCCGGTGGTCTCGCCGGAGATGAACATCCCCCTGGTCCACAACCTCGAATTCCAGGTGGCTGGCCGGTACGAGCACTACAGCGACTTCGGCGACGTGGCCAAACCCAAGGTCGCCATGGCTCTGGACATCGTCGACGGCCTGCGTCTGCGGGCGTCCTACTCGGAGGGCTTCCGGGCTCCGAACCTCGAGCAGACGAACGCCACCACCTATTCACGCCTTGCGTCCAACAACGACTATCTGCGTTGCGAGGCCGACCTTCGCGCCGGGCGGATCGCGACTTTCAACGCCTGCGCACAGAGCGTCAGCTATTCGCTGCGTGTGTCCGGCAACCCCGACCTGAAACCCGAGGAAAGCACCAACCAGTCCATCGGCCTGGTCTTCGAGCCGTGGTTCCTGCCAGAGGCCGTGGGCAACTTTACCTTCACCGTCGACCGCTGGCGCATTCAGCAGGAAGACATCGTCGGTCTGATCGGCGGACAGACCGCAGTGGTTCAGGACTACCTGGCCCGGCTGAGCGGTTCGTCGAATCCGAACGTCGTGCGCGCCGCTCCCAATGTCGACGACGTCGCCTTCTTCTCCGGCACCGGGATTGCGCCAGTGGGGGCTATCCAGTCCGTCAGCGACAGCTTCGTCAATCTGTTGCCGCAGGACGTGCAGGGCATCGACTTCGCGGTCCACTGGCGTCTGCGCGACACGCCCTGGGGCGACTTCAGCGCTCAGGTGAACGCCGCCCAGCTGCTGGAATTCCACCGAGACGCCGGTCCGGCCGTCCAGGCCCTGGACGACGCCCGCGACGCCGGCACGATCAACCCGGCCACGCCCCTGCCGATCGCCAGCGACCTGCTGGCCCGGAATGGCCGTCCGGAATGGAAGGTGACCAGTTCGCTGACCTGGAGCCAGGGCCCCTGGCAAGTGGGCGGCTTCGTCCAGTACACCAGCGCGGTCGAAGAGACCGGCTTCCTCAGCACCGCAGGCGATCCTTGGATCGTCGAAGCCCAGACCACGGCCAATCTGTACGGCCAGTACGAGTTCGAGGACGCCGGCTGGGCCTCGAACACGCGTATCCGCATCGGCGCGCGCAACATCACCGACGAGGCGCCGCCGCTGACGTCCACCGGCTATCTGGGGTCGCTGTATCGCCCCTACGGCCGTTACTGGTACGCCAGCATCACCAAGACGTTCTGACATCCGGACCGGCGCGGCCGTCGTCGCGCCGGTCCGCCTATCGAGAGTTCGCCATGAGGCGGTTTGCTATTGCGGTTCTGGCGTTCGCAGGCGTCCTCGCGTCGGCTCCGGCTCATGCCGGGGCCGACGTCGTGCCTATCGACTGCCCCGCCTCGGCGGGGGCCGGGACGCGCTGTCTGTCAGGGCAGGACGAAAACGGGGCCTGGTACGTCATCGCCATGCCGGCCGACTGGAACAATCGCCTGATTGTCCACGCCCATGGCGGACCGCGCACCGGCGCCCCGGGGGCGGCGGACTCGCTGGAAGACCTCGAGCGGTTCTCCGTCATGGTGCGCCAGGGCTACGCCTGGATCGGCTCGACCTATCGTCGCGGCGGCTACGGCGTTCGCATGGCGGCCGAGGATACAGACAACAGCCGCAAGGTGTTCTGGAGTCGGTTCGGCCGGCCGGAACGCACCATCCTGCATGGCCAGTCCTGGGGCGGGAATGTCGCAGCCAAGGCGTCCGAACTCTATGCCCTCGATACGGCTGGCGGCCGAAATTACGACGGCGTCCTGATCACCAACGGCGTGCTGTCGGGCGGCACCCGCGCCTATCAGTTCCGCGCCGGCCTCCGCGCCGTCTACCAGTTCTATTGCCGCAATCATCCCGCGGCGGACGAGACGACCTATCCCGTCTGGCAGGGCCTGCCGCGCGGCAGCCGCATGACCCGCGCCGATCTGCGCGCCCGGGTCGAGGCCTGCACCGGCGTGGACAAACCCGCTGCTCAAAGGACACCGCAGCAGACGCAACGCCTGCACGATACCCTGGCGGTCACAGGCGTGCAGGAGGATCAGCTGGTCAGTCACCTGTCCTGGGCCACTTTCCTGTTCCAGGACCTGGTCCAGGAACGGCTGGGCGGTCTGAACCCGTTCGACAACAGCGCCGTCGTCTACGCCGGCTCGTCGGAAGACGCGGCGCTGAACGCGGGCGTCGAACGGTTCACGGCGGACCCCGACGCAGTCGCGCGGCTGGCCTACGATTCCGATCTTTCGGGCCTGATCGTCCTTCCGACCCTGACGATGCACGCGCTGCACGATCCGACGGTCTCCTACGAGGTCGAGGCGGTCTATGGCGCAACGGTCGCGGCCGCGGGCCGCTCGCATCTGCTGGTTCAGGCCGCCACGGACGAGGACCAGCACAGCAAGCTGAGCGACGCCGGCTACCTGACCGCGCTGAACGCCCTTGAGCGGTGGATCGACACGGACGTGAGGCCCGATCCCGCTCGTTTTCAGGCCGATTGTCTGGCAGCGCATTCAGGCGAGGGGGCCTGCCGCTTTCGCCCGTAGCGAACCAGAACGTGCGGCGGCCGCGATCCGCAGCACAAGCGCCGTCCTGCTTTTCATATATTCCCGCATATGGGCATTTCGCGAACGCGGCGGGACCATCGACAGGGCAGGGGAGGGGCCGCTCTGCGCCAGAAGCGGGCGTCGGGCTCTCGCCTGTAAGCCGACGGCCGTTGAGCGCGGCGCCGCCGGGCGATATGCAACAGCATGCCTTCGCGGACTGCCGAACTTGAACTGGATCGAGACGGCGCTGAGCTGGCCCCGAAGGCTCTCGACGGCTCCACGCTGGCCGGTTTGGAACAGGTGCTGGCCGGCCAGCCGCGAGACGTTGCCGGGGTGAGGCTTTTTGGCGTCAAAGGGCTGCTCTGTTTCCTCGCGACCAGCGGACCGATTGGCTGCCTGGCCGCGCGGAACCTGGGCGAGAAGGCCCGGCCTGTACGGGCGATCCTATTCGACAAAACAGCATCCACGAATTGGTCACTCGCCTGGCATCAGGACCGTGTGGTTGCGGTGCGTGAGCGACAGGAAGTCGAAGGCTGGGGGCCTTGGACACGCAAGCATGGCGCGCTGCATGTCGCGCCCCCGTTCCCGGTGCTGGCCGGCATGCTCACGTTGCGCGCCCACCTCGACCCCGTGCCCGGGACAAATGCTCCACTACTCATCGCGCCTGGATCGCACCGCTTCGGCAGGATCCCGGAGGCCGATATTCCAGAGGTGGTGAGCAAGTGCGGCGTCGCCACCTGTCTGGCTGAAGCAGGAGATGTCTGGACCTATGCCACGCCAATTCTGCACGCGTCCGACAGGGCGTCCGTGGCCACGCACCGGCGAGTTCTACAGGTCGACTATGCTGCCGGTGATCTCCCGGGCGGATTGCAGTGGCTTGGCGTCTGACGCGCGATGGGACGGGATGTCGCCGTTCAACCGAAAGCCGGCCTGGCTAACGACGAAAGCCGGCCCCGCTTGCGCGGAACCGGCTCCCGTCATCCTTTCACGCACACCACCTGACGCAGGGTGTGAACCACCTCGATCAGGTCGGTCTGGGCCGCAATGACCGCGTCGATGTCCTTGTAGGCCATCGGCGTTTCATCGATCACCTCGGCGTCCTTGCGGCACTCGACGCCCTCGGTGGCGCGGACGTGGTCCTCCACCGTGAAGCGCCGCTTCGCCTCGGTCCGGCTCATGGCCCGACCGGCGCCGTGCGAGCAGGTGCAGAACGAGTCCGCGTTGCCCTTGCCGCGAACGATGAAGGACTTTGCTCCCATCGAGCCGGGGATGATCCCCAGTTCGCCGTCCCTCGCCGACACCGCACCCTTTCGGGTCAGGAACACATCCTTGCCGAAATGGCGCTCCCTCGAAACATAGTTGTGGTGGCAGTTCACTGCCTCCTGCGTCGTCTCCAGGTCCGGCCAGAACGCGCGCAGCACGTTCAGGACGCTGTCCATCATCACCTCGCGGTTGGCGCGGGCGTAACGCTGCGCCCAGGACACGGCCTTGACGTAGTCGTTGAAGCCCTCCGACCCCTCGGGGAAGTAGGCCAGGTCCTGATCCGGCAGGTTCAGGAACCAGCGCCGCGACTCCTGCTTGGCCCGCTCGATGAAATAGGTACCGAACCGGTTCCCCACCCCGCGCGAACCCGAGTGCAGCATCACCCACACGTCCCCCGCCTCATCGAGGCACAGCTCGATGAAGTGGTTGCCCGTGCCCAGCGTGCCCAAATGGCCGTAGCCACGCGGGTGCGCCGCCTTGGGGTGCTTTTCCACTACGGCGTCATAGCCCGTCTTCAGCCCCTCCCACCGGGAAGCGGCAGAGGCCGGCGGCTCGGTCGACCAGGCGCCCTTGTCGTTGCGCCCGCCGTTGTCGGTGCGGCCGTGCGGAACGGCCGCCTCGATCGCGGAGCGGATGCCCGACAGGTCGTCTGGCAAATGCTCGGCGCGGATCGAGGTCCGCACCGCCATCATGCCGCAGCCGATGTCCACGCCCACGGCGGCCGGGATGATGGCCCCCACTGTCGGGATCACCGACCCCACGGTCGCGCCCATGCCCCAGTGCACGTCGGGCATGACCGCGACGTGCGAGTGGATGAACGGCAGCGAGGCCACGTTCTTCAGCTGCTTCAGCGCCGCATCCTCGATGGGCACCCCCCGGGTCCACGCCTTGATCGGCGCGCCCGGGCTTTCGATCACGTCATAGCCGCGCATGGCTGACGTCTCCTTCTCTGTCTGATCCTCCGGACCGACCGTCAGGCGTCTTGCAGATACAAGAAACCCCTCCGGCCGGAAGCGGGAGGGGTTTCTGGAAAACCGAAGTCGGTATGACCGGGTGCTCTCCTAAACGTCCTCCGCGCGCGCGCCATTACCCTCGACCGGCTGGCGGTCGAGCAGCATGGGCAGGCTCGCTTTGGTGCAATAGGTGAACATGATCGTCTCGCTTCGGACGCAGGCTCATAGCTCACAACATTTCGGAACACCAGTGTTCCTCAAAGCGCGACCCGGTCGGTTCAGCGCCAGAAGCGGACGTTGTGTGCGATCCCGAAGACGACATTGGAGCCCTCCACGCGCGAACCGACCACTCGCGGGCACGGAATAGCCACCAGCGAAACGTTAAGCTCCGGCCAAGCCGCTCCCCCCAGAATCGGATGCTCAACAACGGCCTGAAGTGCGGATGTAGCATCCTGCAGGAAGCGTCTGGCCCTTCCGGACGGCCCCAGCAGGCTCCCGCGAATGGACATGAGCGGACGCTCATTCGCCTGGCTTTCTTCGCCCCTGATATTCAACAGCGGCTCCTGATCGATGTCTGATCCCCCAAAGGCGTCACAGCACTTCCCGGTTCGCATCCCTGTTACCCGGGAAATTCTACCGGATCGCAAAACGTGGGAGAGCAAGCCGTGGTAGAGAACAGTGACTTGGGCCGGTGGCGGAGAGGGTGGGATTCGAACCCACGGTGCCCGCAAAGGCACGCCGCATTTCGAGTGCGGTACATTCGACCACTCTGCCACCTCTCCGTAATGGGCGATGGCCCGCGCCGCAAGCGGGATATCGGGGAAATCGGCTCAGCGTTGCGCGGGCAGGGGAAGGCCAAGCGCTTCGCCGGTCGACAGGTCGCCGTCGATGACGCGAAACAGCTCGGCCGGGCGGCCGCCGGTGGCGGCGGACAGGCGGCCGGTGGGCTCGACAAGGCCGGTTCGTTCAACGCCGCGTCGGAAGTTCTGCTTGTGCAGCGACAGGCCGGCGACGGCCTCGGCGGCGGTCTGGAGTTCGGACAGGGTGAAGGTCGCGGGCATCAAATCGAAAAGGACGGGGCGGTATTTCAGCTTGCTGCGCAGGCGGCCGAGGCCGGTGGCGAGGATGCGGCGGTGGTCGGAGGCCATGGCGCGACCGGGGGCGGTGGAAAGAGGCGGGCGTTCCTGATCCCTTGCGGCCTCGGCGACCAGACCGGCCTCGTAGAGCAGTTCGTAGCGGTCGAGCACCTGCCCCTCGTTCCAGCGATGGGCGGGCGCGGTGGCGAAGAGGGTCTCGACGCGGGCCTGACGGCGGGGGTCGGTCGCCGCCCAGTCGTTCAATGCGGCGATCAGGGGAGCGACGCAGGCGGCGGCGCCGTCGCGGCGGTCCTCCCACGGGAAGATTTCAAGGACGGGGGTCCAGCGGGCCTCGGCCTGGGGGGCGTCGGCGGCGTCGGCCGTGAGGGCGAGGTAGCCGACCGAGACCTCGCGATGATGCTCGGGGCCCGGTGTCGCGCGCGGGCTGGCGCGGCCCAGGTCGCCGAAGGTGTAGAGCTGTTCGACGAAGCCGAGGCGGAAGCCGGTCTGGTCGGTCACGAAGTCGCGCAGGGCCCGTTCGAATGTCCGGTCCCGCGCCGGATCGAAGGGGCCGAAAGGCAGGGCGGTCTCGCCCTCCTCGCCGGGGGTGGTCAGGACGCAGGCGCGGCGGTCGCGGAGTGCGATGACGACGGCCGAGAGGCCGATGCGGACGCCCTGTTCCCCCGGACCGGCCATGCGCTCTATTCCGTGTGCCAGGCGTCGGGGGCGGGGACGACCCCGGTCGCCTCGGCGAGGACACGGTAGCGCTCGAGATAGCGCTGCTGGGCCACCGGGGCGGGCAGGGGGTCGATGATCAGGTCGTAGCCCGCCGGCGGGGCGCCGAAGAGGGTCAGGCCCTCCTTTTTGGTGAAGCCCGCCAGCTGGGTGGCTTCGAAATATGCGCAGGCCACGTCGGCCTTCTTGATCAGGGTCTTGATCTCGACCGGGTTTTTGGGCGGCAGGCCGAAGCGGACGTGGATGGCGTCTTCGAGACGGGCCTCGAAGGCCTTGTAGTTGACGCCCAGCGCCGCCTTGAAGGGCGAGATCATGTCGCCGATGACGTATTCGGAGGCGTCGTGGAGCAGGGCGGCGAGACGCCATTTGGGCTCGAGCCCCGGCTGGATGTGGGCGGCGATCTCCTCGACGACGCAGGAGTGCTGGGCGACCGAAAAGGCGTGTTCGCCGGTCGTCTGGCCGTTCCAGCGGGCGACGCGGGCCAGGCCGTGGGCGATGTCCTCGATCTCGATGTCGAAGGGCGAGGGGTCCAGCAGGTCGAGCCGGCGGCCCGAAAGCATGCGCTGCCAGGCGCGGGGCGGTTTCGCGGATTTGCGGGGCGTGGCGGCCAAGGTTCTGTCCTGCTCTCGTGGGCAGGGTTGGTGACGCATCAGCGCGACGCGATCAAGGCCGGAGGCGGGCTTATTCGCCGACGTTGAGGGTGACGAGGTCCTTGGCGTCCTCGAAGGCGCGGCCGCGGTTGGTGTCCTTGGACCGGACGGTGGCGACGACCAGGGGGCCGCCAACGGGTCCCCGCGCCTCGAAGCCGACCAGACGCCAGCCCGATTCCGTTTCCCGGTTGTCGCTGAGGATCCAGCTGGTGCGGGTCGCCTCGCCGGCGGCGCTGGTGCGGATCTCGGCGGCATTGTTCTGGGCGTTGACGCTGAGGCTGTCGCCGCCGCCCGAGGAGGCGCGGACGCGGGCCGAGCCATCGCTGTCGTTGGCGTCGATGTGGAAGCCGCCGATCCGCACACTGGCCTGATCGCCCTTGGTCTCGATGCGCATGCCGGGCAGGCGAACGCTGGCGTCGTCGCCTTCGGCCTCGATCGCCACGCCCGGAGCCCGCACCGAGGCGCGATCCGCCTGGGCGGCGGCGCGGTCAGCCTGCGCCCCGGCCGCGTCAGCCTGGACGGCGGCCGCGTCAGCGGTGGCGGCTGCGGTGTCGGCGCTCGCCCGGGCCAGATCGGCCTGCATGCGGGCCTTCTCGGCGTCGGCCGAGGCCCTCAACTGCGCGACCGCGGCGGGAAGCGAAGCCGACAGGCGGGTTTCGAAGGACTTGAGCACATCGGCGGGGGCGGCGCCGTCGAGGGCGACGAGGTGAAGGCTGACTTCGGTCCCCTTGCGGCCCACGTAGGTGCAGACCTTGCCGCCGTCCTGCGCCGAACCCTTGCGGGTCAGCGAGCCCATGGTTTGCGGGCACTGCAGGGTGTCGACGACTTTCAACACGCCCTTGGCGTCGCTCTCGGTGGTGGTCGAGGTGATGCGCACCGAACGGTCGCCGTCGCAGGCGGCCGTCAGGGCGGCGAGGGCGCAGAGCGTGGGCAGGAGGAGGCGTAGGGTCATCTTGGGTGGTCCTGGTACGGTTCTATCCTGCGCGCGCGCGTTTCATTTGCCAGTGAAATCGCGGTAAGGCGTGTGTCCGTATCGCAACGCAACTGTGTTTAGCCGCCGGGTCGCGAGCCCTCGCGGCGGCTGAGGAAGGCGAGGCGTTCGAACAGGTGGACGTCCTGTTCGTTCTTCAGCAGGGCGCCATGCAGGGGCGGGATCAGCTTGTTGGGAGACTTCTCGCGCAGGGTCTCGGGGTCGATGTCCTCGACGAGCAGCAGTTTCAGCCAGTCGAGCAGTTCCGAGGTCGAGGGCTTCTTCTTCAGGCCCGGCGTGTCGCGGATTTCGTAGAAGGTTCGAAGGGCTTCCGAGACGAGGCGCGGCTTGATGCCCGGGAAGTGGACCTCGACGATGGCGCGCATCGTCTCGTCGTCGGGGAAGCGGATGTAGTGGAAGAAGCAGCGGCGCAGGAAGGCGTCGGGCAGTTCCTTCTCGTTGTTGGAGGTGATGATGACGACGGGCCGGACCTCGGCGCGGATCGTCTCGTCCGTCTCCTGGACGTAGAACTCCATCCGATCGAGTTCCTGCAGCAGGTCGTTGGGGAATTCGATGTCGGCCTTGTCGATCTCGTCGATCAGCAGGACGGGTCGGTCGGGGGCCGTGAAGGCCTCCCACAGCTTGCCGGGCTTGAGGTAGTTGCGGACATCGTGGACGCGTTCCTCGCCCAGCTGGCTGTCCCGCAGGCGCGAGACGGCGTCGTATTCGTACAGGCCGTTGTGGGCCTTGGTCGTGGACTTGATGTGCCAGGTGATCAGGGGAGCGTTCATGGCCCGGGCGATCTCATAGGCCAGGACCGTCTTGCCCGTGCCGGGCTCGCCCTTGATCAGCAGAGGGCGTTCGAGCGCCACGGCGGCGTTGACCGCTATCTTCAGGTCGTCGGTGGCGATGTAGTTCGAAGTGCCTTCGAAGCGATCGGACGAACGGGACATGGAGAGCTCCGGCGGGTGTCCGGTTCGGGTTAGCGAAGGCGGGACGGGTTAACAACGATCATGTGGGTTCGGGCGCGGCGATGTCTTCCTCGTTGGCGCGGCGTTCCATGGCTTCCAGCTGGAACAGGGGCTTCGACAGGACGAAGTCCTCGATGTCTACCGGACGGCCGGCGCGGACGATGCGCAGATACATTTCCTCGCGGTTGGACATGGGCTCGTATTCACCGGTCGGCAGGCCCTTCAGGCGGATGAGCTGCAGGGCGCGGATGAAGTCGCGATCGGTCAGTCGGGCTGATTTGCGGCGGGTCATGGCGTTCTCCTGTCCATGAGGCATGGGTCGACGCGCTGTGGCGACGGGCCGCCAAAGCTGGGGAGGGCGCGGGGCGACCGGGCCCGCCCGGTGCTGTTTCAGAGTTACCGTTTCGACGAGACAGACCGCCCCGCGTCGTCGTTTTCCACGCGCGTGCCGGCCGCCGGCCCTGTTCGGGCCTTGCCGGCGCCCGGATGGTTCCTTGCGGAGCCGGCCCGGGGGGAGACTTGCGGAGGCGTCAGCGCCGCAGAGGTCCCGCACAGAAGCGCGCGGCGAGCAGGGGGACGCCATCCATCGACGTCCTCAAGGACCCCCGGCGTAAGCGCCGCCGGGCTTCATCGCTCGACCACAGCCCGCCGACATCGAGAAGCGTGGATCCGACGCCCTCCCCACCGACGGGATGGGAGAATTATGGGGCCGACTCCACGTGCGGCTACGAAATGACGCTGCCTGCGGAAATATCCCGCACATGATCAACAGGTTGGCGTTTGCAACTTGTCTGTTTGGCGGCGAATTGCTCGCATCGTCTCCTCCCTGTTCGCGTAGCGAATGGGGAGGGGGCCGCGAAGCGGTGGAAGCGCGGCCCCCCTCCGTCACGGCGCGAACAGCGCCGCGCCACCTCCCCATCGGAAATGGGGAGGAGACGGGAGGGGTTACCCCGCCCTTCGGATCAGCTCATCCGCCAGATCGGCGGTCAGATACCCGTCCGCCACACGCCCGGAAGCGATCTGCCAGCGGCGCAGCGCGGCGCGGGTGTTGGCGCCGACGACGCCGTCGACGCCGCCGGTGTCATAGCCCAGGGCGGTCAGGGCGCGCTGGGCGCCGATGCGCTGGTCTCGCGACAGGGGGGCGTCGTCAGGCCATGTCCCCACGAGCCCGGGTTTGCCCGCGATGCCGTCGGCGGTGAGGCCGATGGCGAGCGCATAGGAGACCGAGTTGTTGTAGCGGCGGATCACATAGTGATTGGGCAGGGCCAGGAAGGCCGGGCCGCGCGCGCCCTGGGGCAGGAGGATGACGCCTTCCTCCAGCGCCTCGGCGTCTGTGGGAGCGCCGCCGCGCGCGAGGGTCACGCCGCGTCCGGCCCAATAGCGCCAGTTATGACGCGGGCCCTCGGCCTCGGCGTAGTCGAAGCCGGAGGGCAGGGCGACCTCATAACCCCAGCTCTGGCCGCGCTTCCAGCCGGCCTGGGCCAGCAGGTTGGCTGCGGAGGCGAGGGAGTCGGCGTCCGAGCCCCAGATGTCGACCTTGCCATCGCCGGTCTGGTCGACGCCGAGGCGCAGGAAGTTGTCGGGCATGAACTGGGTCTGGCCCATGGCCCCGGCCCAGCTGCCCTTCAGGCCCGCGCGTGCGCGGCGGCCGTCGACGACGATGTCCAGCGCATCCTTCAGCTGGGCCTCGGCCCAGTCGCGGCGGCGCCCGTCGAAGGCGAGGGTGGCCAGTGAGCGGATGACGTCATAATCGCCCTGGACCGCGCCGAAGCTGCTCTCGTTGCCCCAGATGGAGACGAGGATCTCGGCCGGCACGCCGAAGCGTTGGGTGACCTCCCACGGCACGCGGTCGACGCGCTGGCGGCCCTGGGCGATGCGCGTGGCGGAGGCGGCAGACTGGATATAGGCGCCGGCGGGACGGCTGAACTCGGGCTGATTGCCATCGAGGCGGATGACGGAGGCGTCCGGGGTCAGGCCGGCCAGTTCGCGGGCGTACTGATCCCGACGGACGCCGCCGTGACGCGAAAGGAAGCCCTGTTTCCAGCCCTCGAACCCGGCCTGGTCGGCGGGATTGGCCGGGGGCGGAGCGGGCGTGGGCGCGGGAGCGGCCGGCGACGCGGGCGCGGGCGCCGGAGTCGGCCTCACCGGCGGGGCCTCCGGCAGCATGGGCGCGCAGGCGGCGACGGAACAGATGAGGATGAGTCGAAGGCTGATACGCATGATGCAGGTGTAGAGTCCCCGATGGCCGCCCCGTCATAACAAGTGCGCGAGGCCGGGAAGCGTTGCTGCAATAACCCACCCTTCACACCAGATAGCAGCGGCATTGCTTGCGCGAAGGGCGTACACCCCGCGCGGGCGCTTGGCCCCAAGGCAATCGCGATGCGCGAGAATCTCAAACGGCTGGTCTGTCGCAGCGAGTCCCTGATCGACCATGACGACGTGGTGGCGCTGGATGCGATCTTCCGCACGTCGCTGGCCCACAACAAGCGAGACAGGATCACCGGAGCCCTCGCCCTGCCGGACGGGAAGTTCGTTCAGGTCATCGAAGGCTCGGAGGCGCATCTGGACGCGCTGATGGTCCGAATCCGGGCCGATCGGCGGCATGAGAAGCTGGCGGTCCTGGGCGAATGGGCGGTGACGGCGCGGCTGTTTGAGGGCTGGGCGATGGCGCGGCCGGACCCGACGCCGCTGAGTCAGCAGGCGTTCAACATCGTCACCGAGGACGGCAGCGGGGTGCAGGTGACCGGCGTGCTGCTGGGAATGACCGCGGGGCCCGTAGAGACCTGGTTCTGATCAGACCGGCTCTCGCAGGATTTTCTCCATCGCCTTCCCCCTGGCGAGCTCGTCGATGAGTTTGTCCAGGTAGCGGATTTCCCGCATCAGCGGCTCCTCGATGGTTTCGACGCGGATGCCGCAGATCAGGCCGGTTATTGCGGCGCGGGCGGGGTTCAGCCGGGGCGCTTCACCGTAGAAGGTTTCGAGATCGGACTTGTCGGCCAGGCAGGCCTCGAACTGCTCCCGGCTGTAGCCGGTGAGCCAGAGGATGATCCGGTCGACCTCTTCCTTTGTGCGGCCCTTCTTCTCCGCCTTGGCGATGTAGTGCGGGTAGACGCTGGCGAAGCTGTATCTGTAGACCCGTTCGTTGCTGGCCATGAAGCCCTCCCTCCGCGTAGCAACGCGAGTGTGCCGCAAGCCGGTCTGCAAATCACGCCAGTCCGTGGTTGACGATTCCGGGAAGCCTCTCTATACGCACCGCTCCGCCGCAGGTCTTGCCCGCGGCTTTTCTGTTTTGCTTTGCCTCAGGACGACGACCATGAAGGTCCGCAGCTCGCTCAAGTCGCTCAAGACCCGCCACCGCGACTGCAAGGTCGTGCGCCGCAAGGGTGTTGTGTACGTGATCAACAAGACCGACCCGCGCTTCAAGGCGAAGCAGGGCTAAGNTCAAGACCCGCCACCGCGACTGCAAGGTCGTGCGCCGCAAGGGTGTTGTGTACGTGATCAACAAGACCGACCCGCGCTTCAAGGCGAAGCAGGGCTAAGGTCTTTCCACGCCTTACGGCGCGGTACGAAATTCCAAAGGCTGCGGACTTGTCCGCAGCCTTTTTCGCGTCTGCTCCCAGCGATCGTTGAGTCGCGCGCTCGGGCGTGGTTAGCGTCCTTCATCTTTGTTGCCCTATCGGCCTTCGGCCTACTTGAGGGCGGTTTATCCGGAGTTCTCCCTTGGCCGACGACGCTTCCTTCGATTCCTCGCCCGACGTCCTGACCTCGGCCGCCCAGGGCCGGCTGCGCACCATCATCGAGNGGCGCGGGCGGTTTCCGACCCGGCCCAGCTTCGGGCGGGGGTATCGGCCTTCGGCCTACTTGAGGGCGGTTTATCCGGAGTTCTCCCTTGGCCGACGACGCTTCCTTCGATTCCTCGCCCGACGTCCTGACCTCGGCCGCCCAGGGCCGGCTGCGCACCATCATCGAGCGCATCGAGCGTCTGGAAGAGGACAAGGCCGCCGTCATGGCCGACATGAAGGAGGTCTTCCTGGAGGCCAAGGGCGAGGGCTACGACGTCAAGATCCTGCGCAAGGTCATCCGCATCCGGACCGACTTGTATTTCGATGTCAGGGCCNAGAGGACAAGGCCGCCGTCATGGCCGACATGAAGGAGGTCTTCCTGGAGGCCAAGGGCGAGGGCTACGACGTCAAGATCCTGCGCAAGGTCATCCGCATCCGGAAACAGGACAAGGCCAAGCGGCAGGAAGAGGACGCGATCCTGGACCTGTACATGTCGGCGCTGGGCGAGATCTGACCCTGAAGCGAACCGGCTTCGGCGGGGGGAAGGGCGGTTCGAAAAAACCGCCCGCCAGTCCGTTCGAGGCCGAACGCAAGGCGGCCCAGCGGGCGGCCCTCAATGCCTTAAGACGCGCCCGCCGCTCGGCAGAGAAGGCGGGCGTTTCGCTGTCCGAATGGGAGGGCGAATTCATCGACTCGGTCAGCGAGCGAGTGAAGACCCACGGCCGCGCCTTCGGCGACCCCGAGAAGGGCGCGCCGGGGCAGGCGCTGTCGGCCATGCAGGGCCGCAAGCTGAAGGAGATCGCGGCCAAGGCCAAGGGCGAGGCGCCGAAGCGGCGCTGGGGGCGAAAGGCCCCCGACGCCGACGGCTAGAACAGGATCTTGCGGAACGTCAGGCTGATGGTCCGGCCCATGGGGTCGAGGTAGTCGGGTTGGTAGTTCAGCGGCGCGTCGCCGGCGCTGGAGGTCACTTCCAGACGGCTGTCGAAGATGTTCTGGACGCCGAGGTTGAGGCGCGCGCCCTTGAGCCAGGGATATTTGGCGACCCATGACGCCTGCCCGCCCAGGTCGACGAAGACGTTCAGATTGACCGTGGCCAGATCCGAGAACGACAGGTCGGGTCCGGTTCCACCGTCGACGAAGGTGCCCTCGCGCCAGTTGGCGTTGAGGAAGGCGCCCATGCCGCTCTTGAAGACGCCGGCCTGGGCCTGGATCTCGTTGCGGGGGGTGCCGCCGCGGCTGCCGGTGGCGGAGCCGTCCAGCAGGTCGAGAACAGGCAGACCCTCGGCGATGACGATCTCATCCTGGATCCGGTAGGTGTGGTAGACCGACAGATTGAAGCGGCCCTGGCCGGGCTGCATGCCGCCGCCACGGCCGCCCCCGCCGCCGCCCATGCGCATCTGGCCGCCACCGCCTCCGCCGCCGGGAGAACCGCTGAAGGTCACTCGTGCTCCGGGCGGGAGGGGCGCACCGTCGGAGGTAATGATCATGGGGCCGCCGGCCGGACGTGCGCCGCCGGGCTGCCCCGGCAAGGGCGTGGCGGCCGGATTGGGCTTGCCGAAGGCGCGCGAGTAGTTGACCCCGGTGCGGATGTCCTGACGCTCGAAGCGGTCGAAGTTGAGCGCCCGGCCGTCGAACGACAGCAGATTGCCGGCGGCGTCGCGGACGAAGCGGCCGGGCAGGGCCGCCTCGAGGTCGGGCGTCAGGGTCGGGAAGCCGGCGATGGCGTCTTCCGTCAGACTGTACGTCCAGGTCGACTGGATGCGGAAATCGGTCTCGGACCAGGGCTTGAGGGTGCCGCCCAGCTTCCAGACCTTGCGGTGGTCGGCGTTCAGGCCGGGGTTGCCGCCGTCGATGCGGGTCACGAACACCGTCTGGCCGGTGGCGAAGTCGAACACCGGCACGTTCGGCGTGGCGATGATCGGGTCGTTCAGCTGCGAGATCGAGGGCGCGCCCTGTTCGTCGGTGTAGCTGACCAGCAGGGAGACGGGCTCGATCGGCGACCAGTTGACCCCGAAGCCAAGCGTGGACAGGCCGCCGAAGTCCGACAGTTCCTCATAGCCGACATTGAAATTGGCCGAGAGGTCGCCGAACTGCGGCAGGACGCCCTGGCGGCGGCTGGCGATAGGGATGCCGAAGCTGGCCTGGGCGTTGACGCGGTCCCGGGACTGCGAGCGGTCGATGATCAGACCCGAACGGTTGGTGACCGAATCCAGAGAGCGGGTGTCGGCGCCGAGCTTGAAGGTCGAGGAGATGCCGCCGGCCGGAAGGTCGTAGACGTCGCCGTTCAGGACGAGCTCGCCGGCCAGAACCTGGGAGACCGAATTGGCCGTGTCGTCGGGCAGGGCGGTGAAGTCCGCGGGGTTGAGGGGACTGGCGAACGGGTTTGCGGTCGGGTCGTTGGCGGTCAGGCGCGTCTGGAAGGGCGCGGCGCCGAAGCCGCGGCCGGTGAGGGTGTCCGTTTCCACGCGGTCGTAGGATCCGGTCAGGGTCCAGCGCCAGTCCTCGCCGATGAAGCCGTCCAGAACGCCGGCGATGCGGCCGGTCAGGGTGTCGGTTTCCCGGTCCATGTTGTCCGGGGCGTCGAGGTAACGGAAGACCAGAACGTCATTGGCGAAGGGCGAGAACGGGTTGCCGTCCGGCAAGGTCAGGACCACGCCGGGCAGGCCATTGTAGCTGTGGCTGGTGTTGTTCTCGAGGCTGCCGCTGAGCGTGCCCTGGGTGGTGCCGTTGATGTCGCGCTTGAGGGTGCCGCGCACCGTGGAGCGCTCGGCGGCGGACAGCAGGGTGCGGTAGGCGCCCAGGTCGGTGGTGCGCGGGTCCCCGGCCACCGAGGCGAAGTTGGCGATGGTCGGCGCGCCCGTGGCGGGCACCGGGTTGACGATAACGGTCGAGCCGACCGCGGCCGAGAGGGCCGGATCGATCTCGGCGCCGTAGGGCGCGCCGGAAATGTTGCCGATCAGGTCGTAGGGCAGGGCGCCCGGGTCGCGGACGATGTCGCGCTCGGATTCGTACAGCGGGGTCGAGCGTTCGTATTCGGCGTCGAGCGACCAGCGGGTGGCGCCGGCGATATTCAGGACGTTGCCCTCGATCTCGCCGATGGTGCGGCCGCCCTGTGTCGGGGCGCGGCCCGAGAGCTGGCCCACCAGCGAGCGGAAATTGGCCTTGAGCACGAAGTTCACCACCCGCTGGTCGGCGCGGTAGCCGTACTCCAGCGCGACTTCCTCGGGCAGGATATCGGTGCGTTCGATCGCCTCGGTCGGGATGCCCTGGATTTCCTGGAAGCCGGAGATGCGGCGGCCGTTGACCAGAAACACCGGCTGGCCGCCTTCCCGGCCGCGCGTGCTGCGGGTCAGGGGCTCCAGATAGGTCAGCAGTTCGGCGATGTCGGAGGCGCCATAGGCCTGGATCTGTTCGGCGGTCAGGGTGACGTCCGGCGGGATGTCGGAATTGACGCTGCCGCGCGGGCGGGCGCCGGTGGTGACCACCGTGCCGAGGTCGTAAGCGTCGTCATCCGTGCGCGCGGGCGCGGTCGCAGCGGGCGCAGGGGCCGGCGGCGTTTGCGGAGCGGCCGCTTGCGGCGGCGCGGTCTGGATAGCCCCGGCCATGAGTCCGGACAGGGCGGTGGTGACGAGAAGCATGCGATGGCCTTGGGGGAGGAGGACGAAGCTGCAACGTCGCCCGCTCGTGTTTCCGTCGCGTTTCAGCGACGAAACCGAAAGTTGCGGCAGCGCACAGCCCATGCGTCTTCGACTGTAGCGGCGCTGCTGGCCAATGAACTTTTGGTCAGACTACGGGCTTTGCGAAGGCCGCTGCTGCAGCTTCCTAACCGACTTCCCGGAGACTGCCTTCCAGGCCCTGTTCGCGGACCTTGCGGTAGAGGGTCGAGCGGCCGATGCCGAGCCGGCGCGCGATCTCCGACATATGGCCGGCGTAGACCTCGATGGCGTGCTGGATGAGGTCGCGCTCGATCTCCTCGAGGGTCCGCAGATGGCCGCGCTCGTCGAGGATGCGAATGGGCGAATCGGGCAGCTCGGGAAGGTCGATGTCGCCCGCGGCCACCGGGATCCCGACGGCGTTCGCTTCGACTTCATGGTCGGCCAGCGGCGTGGCGCGGCCGGAGATGGCGGGGAAGTCGTGCGGCTGGAGGAAGGGCGCGTCGGCCAGCACGATGGCGCGATAGACGGCGTTCTCGAGCTGACGGACGTTGCCGGGCCAGTCGAAGGCGCACAGCAGGGCCAAGGTCTCACCGGAGCAGCCGGCGATGCGCTTGCCTTCCTCGACATTGAAGCGGGCGATGAAGTGGTCGACCAGGGCCGGGATGTCCTCGCGGCGTTCGCGCAGGGACGGGGCTTCGATCGGGAAGACGTTCAAACGATAGAACAGATCCTCGCGGAAGGCGCCTTCGCGCACCTGCTGGGCCGGGTCGCGATTGGTGGCGGAGACGATGCGGACGTCGACCTTGACCGAGCGTTTGGCGCCGACCGGGTCGATCTCGCCCTCCTGAAGGGCGCGCAGCAGCTTGACCTGCATATCCAGCGGCAACTCGCCAATCTCATCGAGAAACAGGGTGCCGCCGTTGGCCTCCATGAACTTGCCAAGGTGTTTGTCGTGAGCGCCGGTGAAGGCGCCCTTCTCGTGCCCGAACAGGATCGACTCGATCAGGTTCGAGGGCAGGGCGCCGCAGTTGACGGCCACGAAGGGCTTGCCCGAACGGTCCGAGGCGCCGTGCAGGGCGCGGGCGATGACTTCCTTGCCGACGCCGCTTTCGCCGGTGATGAGGACGGGGATGGAGGATTTCGCGGCGCGGGCGCCCAACGACTTGACCATGCGCATCGGCGCGGACTGGCCGACGAGGTCGTCGAAGGAGGTGCGACCGCTGACGTGCTTCTTCAGGCGGCCGACCTCAGCGGTCAGGCGGGTCATCTGAAGGGCGTTCGAGACGCCCACCAGCAGGCGTTCGGCCGAAACGGGTTTGACGAAGAAGTCCTGGGCGCCGGCCTGCATGGCCTTGACCACAGCGTCGACGCCGCCCGAGGCGGTCAGCACGATGACGGGCGTGGTGACGCCGGCGGTGCGGATTTCGGCGAGGGCCTCCATGCCGCTCATGCCCGGCATGACCATGTCCAGCAGGACGACGTCGGCGCCGCCCCCCTTGGTCAGACGGTCGATGGCCTCACCGCCGGATTCGGCGTGGACGACCGCGTAGCCTTCGCGCTCCAGCACGGCCTGGGCGAGGCGGCGCTGGGTCGGATCGTCGTCCACCACCAGAACGGTCTTGGCCATGGGATAGCGCCCCTTCATCATCACGTCGGCCGGTCTCTGCGCGAAGCTGGACTGGCTCATTCCGGGACGTTTCTACCCGGCTCAAGGTGAAGATCGGGTTGTGCGGGGTGGTGAGCGCCGGGTTAACGGGAGGCTCAGCCGGCCGCCGTGAAGCTGCGCTGGGCCTTCATCATGGCGGTGATCAGGGTCTTCTCGCCGTCCGTCAGCCACGGGTTCCAGATGTCGAAGATCAGGATGACCCGCATCTGATCGGCGTCATTCCAGGCCTCGTGCTCGATCGTGTCGTCGAAGACCCAGGCTTCGCCCATCTTCCAGTCGCGGACGGTGTTGCCGACGCGGAACCGGGCCGGACCGGGCAGGATGAGCGGCAGGTGGGTCAGCAGACGGACGTTGGACGAGCCCGTATGGGCGGGAATGTGGGTGTGAGGCTGGAGCGCCGAAAAGACGGCGGTGGGGGCGAAGCCTTCCTGCCGGCACATCGGCAGTGACTCCAGCAGGGCGGCGGTCCGGGGGCAGCGTTCGCAGACTGCCTCCTGACGCGCGCCGTCGCGCCACAGCCAGAGCGAGGACCATTTGCGCGAATGGTTCAACTCGCCCCACTGATTGACGGGAGCCCCCTTTGGATAGGCGATGTAGGGGGCGAATTCGTCCATGGACGAGGCCAGCAGGGCCTCAAGCTCCGCCTGGATGACGGGGGTGGCGGCCTCCAGCTGTTCCAGCCAGGGGAACAGGGCGCGGTCGTAGAAGGGAATGGCGGGCAGGCGGGGATAGTCGAGCAGCAGGGGTTCCTGCTTCGGCGCCGTCTTCAGGCCGGCGTAGATTTCCAGCCCCTCGTCGAACCGGTCGAGGGCGGCGGGGTCGAGCGTGTCGCGAAGGCCGGCGACCGCGTTCCGCATATGGTCGCGGAGGGCTTCGGCATGGCGGCGGACGACGCCGTCGGCGTGGTCCATCTGGGCCGCGACCGGGGGCGGGCAGCGCTCGCGCGGCGGGGCGATCTTCAGCGCGTTTCGATAGACGTCGACGGCGGCGACGCCCTGGCCGATCTTCTCCAGCATCGCCGCCTTGCCCAGCAGGGCGGTGAAGTCATACGGCTGCATGGCGAGGGCGTCGTCCAGCACCACCAGCGCGCCGTTGAAGTCGCCGATCAGCCTGAGCGCCAATGCCCGGTTCAGGGTGCCGTTGTGGGTGACTCCGAGCCGGTCGGCCTGATCCAGCAGGCCGAGGGCGGATTGCGGATCGCGGCGAGCCAGCGCCTCGGCGGCGCGGCGCAACAACTCAGCCTGTGGTCCGTCCTGCGTCACGCGGGGTCCCCCGATCCCGATTTGATGACAGGACTGTAATGATCGACGCGGGGGGCGCGTCAAGCGCGGTCAGCGCACATGGAGGGTTTTCCGGCCCTCCCGCGCGGAAAACGGGGCGGGTGCTTGAGTTCGCGGGATATCCGTGTATAGAGCGCGCCTTCTCCGTCATGGCCCCGTGTCATGGCGGTCCTGTCCGAGAACTTCGGGGCGTGGGGGTCACCCGCGCCGTAAATGTCAGAGAGCCCTCTGACGCCGTGGGGAGATGGGGATGCAGACGGCCATCGTCGACCCGGTATCCGGGCCGCACGAGGTTCGAGCCTCCTTCGGACATTACGACCGGCCTGAACGCTTCGGATGGGGATGCAGACGGCCATCGTCGACCCGGTATCCGGGCCGCACGAGGTTCGAGCCTCCTTCGGACATTACGACCGGCCTGAACGCTTCGCAGCGATGCGGCGCGCTTTGGCCAAATCCGTCGTCGGGAATAAGCCCGGCGGCGAATACCAGACTGGAGACCGCAATGGACCGCGCACAAAAAGCCGAGTCGATCGAAACGCTGAAGGGCGTTTTCGCCGACGCGGGCGCCGTGGTCGTGACCCACAACCTGGGTCTGACCGTTGCGGACATGGAAGATCTGCGTGGACGTCTTCGCAAAGAAGGCGGCACGTTCAAGGTGGTCAAGAACCGCCTGGCGCTCAAGGCGCTGGATGCCGCCGAAGGCAGCGATTACCACGGCCTGTTCAAGGGTCCCGTNGAAGGCGGCACGTTCAAGGTGGTCAAGAACCGCCTGGCGCTCAAGGCGCTGGATGCCGCCGAAGGCAGCGATTACCACGGCCTGTTCAAGGGTCCCGTGGGCATCGCCTATGCCGACGATGCGGTGACGGCCGCCAAGATCACCGCTGAATACGCCAAGGCGAACGACAAGTTCATCGTCCTGGGCGGCTTCATGGGTGAGAAGGTTCTGGACGCGAAGGGCGTGGAGGTTCTCTCCAAACTGCCGTCGCTGGACCAGATCCGCGCTTCGCTGCTCGGCCTGCTCAACGCCCCCGCGACCAAGATCGCCGGCGTCGTTCAAGCCCCGGCTTCCCAACTGGCCCGCGTGTTCAGCGCGTACGCCTCGAAGGACGCCGCGTAAGCGGAACCGCCAAAATCGTTGAAGACCTGTCGAAGCTGACCGTTCTGGAAGCCGCCGAACTGTCCAAGCTGCTGGAAGAAAAGTGGGGCGTCAGCGCCGCTGCTCCGGTCGCCATGGCCATGCCCGCCGGCGGCGGCGCCGGCGCTCCCGCCGAAGCTGCTGAAGAGCAAACCGAGTTCACCGTTGTCCTGCTGGACGGCGGCGACAAGAAGATCAACGTGATCAAGGAAGTCCGTGGCGTGCGTTCGGACCTGGGTCTGAAGGAAGCCAAGGACCTGGTCGAAGGCGCTCCGCAGAACGTCGTCGAGAACGTCTCGAAGCAAGCCGCCGACGAAGTCGCCAAGAAGCTGACGGAGGCCGGCGCCAAGGTCCAGGTCAAGTAAGACCGACCACGGCATCGGGCGCTTCGGCGCCTCGAAATCGCAGGCCCGAAGGGAAACCTTCGGGCCTGTTTTCGTTTGGGGCGTGGCGGGTGCGGGGCAGGCTCCCCACCTCCGTCTCTCCGCAACCGAAAAGGCCTCCCCATGAAAATCCTGATGGTGCTGACGTCACACGACGCGCTCGGCGACACCGGCAAGAAGACCGGTTTCTGGCTGGAGGAGTTCGCGGCGCCCTACTATGTGCTGAAGGACGCGGGGGCGGACATCACCCTGGCCTCGCCGAAGGGCGGCCAGCCGCCGCTGGACCCCAAGAGCGACGAGCCGGACGCCCAGACCGACGCCACGCGGCGTTTCAAGGACGACGCGGCCGCCAAGGCGGCGCTGGCCTCGACCCGCCCGCTGTCAGAGGTGTCGGCGGACGACTTTGACGCGGTCTTCTATCCGGGCGGGCACGGTCCGATGTGGGACCTGGCGGAAGACCCCGTCTCGATCGCGCTGATCGAAGCTTTCGCCAAAGCCGACAAGCCGGTCGGCGCGGTGTGCCACGCCCCGGCGGCCCTGCGCCATGTGAAGGGTCCGGACGGCGAATTCCTCGTCAAGGGCCGCAAGGTCACCGGCTTCACCAACGGCGAGGAAGAGGGCGTCGGCCTGACCGACATCGTGCCCTTCCTCGTCGAGGACATGCTGAAGGCCAACGGCGGGCTGTATTCCAAGGGGGCCGACTGGGGCGAACATGTCCTGATGGACGGCAAGCTGGTCACGGGCCAGAACCCGGCCTCCTCGGAAGGCGTGGCGAAGGCTCTGCTGGCCTTGCTGAAATAGAGGCGGCGAAGGGGGCGGCGGCCCCCCTCCGGGCTCAGCGCCGTCGTGGTGCGAGGATGTCGGCGAGGCGGTCGCGCGTTCCTTCGGTGCGGACCAGGCGCGGGTAGCGCAGGCCGTCGTGGTAGGCGAAGGACAGGGTGCGGAACTCGTCGCCGCGTTTGACCACGAGGATGATCGGGTCGGTCCCGCCCTTGGCCGCCGTGACAGCGTCGCGCAGGGCCTCGGCCGAGGCGGTGCGGTCGCCGACGGCGATCAAATCCCAGCCTGCGCCGAGGCCTTGCTCGAAGGCCGGGCTGCCCCAGCGAACCCCGGTGATGCGGTTGGCCGCATTGAGGTTGAAGCCGAGCGAGTACTGGAAGTCGGTCGCCCAGCCGGACTGGATGCGCTTCTCGAGGGCGTTCAGGTCGTCGACGTATGTCAGCCGGTAGCCGGCGCGGGCGATACCGTCGAGCGGGGCCTCGGCGTCGGGGCCGACGGCGTCCAGACGGGCGCGCAGGAAGGTCGCCCAGTCGTGCGGGTGGACGGCGTTCAGGGCCGCGACCACGTCGTCGAAGGTGTAGGGTTTGGCTTCCCAGACGCCGTCATCGACGCCGAAGAACCCCCTGGCGAAGTCGTCGAGGGATTTGCGCTCGTTGGTCTGCTCGCGGATCAGGGTGTCGACGTCGAGCCAGATCAGCTGGGCCTCGCGGTAGTAGTCACCGGTGCCGCGCATCCACGATCCCCAGGGGTTGGTGGTGCGGTAGCCGAGCAGGTTGTGGTTGGTGGTGTCCTGCAGCGAGCGCCACTGGCGGCCGGGCTGCTGGTCGTAGAAGCCGGCCACCTCGGCGAGGTTGGCGAGGGCCTCCTCCTTCGTCACCAGACCCGAGCGGGCGCCGAGGACGTCGCCCCAGTATTCGGTCTGGCCCTCGTAGACCCACATCAGGGTGTTCTGCGTGGGGAGGTTGAGGTTCTGGACGTATTCGTCTGACGGACGGCGGAATTTTCCGTTCCAGCTGTGGGTGAACTCGTGCGGCAGCAGGGTGCGGGCGCCGAAGTCGGGGCTGGAGCCGGTGAAGAAGGTCGGGCTGGCGGTGTTCTCGGACGAGCGGTGATGCTCGAGGCCGATACCGCCCATTTTCGAGGTCAGGCCGAGCAGGAATTCATAGTGATCGAAGTGGCGGGCACCGAAGAGGCGGTCGGCCTGGTCGACGAGGCTCCGGTATTGTTCGATCCGCTCGTCGGAGGCGGCGAGGGAGGCTGCGGTGTCGCCGACGAGGTTCAGATGCACGGGCGAACGGCCGCCCGGATCCAGGTCGATGCGGCGGTAGTGTTTGCCCGCGAACATCGGGCTGTCGGCCAGATGCTCGAGCGAGATGGGGGCGAAGGTCGCGATGTCGCCCTCGCGGCCCGTGGTGGTCAGGGCGACGCCGTAGTTCCAGCCTGCCGGCAATTTGACCGATGGGGCGAAGGTGATGCGGTCGTGGTTGTAACCCGCCGGATAGAGCAGGGCCTTCTCCCACTGAAGATTGACCATCTCTGGCGTCATGACCACGCGCCAGACGGCGTTGTCGGGCTGGGTCAGCCATTCGAAGGCGACCTGGATCTCGGTGACGCCCGCGGGGATGTCGAGGTGGAAGGCGTGGGGGTCGACGGTGTCGCGCACCCATTCGATCCGCCGGCCATTGCCGGTGACGGTCAGGCCGGAGACGAGCTGGATCGGGCCGGTGTCCGCATGATTGCCGGGGATGAATTTCGGATACTGCAGGACCAGATGGCCGGCCGAGACCGGGACGGTCTGGCGGACGCGAATGACCTTGTGGTCGAGGTCGGTCAGGTCCGCCTCGATGCCGATGACGCCCGGATAGTCCCGGTCCTGCGGCGCCGGGATGGGCGGCAGGGCGTGCGGCAGGCTGGTCGGGGCGGGCAGGGGGGTGGCGGCCTGCGACGCGGGAACCTGCGCGAGGGCGGGCAGGGCGGCCGAGGTCAGGAGCAGGGCGAGGGCGGCGGTGCGGATCATCTGATTGTCCCTCACGATCAACGGCGGCGGGGGGCGAGGATGTCGCCGAGACGGTCGGGGGTTCCGGCAATCCGCTCGAGGTGCGGGTAGCGCAGGCCGCCGTGGTAGTCGAAGGCGATGGTGCGGAAGCGATCGCCCTTCCGGAGCATCATCTCGATGGGGGTCGTGTTGCCCTTCGAGGCCGTGATGGCCTCGGAGATGGCGTCGGCGCTGGCGGCGCGGCCGTTGACGGCGACGACCTCCCAGCCCGAGGTCAGGCCAGCCTCGAAGGCGGGCGAGCCCCAGCGGACGGCGGTGACGCGGTTGGCGGGGTTCAGGCTGAGACCCAGCGAGTATGCGAAGTCGACGCGGCTGTATTCCCTGTTCAGGGCCTTGGAATAGTCGTTGGGCGTCTCGCGCCAGACGAGGCGGTAGCCGCCGCGCTCGATGCCGCCGTTGGGGGTGGGGGCGCCGGCGCCGACGGCGTCGAGACGGGTGCGCAGGAAGGTCGCCCAGTCATTGGACTGGACGCCGTTCAGGGTCGAGGTGACGTCGCTGAAGGTATAGGGGGCGGGGTCCCACTGCCCGTCCTGCACGCCGAAGAAGGCCTTGGCGAAGTCATCCAGCGACTTGCGGCCGTTGGTCTGCTCGCGGATCAAGGTGTCGGCGTCGAGCCAGATCATGGCGCCTTCGCGATAATAGTCCTCGCTGCGCTGGAAGCTGCCCCAGGGCTGGGGCCGGCGCTGGGCGATGATCGGATCGTTGGTGGTGTCCTGCATGGCCCGCCACGTCCGGCCGGGGTTGTCTTCGGCGTAGCTCGCAGCCGTATTTGCGAAGACGTCCAGCGCCTGCTGTTTGGTCATCAGGCCGGCGCGGGCGGTCAGGATCAGGCCCCAGTACTGGGTCTGGCCTTCGTAGACCCAGAGCAGGGAGTTCTGCAGCGGCTCGTTCAGGGTCGGGGTCAGCTGGTCGGCGGGGCGGCGCCATTTGCCGTTCCATGAGTGGGTGTATTCGTGGCCCAGCAGGTCGCGGTCGCCGATGGTCGCCTGTGCGTCGGTGAAATAGCGGGTGTCGACGCTGTTCTCGGACGAGCGGTGGTGCTCCAGCCCGATGCCGCCGAGGTCTTCGGTGACGGCCAGCAGGAAGTCGTAGTGATTGAAGTGGCGCGCGCCGTACAGGCGGTCAGCCTGACGGACCAGTTCGCGGTGCAGGGCGATATGCTCGTCGGTGGCGGCCAGCATGTCGGCGTCGTCTGCGACGATGTTGAGGCGGACGGGCGAACGGCCGCCCGGATCGAGATCGATCTGGCGATAGTGGGCGCCGGCGAAGACCGGGCTGTCGGCGAAATGCTCGAGCGTGATGGGGGCGAAGGTCGCGACGCCGTTCTGGAAGGCGCGGGTGTCCAGCGCCGTGCCGTACTGCCAGCCCGCCGGGAGACGCAGGGTCGGTTCAATGGTGATCTGGCGGGAATAGTAGCCGGCCGGATAGAGGACGGCCTTCTCCCACTGGATGTTCAGCATCTCGTCGGTGAAGACGATGCGGCCCTGCGAGCCCTCGATCGGGGTCAGCCATTTGAAGGCGACGTCGACGGCGGAGACGCCGGCAGGGACCTCTACCTCATAGGCGTTGGTGTTGGCGGTGTTGCGGACCCAGCGGAGTTCCTGACCGCCGGCGGTGATGTGCAGGTCGCCGATGTCGTCCACCGGGCCGACGGGGCCGTGATTGCCGGGAATCCACTGCGGATAGAGCAGGATCAGCGGACCGGGGCCGGCGACCGGGATGGTCTGTCTGACGGAGACGATGCGGCGGTCGATGTCGGTGGCGTCCATCTCCAGCTTGATGACGCCGGGGTAGGCCACGTCGCGCGGGGCGGGGATGGGGGCAAGGACGCGGTCGAGGGCGGGCGTTCCGACCTGGGCCAGGCCGGGCGCGGCCCCGAACAGAAGGGCGGCGGCGCAGGCGGAGGCGAGCAGGCGGGCAGGACGCATCATCGGAACACTCGGAGGCCTAGGGGAGGCGCAGATCACGCCGGGGGCGCGGACCGGTCAAGCCGAACGCGCCCGCGCCGGATTAAAACGCCGTCATGTTCCGGGTTCCGTCGGTTGTGATTGGGCGGCGCAGTCGGCGCGTTGAGCGGCCCCTCACCTTCGTCATCCTCCGGCGAGCGCAGCGAGACCGGGGGACCCAGCGGCGCCGCGACGGCGGCGAAACCCTGCTGCATCCAGCATTGGCGCACCCGACAGCTTCGCGCTCTCGCGCGCCGCTGGGTCCCCCGGTCTGCGCCGCTGCGCGGCTTGCCGGAGGATGACGAAAGGTGTCAGGTCAGGCGGCGGGCGTGGCCGGCTTCACTTCCAGCAGTTCCACCGTGAACAGCAGGGTCGAGTTGGGGGGCAGTTCGTCGCCCCCGACCCAGCGTTCGCCGTAGCCGAGTGAGGCCGGGATGACGAATTCGAACTTTTCGCCTTCCCGCATCAGGGCGACGCCTTCGGTCCAGCCCTTGATGACGCGGTTGAGCGGGAATTCGGCCGGTTCGTTGCGGCTGTAGGAGCTGTCGAACTCGCGGCCGTCGACGAAGGTCCCGCGGTAGTGGACCTTGACCGTGTCCGAGCCCGAGGGCTGGCGGCCTTCCGGGCGGGCGCGGCCGATGCGGCGGTACTGGAGGCCCGATTCGGTGGTGGTCCAGCCGCGGCGGGCGCCGTTGACGACCAGATATTGCGCATTGCCGGCGGCCCAGCCCTCGGCGGTGCCGGTTCCCGGCGTGGCGGCGGCCGGCGGCGGCGGCGCGCTGGCGCAGGCGGCGAGGGTCAGGGCGGCGACGGAGGCGAGGATCAGGTGTTTCATGGGGAGGGACGCTATTTTCCCGCCCGCTGCAAAGCAATGGGGAGTCGGCGCGCGCTGGACGCAGGAAAGATCAGTGCAGGCCTTTATTTCGTCGAAGAAGCGAGTATATGTGCCGGTCCCGCACACACCCCCCGTATGCGCGCGAAAGCGCCGAGGCCCGGTCCGTCGCCCTCCGACCGAGCGAAGGCGTGCTCCTCCCCAAGGGAGCTTCACATTGCTGGCGTCCTGGCCGAAAGGCCGAGGGTGGACGCCGAGAAACCTGAAGCCGCGACAGCGCACCCGTGCGCCGCCGCGGCTGCTGCTGCATTTGACGCGGGCTGCCCGGCTCGCATTGGGAACATAGACACCTTCACCGGCAAGAAGCGCATCCGCCACTCGTTCGGCCGGATCCCCGAAGCGGTGCAGATGCCGAACCTGATCGAGGTTCAGCGCGCCTCCTACGAGCAGTTCCTGCAGCGCGAAGTTCGCTCGGGACCGCGCAAGGACCAGGGCATCGAGGCGGTCTTCAAGTCGGTGTTCCCGATCAAGGACTTCAACGAGCGCGCCATCCTGGAATACGTCTCCTACGAGTTCGAGGAGCCGAAATACGACGTCGAGGAATGCATCCAGCGCGACGAGACCGGCGCGCGCTCGGTCAAGGACATCAAGGAGCAGGACGTCTACATGGGCGACATCCCGCTCATGACCGACAAGGGCACCTTCGTCGTCAACGGGACCGAGCGGGTGATCGTGTCCCAGATGCACCGTTCGCCGGGCGTCTTCTTCGACCACGACAAGGGCAAGACGCACAGCTCGGGCAAGCTGCTGTTCGCCGCCCGCGTGATCCCCTATCGCGGCTCGTGGCTGGACTTCGAGTTCGACGCCAAGGACATCGTCTACGTCCGCATCGACCGCCGCCGGAAACTGCCGGCCTCGACCTTCCTGATGGGTCTGGGCATGGACGGCGAAGAGATCCTGAAGACCTTCTACGAGACCGTGCCCTACGAGAAGCGCGTACAAGGCCGAGCGCTGGCGCGGCGTGAAGCCGGAGTTCGACCTGGTCGACGCCGACACCGGTGAAGTGATCGCCGCCGCCGGCACCAAGATCAGCGCCCGCCAGGCCAAGAAGCTGGGCGACACGACCACGTCGCTGTCGCTGGCCGCCGACGCCCTGCTGACCCGTTATCTGGCCGCCGACGCCGTCAACTACGAGACCGGCGAGATCTACGCCGAGGCCGGCGACGAGCTGGACCAGCCGACGATCGAACTGCTGGAAAGCCACGGCTTCACCACCATCGACGTGCTGGACATCGACCACGTCACGGTCGGCGCCTACATGCGCAACACCCTGCGCATCGACAAGAACACGGGCCGCGAGGACGCGCTGTTCGACGTCTACCGCGTGATGCGTCCGGGCGAGCCGCCGACCCCGGAAGCCGCCGAAGCCATGTTCAACTCGCTGTTCTTCGACAGCGAGCGCTACGACCTGTCGGCCGTGGGCCGGGTCAAGATGAACATGCGTCTGGAGACCCCCGAGGTGTCCGACGAAATCCGCGTCCTCCAGAAGGAAGACGTGCTGAAGGTGCTGCAGATCCTCGTCGGCCTGAAGGACGGCCAGGGCGAGATCGACGACATCGACAACCTGGGCAACCGCCGGGTCCGTTCGGTCGGCGAGCTGCTGGAGAACCAGTACCGCGTCGGCCTGCTGCGGATGGAGCGCGCCATCAAGGAGCGCATGTCCTCGGTCGATATCGACACCGTCATGCCGCACGACCTGATCAACGCCAAGCCGGCCGCCGCGGCCGTGCGCGAGTTCTTCGGTTCGTCGCAGCTGTCGCAGTTCATGGACCAGACSAACCCGCTSWSCGAGATCACCCACAAGCGCCGCCTYTCGGCGCTTGGCCCGGGCGGTCTGACGCGTGAGCGCGCGGGCTTCGAAGTCCGCGACGTGCACCCGACCCACTACGGCCGCATCTGCCCGATCGAAACGCCGGAAGGCCCGAACATCGGCCTGATCAACTCGCTGGCCACGCACGCGCGGGTCAACAAATACGGCTTCATCGAGAGCCCCTACCGKCGCGTGAAGGACGGCAAGGCCACGGACGAGGTGGTCTACATCTCGGCCATGGAAGAGGCGAAATACACGATCGCCCAGGCCAACATCGAGYTSAAGGACGGCRWGATCGTCGAGGACCTGGTCCCCGGACGGATCAACGGCGACTCCCAGCTGCTGATCAAGGCCGACGTGGACATGATGGACGTGTCGCCGAAACAGGTCGTTTCGGTCGCCGCCGCCCTGATCCCGTTCCTGGAAAACGATGACGCCAACCGGGCCCTGATGGGCGCGAACATGCAGCGTCAGGCCGTGCCGCTGGTGCAGTCGGACGCGCCGCTGGTCGGCACCGGCATGGAAGCGGTCGTGGCCGTGGACTCCGGCGCCGTCGTGGTCGCCCGTCGTGACGGCGTCGTCGAACAGATCGACGGCACCCGCATCGTCGTGCGCGCCACCAACGAACTGGACGCCGGCCGTTCGGGCGTCGACATCTACCGCCTGTCGAARTTCCAGCGYTCCAACCAGTCGACCTGCATCAACCAGCGCCCGATCGTRCGCGTGGGCGATGAAGTGAAGGTCGGCGACGTGATCGCCGACGGCCCGTCCACCGATCTCGGTGAACTGGCTCTGGGCCGCAACGCCCTCGTCGCCTTCATGCCGTGGAACGGCTACAACTTCGAAGACTCGATCCTGATCTCSGAGCGCATCGTGCGCGACGACGTCTTCACCTCGATCCACATCGAGGAGTTCGAGGTCATGGCCCGCGACACCAAGCTGGGGCCGGAAGAGATCACCCGCGACATCCCGAACGTCGGCGAGGAAGCCCTGCGCAACCTCGACGAGGCCGGCATCGTGGCGATCGGCGCCGAGGTCCAGCCGGGCGACATCCTGTGCGGCAAGGTCACGCCGAAGGGCGAAAGCCCGATGACTCCGGAAGAGAAGCTGCTGCGCGCCATCTTCGGCGAGAAGGCGTCGGACGTCCGCGACACCAGCCTGCGCCTGCCGCCCGGCGTCGCCGGCACCATCGTCGACGTGCGCGTCTTCAACCGCCACGGCGTCGACAAGGACGAACGGGCTATCGCCATCGAGCGTTCGGAAATCGAACGTCTGGGCAAGGACCGCGACGACGAGCTGAAGATCCTCGARCGCAACGTCTACGGCCGTCTGCAYCCGCTGATCGTCGGCAAGAMCGCCACCTCGGGTCCGAAGGGCCTGGGCCGCGGCGTCGTGACCGAAGCCAAGCTGGGCGAGCTGTCGCGCGGCCTGTGGTGGCAGATCGCCCTCGACGACGAGAAGGCGATGGGCGAGCTGGAAGCCATGAAGAAGCAGTTCGAGGACGCCCGCAAGGCGCTCGACCGCCGCTTCGAGGACAAGGTCGAGAAGCTGCAGCGCGGCGACGAACTGCCCCCCGGCGTGATGAAGATGGTCAAGGTCTTCGTGGCCGTGAAGCGCAAGCTTCAGCCCGGCGACAAGATGGCCGGCCGTCACGGCAACAAGGGCGTCATCTCCAAGATCCTGCCGATCGAGGACATGCCGCACCTKGAAGACGGCACCTCGGTGGACGTCGTTCTGAACCCGCTGGGCGTGCCTTCGCGCATGAACATCGGCCAGATCTTCGAAACCCACCTGGGCTGGGCCGCCGCCGGTCTCGGCAAGCAGATCCAGGGCCTTCTGGAAGCCTGGCAACAGGGCGGACAGAAGAAGGCGCTGGTCGATCACCTGACCAGCATCTACGGCGCCGACACCCCGCTTCCTGAGTCGGAAGAGGACCTGGTCGAGCTGGCCCGCAACCTGTCCAAGGGCGTTCCGTTCGCCACTCCGGTGTTCGACGGCGCGCACATCAACGACATCGAGGAACTGCTGGAGAAGGCGGGTCTCGACCGCACSGGCCAGTCGATCGTCTATGACGGTCAGACCGGCGAGCAGTTCAAGCGTCCGGTCACGGTCGGCTACATCTACATGCTGAAGCTGCACCACCTGGTCGACGACAAGATCCACGCCCGTTCCATCGGGCCGTACTCGCTCGTCACCCAGCAACCGCTGGGCGGCAAGGCGCAGTTCGGCGGCCAGCGCTTCGGCGAGATGGAGGTGTGGGCCCTGGAAGCCTACGGCGCCGCCTACACGCTGCAGGAAATGCTGACGGTGAAGTCGGACGACGTGGCCGGCCGGACCAAGGTCTACGAGGCCATCGTCCGCGGCGACGACAGCTTCGAGGCGGGCATTCCCGAGAGCTTCAACGTGCTCGTCAAGGAAATGCGCTCGCTGGGTCTGAACGTGGAGCTGGAGAACAGCTGACCGACCAAAATCCCTCTCCGCGAAAGCGGGGAGGGACGGTCTTTCGCTTTCTCCCTCAATGAAATTTGGCGGGTCACCCCGCAGAAGGAATCAAGATGAACCAGGAAGTCCTGAACATCTTCAATGCAGTCCCGGTCACCCCGACCTTCGACCAGATCAAGATCGCCCTGGCTTCGCCGGAGAAGATCCGTTCGTGGTCGTTCGGCGAGATCAAAAAGCCGGAAACGATCAACTACCGGACGTTCAAGCCCGAGCGTGACGGCCTGTTCTGCGCCCGTATCTTTGGCCCGACCAAGGAYTACGAATGCCTGTGCGGCAAGTACAAGCGCATGAAATACAAGGGCATCATCTGCGAGAAGTGCGGCGTKGAGGTCACCCTGGCCCGCGTTCGMCGCGAGCGGATGGGCCACATCGAACTGGCCAGCCCGGTCGCCCACATCTGGTTCCTGAAGTCGCTGCCGTCGCGCATCTCGCTGATGCTGGACATGGCGCTGAAGGACGTGGAGCGCGTGCTCTACTTCGAAAACTACATCGTCACCGAGCCGGGCCTGACCCCGCTGAAGCAGAACCAGCTGCTGACGGAAGACGAGTTCTACCGYTACCAGGACGAGTTCGGCGATGACGGCTTCACCGCCGAGATCGGCGCCGAGGCCGTGCGCAACCTGCTGATCGGCATCGACCTGCACGCCGAGGCTGAAAAGCACCGCGGCGAACTGGCCGACAGCCCCTCGGAAATGAAGGCCAAGAAGGCCTCCAAGCGCCTGAAGCTGATCGAGGCCTTCCTCGARAGCGGCAACAAGCCCGAGTGGATGATCCTGACGGTCGTGCCGGTCATCCCGCCGGAACTGCGCCCGCTGGTGCCGCTGGACGGCGGCCGCTTCGCCACCTCCGACCTGAACGACCTGTATCGCCGGGTCATCAACCGGAACAACCGTCTGAAGCGCCTGATCGAGCTGCGCGCGCCCGACATCATCATCCGCAACGAAAAGCGGATGCTGCAGGAATCGGTCGACGCCCTGTTCGACAACGGCCGYCGCGGCCGCGTSATYACGGGCGCCAACAAGCGTCCGCTGAAGTCGCTGGCCGACATGCTGAAGGGCAAGCAGGGCCGCTTCCGCCAGAACCTTCTGGGCAAGCGCGTTGACTATTCGGGCCGTTCGGTCATCACCGTGGGTCCCGAGCTGAAGCTGCACGAGTGCGGCCTGCCGAAGAAGATGGCGCTCGAGCTGTTCAAGCCGTTCATCTATGCGCGCCTTGACGCCAAGGGCCTGTCGGGCACCGTCAAACAGTCCAAGCGCATGGTCGAGCGCGAGCAGCCGCAGGTGTGGGATATCCTCGACGAGGTCATCCGCGAGCACCCGGTYCTGCTGAACCGCGCGCCGACGCTTCACCGTCTGGGCATCCAGGCGTTCGAGCCGAAGCTGATCGAGGGCAAGGCCATCCGCCTGCACCCGCTGGTCTGCACCGCCTTCAACGCCGACTTCGACGGCGACCAGATGGCCGTACACGTCCCGCTGAGCCTCGAGGCCCAGCTGGAAGCGCGCGTGCTGATGATGTCGACGAACAACATCCTGTCGCCCGCCAACGGCAAGCCGATCATCGTGCCGTCGCAGGACATCGTCCTGGGCCTGTACTACCTGTCGCTGGTCAAGGAAGGCGAGCCGGGCGAGGGCAAGCTGTTCGCCAACATGGGCGAGATCGACGCGGCGCTCGACGCCAAGGTCGTGTCGCTGCACACCAAGATCAAAGCCCGCTGGACCGAGATGAACGCCGAAGGCGACGTCATCACCAAGGTCATCGACACGACCCCGGGCCGGATGAAGCTGGGCGCGCTGCTGCCGCATAACGCGAACATCGGCTACCGCCTGCTCGAGAAGAACCTGACCAAGAAGGAAATCGGCAACCTGATCGATCAGGTCTATCGCCACTGYGGYCAGAAGGCGACGGTCATCTTCGCCGACCAGATGATGCAGCTGGGCTTCCGTGAAGCCGCCAAGGCCGGCATCTCGTTCGGCAAGGACGACATCGTCATCCCGGCCGCCAAGGCCGGTCTGGTCGCCGACACCCGCACCCAGGTGGAAGAGTACGAGCAGCAATACGCTGACGGCCTCATCACCAAGGGCGAGAAGTACAACAAGGTCGTCGACGCCTGGGCCAAGGCCACGGACAAGATCGCTGACGCCATGATGGGCGAGATCGCGCARCCGCGCGTTCTGGCCAAGGGTCAGGCSCCKGACATCAACTCGGTGTTCATGATGGCCAACTCCGGCGCCCGTGGTTCGCAGGCGCAGATGAAGCAGCTGGGCGGCATGCGGGGCCTGATGGCCAAGCCGTCGGGCGAGATCATCGAGACGCCGATCATCTCGAACTTCAAGGAAGGCCTGACCGTTCTTGAGTACTTCAACTCCACCCACGGCGCCCGCAAGGGTCTGGCCGACACCGCGCTGAAGACCGCCAACTCCGGCTATCTGACGCGTCGTCTGGTCGACGTGGCGCAGGACTCGATCGTCACAGAGGACGATTGCGGCTCGACGCGGGGCATCACCCTGCGCGCCGTGGTCGAAGGCGGCGACGTGCTGGTCTCGCTGGGTCAACGCGTTCTGGGCCGTTACGCGGCCGAGGACATCAAGGAGCCGGGCGGCGACGCCGTCCTGTTCAAGGCGGACACCTACCTGCAAGAGGAAGAGGTCGAGGTCATCGACAACGCCGGCGTCCAGTCGGTCAAGGTCCGCTCGGCCCTGACCTGCGAAGCCGAAGCCGGCATCTGCGCCTTCTGCTACGGCCGTGACCTGGCGCGCGGCACCAACGTCAACATCGGCGAAGCGGTGGGCGTYATCGCCGCCCAGTCGATCGGCGAACCCGGCACCCAGCTGACGATGCGGACGTTCCACATCGGCGGTACGGCGCAGGTGGCGGAAACCTCGTTCTACGAGGCGACCAACCCCGGCGTCGCCAAGATCACCGGCCCGACCGTCAAGGCGGCGCACGGCGATCTGGTGGCCATGAGCCGCAACGTCGTCGTCACCATCGTSGTCGACGGCAAGGACCGCGAGAGCCACAAGATCCCGTACGGCGCCCGTCTGCGGGTGGTCGAGGGTTCGGACGTCAAGCGCAGCCAGCGTCTGGCSGAGTGGGACCCCTACACCTCTCCGATCCTGACGGAAGTCGGCGGCGTGATCCGGTTCGAGGACCTGGTCGAGGGCCTGTCGGTCCGCGAGGAAACCGACGAAGCGACGGGCATCGCCCAGCGCGTCGTCAGCGACTGGCGCGCCAGCCCCCGTGGKGCGGACCTGCGTCCGGCCATGGGCGTCACCTCCGGYGAYGCSTACGCCAAGCTGGCCTCGGGCTCCGACGCCCGTTACCTGCTGCCGGTGGGCGCGGTTCTGTCCGTGAACAACGGCGACTCGGTCAAGCCGGGCGAGATCATCGCCCGCGTCCCGACCGAGGGAGCCAAGACGCGCGACATCACCGGCGGTCTGCCGCGGGTGGCCGAGCTGTTCGAAGCCCGTCGACCCAAGGACTGCGCGGTCATCGCCGAGATGGACGGCCGCGTGGAATTCGGACGCGACTACAAGAACAAGCGTCGCATCAAGATCACGCCGGAACTGGACGCCGACGGCAACCAGGCCGAACCGGTCGAATTCCTGATCCCCAAGGGCAAACACATCTCCGTCCACGACGGCGATCTGATCAACAAGGGCGACTACATCATCGACGGCAACCCGGATCCGCACGACCTGCTGCGCATCCAGGGCGTCGAGGCCCTGGCCGAGTACCTGGTGAACGAAGTGCAGGAGGTCTACCGACTGCAGGGCGTGCCGATCAACGACAAGCACATCGAGGTGATCGTTCGCCAGATGCTGCAGAAGGTCGAGRTYCTGGACTCGGGYGAGACSACCCTGATCCGTGGCGACACGGTCGAGGTKGCSGAAGCCGTTCTGGAAAACCTGAAGGTCGAGAAGCGCGGCGGCCGTCAGGCCACCACGCAGCCGGTCCTGCTGGGCATCACCAAGGCGTCGCTGCAGACCCGCAGCTTCATCTCGGCGGCGTCCTTCCAGGAGACCACCCGCGTCCTCACCGACGCCTCGGTCAAATCGTCGGCCGCCTGATCCCGGCCGGCACGGGCGCCTATCTCCGGGCCCTGCAGAAGATCGCCAACGAACGCGACGCCGAACTGACGTCGCAGCGGGAGGAGGCCATTGAGCCGCTTCCGGCCGATCTGGCGCTGGAGCTGGAGAGCAGCGAAGGCTGATCGACAGGTTCGGACTGAAATGAAGAGGCGGCCCTGGAAGCGGGGCCGCCTTTTTGTTGGCCGTACTCACGTCGAGCGCTGGTGGCGCCCCTTGTTGTCGTCATCCCGGCGAAGGCCGGGACCCAGTGGCGCGCGAGAGCGCGAACCTGTCGGGAGCGTATCTGTCCGATACAGCTTGCCTGAAAAGATCGCCTTCGGCGCCGCTGGGTCCCGGCCTTCGCCGGGATGACGACGGACGGATGATCGGCGTCGTCGCCTGAGCGCGTCAGCGCGGCGGCGGGTCGCGGGTGACGCTGGAGCCTGGCGTCAGGGGCGCATCGTCGTTGCGCGGGCCGTCGCGGCGGGTGCGGATGTTCTGGGTCGAGTCGGGACGGAGCGACGGATCCAGATGGGCGCCGGCGACGCCGATGCCGAAATTCGAGCCCGGCCCGTCCTGGGGACCGACGATGCCCGGACCGCCCGACAGCGGTCGGCGGCGCATCTCGTACTGGCGCAGGCGGCGGGCGCCTTCGCGGGCGAACTGGCCGTCGCGTTCGGGATTGCCCGTGCCTTCGATGGGCCGGGCGGCGGCGGCGCGGCGGCCGAAGCGGTCGTCGCAGATGGCGCGCTCGGTAGCGCTGAGCACGGCCTCGGCGGCGCAACCGAGGGGGCTGGTGCGCAGGCCCTGCGCGATGCGGTCGCGGAGGGTGCGCGGGTGGACGGCCCAGTAGCCGTCGGTCGGCGGCGCGGGCGCTTCAGGCGCCGGCGCTGCGAGGCGAGGGGAGGGCGCGAGCGGCGTTTCGTCCTCGTCGTCGTTGCGCAGTGTCGGGGTTGTCGCGGCCCGGGCCAGCGGCGGCGCCTCGACCTGGCGGGCGGCCACGGGCTGGCGCGGCGTCTCGTCGGCCAGCAGGGGCCGGGGCTCGAGCTGGACGTAGATGGTGGGGCTCTGGTCCGGGAGGGGCGCGCCCAGACCCATGGTGCGCATGCCGATCCAAGCCAGAAGGCCCGCGTGCAGCAGCAGGGAGGCGGCGACGATGGCGGGCTTGCGCCATTGTTCGGCGCGCGGAGGCCACGCCAAGTTCGTCTTCGTGATGCCCCGTACTCCCGCCATACGCGCATCTGGCGGGGCGAGCGTGGCGGTATTACGGCTACTGCAGGCATGCCTCGAGCGGCAGAGGCCACGCCTCCCTTGACCTGAGCACCCCTCGCGCGTAGAAGCCCCCCACTTTCGAGGTTCCCGGTTCGCCGGGTTCCGGGATCGTGACAATTGAGCGGACGGGCTGTGCCCGCCGGAACGCCCGAAGCGCGCGTTCCGGTTTTTTCGTTTGGCGGTCGCGCTGTCGGCTCGAGATCAAACCCGGGGCGGCGTCAAGGCGTCGTCCGAAAAGAAGGCTCACCGGGGCGCTCCGGCCGAAAGGCACACGCCCCCATCGATTGAAGAGAACCGAGACTCCATGCCGACTATCAACCAGCTGATCCGCAAGCCGCGCCAACCGAAGCCGGTGCGCAACAAGGTGCCGGCCCTGAAGGGCTGCCCCCAGCGCCGCGGCGTCTGCACCCGCGTCTATACGACGACCCCGAAGAAGCCCAACTCGGCTCGTCCGCCTGACCACCGGCATCGAAGCCGTGTGCTACATCCCCGGCGAAGGCCACAATCTGCAGGAGCACTCGGTGGTCCTGATCCGCGGCGGCCGCGTCAAGGACTTGCCCGGCGTTCGCTACCACATCCTGCGCGGCGTGCTCGACACGCAAGGCGTCAAGGACCGCAAGCAGCGCCGTTCGCACTACGGCGCCAAGCGTCCGAAGTAAGCGACCGACCCACTCCATTCGCCAGCGAAAGCCGGCACCCAGATACGTCTTTAGAAGGCCAAGCCCATGTCCCGTCGCCACCGCGCCCAGAAACGCGAAGTCCTGCCGGATCCCAAATACAAGGATCTGACCGTCACCAAGTTCATGAACTACGTCATGTACGAGGGCAAAAAGGCCGTCGCCGAGAACATCGTCTACGGCGCGTTCGAAATCCTGGCCGACAAGAAGAAGGACTTCGAGCCGGTCCAGACCTTCCACACCGCCCTGGAAAACGTCCAGCCGTCGGTCGAGGTCCGTTCGCGTCGCGTCGGCGGCGCCACCTATCAGGTGCCGGTCGAGGTTCGCCCCGATCGTCGCCGCGCCCTGGCCATCCGCTGGCTGGTGAACGCTGCGCGCAAGCGTGGTGAGAACACCATGACCGAAAAGCTGGCCGCCGAGCTGCTGGACGCTTCGAACAACCGCGGCACCGCGGTCAAGAAGCGCGAAGACACCCACAAGATGGCCGAGGCGAACCGCGCCTTCAGCCACTACCGCTGGTAAACGCCTTCAAGGCGCCCTGTTCGGCGCCTATCTAGTGACTATCCGGCGCGGGCGGTTTGAGCTAAATCGCCCGCGCCCGCTTATCCGAACATCGACGATCTCCCCGAGGGCGCCCACCGCGTCCTGAACTCACTTCAAGGCACGCTTTCATGGCCCGCACGCACAAGATCGAGGACTACCGCAACTTCGGCATCATGGCCCACATCGACGCGGGCAAGACGACGACGACCGAGCGGATCCTGTATTACACCGGCAAGAACCATAAGATCGGCGAAGTCCACGACGGCGCCGCGACCATGGACTGGATGGACCAGGAGCAGGAGCGCGGCATCACCATCACGTCCGCCGCGACGACCGCTTTCTGGAAAGAAAAGCGCCTCAACATCATCGACACCCCCGGCCACGTGGACTTCACCATTGAAGTCGAACGTTCGCTGCGCGTGCTCGACGGCGCCGTGACGGTGCTGGACGGCAACGCCGGCGTCGAGCCGCAGACCGAAACCGTCTGGCGCCAGGCCGACAAATACCGCGTGCCGCGCATCGTGTTCGTCAACAAGATGGACAAGATCGGCGCTGATTTCGACGCCTCGGTGCAGTCGATCCGCGACCGCCTGGGCGCCAAGGCCGTGCCGATCCAGTTCCCGATCGGTTCGGAATCCTCGCTGTCGGGCCTGGTCGAC